>NZ_CP102951.1:600000-900000 GCF_024741815.1 Pseudomonas sp. LS1212
GGCATAGCCCCAGACCAGGTCCAGGGCCAGGGCAACGATCGCGTAGCAGAGGATCTTGCCGACCAGGGTCAGGGTATAGGCCGAGACCTGCAGGCGGCTGTCGGCCGGCAACAGCGACAGCAGCGGCAGGGCCAGCAACAGGAGCAGCACGGCGCCACCCACGGCAAGGGAAGTTTTAGGGCCGGCCTTTTGCGCGGCGGTTACAAGCAGAGGCTGGTTCATCAGTCGATCACCCGTCCTTTCAATGCGAAGAGGCCTTGCGGACGTTTCTGGATAAATAGAATGATCAGCGCCAGGATCAGGATCTTGCCGAGCACGGCACCGATCTGCGGTTCAAGAATCTTGTTGGCGATGCCCAGGCCGAAGGCTGCCGAAACGCTGCCGGCGAGCTGGCCGACGCCCCCCAGCACTACCACCAGAAACGAGTCGATGATGTAGCTCTGGCCCAGGTCCGGGCCGACGTTGCCGATCTGGCTCAGGGCCACGCCACCGAGCCCGGCGATACCCGAGCCCAGGCCGAAGGCGAGCATGTCGACCCGCCCGGTGGGCACGCCGCAGCAGGCGGCCATGTTGCGGTTCTGAGTCACGGCCCGGACGTTCAGGCCCAGACGGGTCTTGTTCAGCAGCAGCCAAGTCAACACCACCACGAACAGCGCGAAGCCGATGATGACAATGCGGTTGTACGGCAACACCAGATTCGGCAGCACTTGAATACCGCCCGACAGCCAGGCCGGGTTGGCGACTTCGACGTTTTGTGCACCGAAGCAGAGCCGTACGGCCTGGATCAGGATCAGGCTGATACCCCAGGTCGCCAGCAGGGTTTCCAATGGGCGCCCGTAGAGATGGCGAATCACCGTGCGCTCGAGCAGCATGCCGACGCCGGCGGTGACGAAGAACGCCACCGGCAACGCCACCAACGGATAGAACTCCAGCGCAGAGGGGGCCAGGCGCTGAAACAGGATCTGGACCACGTAGGTGGCATAGGCGCCGAGCATCAGCATCTCTCCGTGGGCCATGTTGATCACCCCGAGCAAGCCGAAGGTGATGGCCAGGCCGAGGGCGGCCAGCAGCAGAATCGAGCCCAGCGACATACCGCTGAAGGCCTGGCCCAGCAGTTCGCCGATCAGCAGCTTGCGCTTGACCTGGGCCAGGCTGGTTTCGGCAGCGGTGCGCACGCTTGCGTCGGTTTCCACGCTGGGGTCGAGCAGGGTTTCCAGGCGGGTGCGGGCCAGCGGGTCGCCGGTTTCGCCGAGCAGGCGCACGGCAGCCAGGCGTACCGCAGGGTCTGTATCGACCAGTTGCAGGTTGGCCAGGGCCAGAGCCAGGGCGGCGTGCACGACCTCGTCGGGTTCGGCGGCGAAGCGTCGGTCGAGAAAGGCGACCTGGGCTGGTTGCGCGGTTTTTTGCAGTTGTTGTGCAGCAGCCAGGCGCACATCAGTCTGGTTGGAGAGCAGGCGATGGCTAGCCAGCGCATTTTCGACCAGACCGCGCAGGCGGTTGTTCAGGCGCAGCTTGCGCTCGTCGTCCGGCAGGCGGCCTTGTTGCAGCGCTTCGAGCAGGGGCAACCGGGTTGGGTCCGGTTGTGCGGCCCAACCTTGCAGCAGGGTCGCTTGCTGGGTGGGGTTGCTCGTAATGAAATAGTCGGCTTCGCTGGCGTGTGCGGCCAGGGGCAGCAGCAGGGCGAGGCTGAAGATGAAGCGATAGAGGGCAGTGAGCATATCAAGATGTCCTGAAAGACATGCGCGGCCCCTGTGGAAATTCCATGCTGCCTGTCAGGGCCTCATCGCTGGCAAGCCAGCTCCCACAGGAGTGAGTGGTGCACGCGGACCCTGTGGGAGCTGGCTTGCCAGCGATAGGGGCCATGCGGTCCCACAGGTTGTGGCATCCGCTGTTTAGTTACTCTTCACCGCATAATCCGGCTTCTTGTCATTGCCCGGAATGTAAGGGCTCCACGGCTGCGCCTTGATCGGCTCCGCGGTCTGCCATACCACGTTGAACTGTCCATCATCCTGAATCTCACCGATCATCACCGGCTTATGCAGGTGATGGTTCTTCTCATCCATGGTCAGGGTAAAGCCCGACGGCGCCTTGAACGTCTGCCCGGCCAGCGCCGCACGCACCTTGTCCACATCCGTGGTCTTGGCCTTTTCTACGGCCTGCGCCCACATATGGATGCCCACGTAGGTGGCTTCCATCGGGTCGTTGGTCACGGCCTTGTCGGCGCCCGGCAGGTTCCTGGCCTTGGCGTAGGCTTTCCAGTCGGCGACGAACTTCTGGTTGACCGGGTTCTCCACCGATTCGAAATAGTTCCAGGCGGCCAGGTTGCCCACCAGCGGCTTGGTGTCGATGCCGCGCAACTCTTCTTCGCCGACCGAGAACGCCACCACCGGCACGTCGGTGGCTTTCAGGCCCTGGTTGGCCAGTTCCTTGTAGAACGGCACGTTGGAGTCGCCGTTGACGGTGGAGATCACTGCTGTCTTGCCGCCGGCCGAGAACTTTTTGATGTTCGCCACGATGGTCTGGTAATCGCTGTGGCCGAACGGGGTGTAGACCTCTTCGATGTCCTTGTCGGCGACTCCCTTGGAGTGCAGGAACGAACGCAGAATCTTGTTGGTGGTGCGCGGGTAGACGTAGTCGGTACCCAGCAGGAAGTAGCGCTTGGCACTGCCGCCGTCTTCGCTCATCAGGTACTCCACCGCCGGGATGGCCTGCTGGTTTGGCGCCGCACCGGTGTAGAACACGTTCGGCGACATCTCTTCGCCTTCGTACTGCACCGGGTAGAACAGCAAGCCGTTGAGTTCTTCGAACACCGGCAACACCGATTTACGCGACACCGAAGTCCAGCAACCAAACACCACGGCGACATTGTCCTGGGTCAGCAACTGCCGGCCTTTCTCGGCGAACAGCGGCCAGTTCGATGCAGGGTCCACCACCACCGGCTCCAGCATCTTGCCGTTGACGCCACCCTTGGCGTTGATCTGGTCGATGGTCATCAAGGCCATGTCCTTGAGCGAGGTTTCCGAAATCGCCATGGTCCCCGACAACGAATGCAGGATGCCGACCTTGATGGTCTCGGCGGCCTGGAGGCTCCAGGTCATGCCCATGGCGGCAATCGATGCCGTCAGCGTGAAAGCCTTGATCAAACTACGACGCTTCATTGTGCGATCTCCATGTACTTTGAGTTTTTCAGTGGGCAGAGGGCGACTTCTGAAGGGTCTTTAGCAAGGGGTGTGCCGAAGTGCGTGCGAGGCTCTGGGGCGGCGGTTTCTGGCATATTTCAGCCGTGGCGCTGCACCAGAGAAGGGCTGGTCAGGAGGCAGGGTGCAGGTGAGCGCGCTTCGTTGGTGCATGGACATAGAGTCCGGCAGCGGCCACGTAGGTTGTGACTTCTACCGCACGTATGGAATTGCCAAGGGCTTTGGCAGGCTGTCATTGCGACACGCCTAGCGATCCTCGCGTGTATGCCACAGACGCAACAGATAAATCGTCGAGCCTTGAATCTCGTAGCGCATTTCATAGTGACCGACCAAGATCCGCCGCACATCACGCGGTTCGAACTCTTCCAGCCACTCGCCAATTCGCGGGTTGTTCAACAGCGTGGTCGGTGCAGCTATGAGCTGCTGAACCGTTCGTGCCGCGGCGGGTTGGTTGGCCGTGGCCAGGAATTCATAGAGCCGGGTCAGGTCGGAAAGTGCCTTGCTTGTCCACTTCAACTCCATCAGCGTGGTGCCGGCAACGGGTTGTCGGTGCTGAGGCTGTCGGCCCAGGCTTGAACAGCCTGATGGTCGATAACCCGACCGACGTCGACATCGGCGAGTGCTTCACGGGTCAGGCGACTGCGCTCTTCTTCCTGGTCGATCCACGCGGCGAGTGCTTGTTTGACGATCCAGCCCTTTGAACGCTCTATACGTGTAGCCATCTGATCGATCTTTTCGGCCAGTTGCACCGGGATGTGAGCGGTAACGACTCGGGTGTTAGCTGTGCGGGTCATGATGGGATCACCCCTGAGTGTGGTGAGAGACAGCAGGATTTAGTGAGGCAGGGACCGCCTTTGAGTGCGGCAATCATTCAGTCGAGCATCGTTTCGAACCACTGATTTGAATTTAATCATATTGATTAAATTTCAATCGTCAATCGGCAATATCTCGATAGCAGTCGCTCTGTAGGTGAATTCTTTATTTTGTGAGTGGCATTTCCCAAGCATAATCCACCCGCCTTGAGCGCTGTTGCGCCTGTCTTTTTGTATGGCTAGTCTTGTCCGGTCGACTTGCCGACAACTGCCCGCCCGAACTGCGCTCGCTGGCGCGCTCGGTGATGCATCAGCTCGAAGTCGCCAAGGCGCTGGTTGAAGCATCCATTGCAGGGCTGGACGACGTTGGTTCGCCAGCGACGCAGTCGGGCTGAAGCTGGGCGGTGAAGCCTTCGCTGGCAAGCCAGCTCCTACATGGAGCGGTTTGCCAGCGATGCAAAAATCCCTCTGTAGGAGATGGTCGGGCGGCGTTCCGCTTGCCAGCGATGAGGCCCGCGCAGGCAACCAACAACCTCAGGCCATTTCCACCTTCCGCCCCAGCCGCGACAACACCCCCCAATCCAACGCCCAAACCGCAATCAGCGAAACCCCCACCAACGGAAACGCCACGCCCAAGCCAATCATGATCACAATCGCCGTCTTCCACTTCGGCAAATCATGCCGCAGCGGCGGCACACCAAAACTTCCTTGTGGACGACGTTTCCACCACATCACCACACCGCTGACAGCGCTGAGCAGAATCATCAGGCAAATCAGCAGCACGATGATCTGATTCACCGGCCCGAACATCTTGCCTTCATGCAGCATCACGCCCATTTCGGTGGCGCGGGCGACGTTGTTGTAGTCTTGCCAGCGCACGTCGGCCAGCACCTTGCCGCTGTATTGATCGACGTGCAGGGTGGCGTCGTTGCGTGGGTCGTCGGCGAACACGGCGATGGTGAAGACGCCTTCGGCGGTGGTCGGCAGGGTGATGCTGTAGCCGGGCTCGACGCTGCGCTCGGTGGCGATATCGACAACCTGCTGCAGGCTCACTTGCGGTGCGGCCGGGGCAGTGGTGCCGGAGTTGTGGCCGGCGTGTTCGGCGTGAGCGCCCGATTGCGGCATGGGCGTGTTTTCCATAGCCCAGGGCACGGTCTGGCGTGTGGCGCTGTTGAGGCTGCGTGCTTCCTGATCGGACTTGGGCACGTCGGTCCACATTGCCGCGGGGAAGGTGTTCCAGACCTGGGCGAACTGCTTGCCCCATACGCCGGTCCAGGTCATGCCGCTGAGCAGCATGACCAGCAGCAACGCCCCGCCCCAGAAGCCGACAACGGCGTGCAGATCACGCCAGAAAACCCGGCCCCGGCTGCGCAGGCGCGGCCACAGCACGCCACCGGCTGACTTGCCGCGCGGCCACCACAGGTACATCCCGGACACCACCAGGACAATCCCCCAGCCTGCCGCCAGTTCCACCAGACGGTCGCCGAAGGTGCCGATCATCAACTCGCCGTGCAGGGCGCGGGCGATGGCCTGCAGGTTGTCCTTGGCATCCTGCTCACCGAGAAGTGTGCCGGTGTACGGGTCGATGAAGACATTCAGTTCGCGCCCTTCCTGCTTGATCACGAACTGCGCACTGCGCTCGGCAGTGGGGGCTGGCAGGTATTGGCTGACACTCCCGTGCGGATAGGCCAGGCGCACACGCTGCTGTTGCTCGTCGGCACTCAAGCTGTGGTGCGCAGGGTTGACCGTCAGCAGGTCGCCGTACATCAACGGGTCCAGTTGCGGCTTGAACAGGTAGATGATCCCGGTCAGTGCCAGCAGGATCATGAAAGGGGCAACGAATAGCCCGGCATAGAAGTGCCAGCGCCAGGCCAGGTTGTAGAACGAAATTTTCGGTTTGCTCATGGGGCATGCTCCACGTGTCGCAAAAAGGTCACACGCAGCCGTCTGCGACTGTCTTGGGCAGTGCATTCAGGTTCGGCAGCGTGAGGTTTCAGTCAGACGTGAGCGAGGGGGGGGCGGGGCGCGCGTGCGGGCGCCGGGGAAGACCGCCTGGCGGGCATGGCCCTGAAGCGGCCGGGAATCGAGGCAGTCTGATGCCGAAGGGGCGTCACAGGCAAGCAGGCTGATGGCGTTGGGCAGCGCCGGGCAATGGAAGAACAGGCTGCAATAGCCGCACTTTTCCCAGAGTGCCTGCAATTTTCCCGCGCCCTTGTGATGCTCGGCCGAATGGCCGCTGTCATGGCTGCCGGGGGCGGCCGTGCGCATGTCCATGGCTGCGTTCATGGACATCGGCATGCTGTGATCCATCGGCATCGCCTGGGAAATCAGCGGGCCGATAAAGATCATCAACATGGCAAACAGGCTGAGCCAGGAGCCGCGCGTCGTGTTCACATGACGGCGGTGCAATCCGGGCGGCCTGGCGGGCGTGCGCATGGTCGTCAGTGATTAATGCGCGTGGGCTTGTACCCTGCTTTCAGGCGGGGCTGTTTTCTGCACGGCAATCTCGACGGTCACGTTGCCGGCTTTCTCGAAATGCAGTGTCAGCGCGAAGCGCTTGCCGTCCTGCAGCAAGCTGCGGTCCTTGAGCTCCATGAGCATCACGTGATGGGCCATGGGCGCGAAGGTGGCGTCGGCGCCGGCAGGGATTTCCACGCTCTGGACCTGCTGCATCTTCAGCAGGTCGCCGTTTTTCACATGTTCATGCAGCTCGGCCTTGCCGGCGATGGGGCTGTCGACGCTGAGCAGACGGTCGGCGCTCTTGCCGTTGTTATGGATCACGAAGTAGGCCGCAACGTTGGGTGCGTTCGGCGGCAGTTCCTGCGACCACGGGTGGGCGATCTGCAGGTCGCCGACGCTGTATTCGTGGGCATTGGCAAAGAAGGCGGGCAGCAGCAGGGCGGCCAGGACAAGTGCTTTCTTGAGCATGGTGGTTCTCCAGTCGATTCAGGGCACAGCAATGTGTGGGGTGAATCAGGCCAGAGGCGAGGCACGCGGGTTGAGGCTGGGCCATTGCTGGCGCGGCGTGGGGGTGATGGCCGATGCAGTGGGCGCATCCACGGTTACGTCGTGGTACGCCAGAATCAGTCGGGCCGCGTGCCCGGGCAAGGCCACCAACGGCGTGGAACCGGAACAGCACCAGCAGTGCTGCATGGTCGAGTGATCGTTGTTTTGCGGGGCGTTCTGTTCGGCCTGGCCCAGCGAGAGGGCAACCAGACGGGTGCCTGAGCCTGAGCAGAACGAGCCCCACAACAATTGCTCGGCCTGCGGCGAAGCGCCGGACAAGGGCATGGCCAGCATGTTGAACAGCACTGCGAAGCAGGCGATCCAGGCATAGGCGAGCCGGTGTCGGGGCATGGGCAGGTCCGGGTTGGGGGGGGCTGTGAATGGTGGCTATTTAGCCAGAATAGACTGGATAAGTAAAAATGCGGGGCTGTGGTGGGGTGACGCAGTGGATTGTTTTTTGAAGGTGATTTTTGTGTTGTCTGGCAGGGCTTCATCGCGGGCAAGCCCGCTCCTACAGAGGGTATGAGCGTTAACACACTGTTGGTCTGGCATTAATCACTGTAGGAGCTGGCTTGCCAGCGATGAGGCCAGCTCATCCACCGCAAAAAAATCCTGATCTACCAGCGGCAAGGCTGGCCGCTGCAGAATCAACACTGGCACCCCACGTTCCCGCGCAACTTCCAGCTTTGGTTCGGTAGCACTGCTGCCACTGTTCTTGCTGATCAACACATCGACCTGGCGACGCTCGAACAGTTCGCGCTCATCCTCCAGTCGGAAAGGCCCACGCGCCCCAATCACCTCGCAGCGCTCATTGCCAGGAACCGAGTCGAGTGCGCGCAGCGTCCAGAACTGATCCGCCGGTATCTCATCCAAATGCTGCAACGGCTCCCGCCCCAACGTAAACAACGGCCGCTTGAACGGTGCCAGCGCCCGAATCAACTCCGCCCAATCCGCCACTTCACGCCAGTCATCCCCCGGCTGCGGCTCCCAGGCCGGACGCCTCAGGGCCCAACAGGGAATAGCCGTCAGCCGCGCAGCGTTGGCTGCGTTATGACTGATTTGCGCGGCATAGGGATGGGTGGCATCAATCAACAGGCTGATGCCTTCGGCGCGAATGAACGCGGCCAAACCTTCTGCACCGCCGTAGCCGCCGACGCGGACCTGGCAGCGGAGGTCGGTCGGCACCCGGCCGATGCCGGCCAGGCTGTAGATATGCTCCGGCCCCAGGGTGCGGGCGATGGCCAGGGCTTCGGTCACGCCGCCGAGCAGTAGAATGCGTTTCATGTAAAGGCTCCCGCGTGGCCGACGATGCCGCCCTGGCGATCGATGGCGAAGACTTCCACCTGCACCTGCGCCGGCACCACGCTGCGGGCGAAGTCCAGGGCGTGTTGGCACACCGCATCACCCAGTGCGACACCGGCGGCACTGGCCAGGGCCAAAGCCTGCTGGCTGGTGTTGGCCTGGCGGATGGCGGTTTGCAACTCGCTATCGGCGCCGATGGCGGCGGCCCAGTCGGCCAGTTGCGGCAGGTCGATGCTGGAGTGGCGGCTATGCAGGTCCATGTGCCCGGCGGCGAGTTTGCTGATTTTGCCGAAGCCACCGCACAGGCTGAGTTTTTCCACCGGGACTTTACGCAAGTGCTTGAGCACGGCACCGACAAAGTCGCCCATTTCGATCAGGGCGATTTCCGGCAGGTCGTAGACCCGGCGCATGGTGTCTTCGCTGGCGTTACCGGTGCACGCGGCGATGTGCAGGTAGCCGTTGGTCTTGGCGACGTCGATACCCTGGTGGATCGAGGCGATGTAGGCCGAGCAGGAGAACGGCCGCACGATGCCGCTGGTGCCCAGAATCGACAGCCCGCCGAGAATGCCCAAGCGCGGGTTCATGGTTTTCAGGGCCAGGCTTTCGCCGTTCTCGACGTTCACCGTCACCTCGAAGCCGCCCGCATAAGCACATTCGGCGGCCAGTTGCTGCAGGTGTTCGCTCATCATCTTGCGCGGCACGGGGTTGATCGCGGGCTCGCCCACGCCCAGCACCAGCCCGGGGCGGGTCACGGTGCCGACGCCAACACCTGCGATAAAGCGCACGCCTGGCTCGGCGCACAAGCGCACCTGGCTATAGAGCAGTGCGCCGTGGGTCACGTCCGGGTCATCGCCGGCATCTTTCAAGGTCCCGGCCTCGGCGCCAGCGCCGGTCAGGCGGCAGAATTCCAGGCGCATCTGCACCTGCTTGCCTTTGGGCAGGGTGATCTGCACGGCATCGTCGTGCTGGCCGGTCAACAGTAGTCGAGCCGCTGCCAGGCTGGTGGCAGTGGCGCAGCTGCCGGTGGTCAGGCCGCTGCGCAGGGGGACCGGTTGTTCGCCTGTTTCGTCACGCATCACAGGGCTTGATTGCTTCGAGCAGGGTAATCGGCAGGGCCTGGCGCCAGGTGTCGAATTCGCCCAGTGGCTGGGCCTGGGCGATGTGGATGCGGGTCAGTTCGCCGCCGTGCCGCTCGCGCCAATCGACCAGGGTCGCTTCGCTTTGCAGGGTGACCGCATTGGCCACCAGGCGACCGCCGGGGCGCAGTTGCTCCCAGCAGGTTTGCAAAATACCTTCACGGGTTACCCCGCCGCCGATGAAGATCGCATCGGGACGCTCGAGCCCCGCCAACGCCTGCGGCGCACGGCCACGGATCAGTAGCAGGCCCGGCACGCCGAGGGCATCGCGGTTGTGTTCGATAAACTGCTGGCGCCCGGCATCAGCCTCGATCGCCAGGGCGCGGCAGCTGGGGTGGGCGCGCATCCACTCGATGCCGATTGAGCCGCTGCCGGCGCCGACATCCCAGAGCAGTTCACCTGGCTGGGGTGCGAGGCGGGCGAGGGTGATGGCGCGTACGTCGCGCTTGGTCAACTGGCCGTCGTGCTCGAAGGCCGAATCCGGCAAGCCGGCCAGCGGTGACAAGCGTGGGGCATCCTTTGCTGCCAGGCATTCGATGGCGACCAGGTTCAGGGTGGCGATGTCGGCGGCTTGCCAATCATCAGCCAGCGCTTGAACACGCCGTTCGGCACTGCCGCCCAGATGTTCCAGCACGGTGATCCGGCTGGGGCCGAAGCCACGTTCGCGCAACAGCGTCGCGATTGCCGCCGGGCTGGCGCCATCGTTGCTCAACACCAGCAGACGCACGCCGCTGTAAAGGTGCGCGGCCAGCGCGGCGACGGGACGGGCCATCACCGAAAGGGTGACGACCTCCTGCAACGGCCAGCCGAGGCGGGCAGCGGCCAGGGAATAGGAGGACGGTGCCGAGAGAATATTCAACTCCTCGGGCGCCACCTGCCGCGCCAGGCTGGCGCCCACGCCGAACAGCATCGGGTCACCGCTGGCCAGCACGCAGACCGGTTCGCCGCGCAGCGCCAGTACCGGGTTCAACGAGAAAGGGCTTGGCCAGAGATGGCGTTCGGCGCGGATGCAGTGTGGCAACAAGTCCAGCTGGCGCTGGCCGCCGAACACCCGTGAAGCGCCCAGCAATGCACGCCGGGCGCTCTTGCCCAGGCCACTGAAGCCGTCTTCACCGATTCCCACTACCGTCAGCCAGGGCGACATGCCTTTTCCTCATTGTGCGCCAATCCGACAGGCAGGCTTTTCATGCCTTCGGACAAAGCAGGCATAATACCGCGCCTTCTACACTGAAGTGCCTTTTCCCACTTGCCGGGTGACCTTTTGAACGAGCCTTCGTCGGCCCGAACCACCTCTGATGCCCTGCGCCCCTCGGCTTGCCCGGGGTTGCTGCGTATCGTCCCGGCATTGGATGGCGGTATTTCGCGGATCAAGCTGGCCGGTGGCGCGCTCAGCGCCGCCCAGGCCGAGGCGGTGGCAGCGGCAGCCGAGCGCTACGCCGGCGGCGTGATCGAGGCGACCAACCGGGGCAACTTGCAGATCCGGGGTATCGGCGAGCAGCAGGCGCCGCTGATCGAGATGCTGTTGGCGGCGGCCCTGGGGCCGTCCCAGGCGGCGGGCGATGATGTGCGTAACCTGATGCTCAGCCCGATTGCCGGTCTTGATCGGCAGATGCTGTTCGACACTCGCCCCTTGGCCGCGCAGATACTTCACTCGCTGGAGTCGACCGTGCGCTTTCATCAGCTGTCGGCCAAGTTCGCCGTGCAGCTCGATGGCGGCGAGGGCATGGCCATGCTCGAACATCCTCATGATCTGTGGCTGTCGGCGCTGATGCTCGAAGGCAACGTCTGGCTGGCGTTCGGGCTCGCGGGTTGCCCGGCGGACGCCGCGCCAGTGGGCGCTGTACCGCTGGAGCAGGGGCATGCGCTGGTGTTGGCGGTGCTCGATCGGTTTCTCGATCTGGCCCGGCCTGATCAGGTACGCATGCGCCAGCTGTTGGCAGACGTTGGTGTCGAGGCGTTCGTGCAGCAACTTACGATTCCAGTACGCCGCGATCCAGTCGTCTTGCAATGGCGTCGCAAGCCAGCGCCAGCTGACCTGCACCTGGGGACTTATCCACAGAACGACGAGGCATTGGTCGCCATCGGCGCAGCGCCGCCGTTGGGGCGGTTGGACCCAGGCATGCTGCGCGGTGTCGCACGGCTTGCGACGAGTATGGGCGATGACAGCCTGCGCCTGACGCCCTGGCAGAGCCTGTTGCTGCCCAATATTGCAATTGAACGAGCGGCTGCTGTCCGCACCCGACTTCGCGAACTTGGCTTGCTTTGCGAGCCGGGCCAGCCCCTGGCGCGCATGGTGGCCTGCACCGGCTCTGCCGGCTGCGGTAAAGGGCTGGCCGATACCAAGGCCGATGCGCTGCGACTGGCCAAACTTCTTCAAGAGCCAGGCCCGGCCGCCAGCGTACATTTGAGCGGCTGCTCGCGTTCCTGCGCCATGGCCCATGTGGCAGCGGCGACGCTGCTGGCCGTGGCGCCTGGCCGTTATGACTTGTTTCTGCGCGCCCCCGGGCAACCGGGCTTCGGTGCCCTGCGGGCGCGCAACCTCACACTAGAAGCAGCAGGCGCATTGCTCGATGCCTGCTCACGGAGCAACCTCGATGATTGATTACATCCGCGATGGTCAGGAGATCTATCGCAATTCCTTCGCCATCATTCGTGCGGAGGCCCGGCTCGACCAGATTCCAGCGGACCTGGAAAAGCTCGCGGTGCGAGTGATCCACGCCTGCGGCATGGTCGAGGTGATCGAAGACCTGCGTTTCTCGCCAGGTGCCGGCAAGGCCGGGCGCGATGCGCTGGCGGCCGGTGCGCCGATCCTGTGCGATGCGCGGATGGTTGCCGAAGGCATTACCCGCGCACGGTTGCCGGCCAACAATCCGGTGATCTGCACCCTCAAGGACGACAACGTGCCGGAGCTTGCCCGTGAACTGGGCAACACCCGCTCGGCGGTGGCCCTGGAGTTGTGGCGGCCGCACCTGGAAGGCAGTGTGGTGGTGATCGGCAACGCCCCGACCGCGCTGTTCTATCTGCTGGAAATGATTGATGCCGGTGCACCGAAACCGGCCCTGATTCTCGGCTTCCCGGTTGGCTTTGTCGGTGCGGCGGAATCCAAGGCGATGCTCGCGGCCGATAGCCGTGGCGTGCCCTTTGTCATCATGCAGGGGCGACGTGGTGGCAGCGCCATGGCCGCCGCCGCCGTCAATGCCCTGGCCACGGAGGTCGAATAATGCAGCCGCGCGGACGTTTGCTTGGCCTGGGCGTAGGCCCCGGCGACCCGGAATTGATCACCGTCAAGGCCTTGCGCCTGCTGCGCGAGTCGCCGGTAGTCGCGTATTTCGTTGCCAAGGGCAAGAAGGGCAATGCCTTCGGCATCATCGAAGCGCACTTGCAGGACGCACAAACGCTGATGCCACTGGTGTATCCGGTGACCACCGAAGCGCTGCCGGCACCGCTCTCCTATGAGCAGGTCATCAGCGATTTCTACGACGCCGCGAGCCTGGAAGTGGCCGCGCACCTGGATGCCGGGCGCGATGTGGCGGTGATCTGCGAGGGGGATCCGTTCTTCTATGGCTCCTACATGTACCTGCACGATCGCCTGGCCGAGCGTTACCAGGCCGAAGTGATTCCGGGCGTCTGCTCCATGCTCGGTGGCGCTTCGGTGCTCGGTGCGCCGCTGGTGTACCGCAACCAGAGCCTGTCGGTGTTGTCCGGCGTGCTGCCCCATGAAGAGCTAAAGCGGCGCCTGGCCGATGCCGACGCGGCGGTGATCATGAAGTTGGGCCGCAACTTTCCCAAGGTGCGCCAGGTGCTGGCTGAAGTGGGGCTGGCCGAGCGGGCCTTGTATGTCGAGCGGGCGACCATGACCAACCAGAAGATCGTGCCGCTCGATGAGGTGGATCCGCAGTCCTCGCCGTATTTTTCATTGATCATCGTTCCCGGTGAAAGGTGGCAGGGTTGACTCGACACGCACCAGCCATTGTCATCCTTGGCAACGGCAGCCTGGCCACCGCGCGCAGGATTCAACAGCTGTATCCCGACGCCTTGATCCACGGCCTGGCCGAGCGCGTGACCGAGGCCGATCGTGCCTACCACGAGTTCGGCGCGACCCTGCGCCAGCTCTATCAACAGGACACGCCGATCATTGCCTTGTGCGCAGCCGGCATCGTCATTCGCAGCCTGGCCGGCGTGCTGCTGGAGAAGGGCGCCGAGCCGCCGGTCCTGGCCGTGGCCGAGGATGGCAGTGCCGTGGTACCACTGCTCGGGGGGCTGGGCGGGGTCAATGTGATGGCCCGGGAAATCGCTGCCGGGCTTGGCGTGGCCGCAGCGATCACCACCAGCGGCGAACTGCGTTTTGGCACCTGCCTGCTCAACCCGCCGAGTGGCTATGCACTGGCCGACCTGGAGTTGGGCAAACGCTTTGTCTCCGATCTGCTGAGTGGCGAGCACGTGAGAATCGAAGGCGATGCGCCCTGGCTCGAGAAGGCGCATTTGCCGCAGGACGCTCACGCAGCTCTGGCGATTCATGTCGGCTGCGTCGAGCGTGAGCCAGCCGCCAACGAGCTATTGATCTACCCACGCTGCGTGGTGGTAGCGGTCAGCGCCCGGCAACCGGCGTTGGCCGAAGCCGTGCGCCAGGCGCTGCAGGCGGCGAAGATCGCCTTGCCGTCGCTGGCCTGCCTGTTGGCGGCCGATGCCGACATGGCCAATGCGGCGTTGCATGAGGCCGCGCGGCAGCTGGGTGTGCCACTGCGCTTTGTCGAAAACGCTGGCAGCATCGGGCAAATGGCAGAACAGGCGGTGCCACAACTGTTGCCGCCGATCAGTGTGACACCCGATTTGGCCATTGCCGTCGCCAAGCAACCCATCGATCCGCAGCACATCGGCATGGCGCGTGGCCGCCTTGCGGTAATCGGCCTGGGGCCGGGCAGCGATGACTTGATGGCCCCGGCGGTCAAGGCCGAGCTGGCGCGGGCGACCGATGTGCTGGGGTACGAGACCTACGTGCGCATGGCCGGTCCCTTTCGTGCTGATCAGGTCCTGCACTGCACCGACAATCGCGAGGAAATGCAGCGCGCCCGGCATGCCTTCGAACTGGCGGCGCAAGGTCGTTCGGTGATCGTCGTTTCCTCGGGAGACCCTGGCGTATTCGCAATGGCCGCGGCCGTGCTCGAAGCCCTGCACGAATCCAGCGACCCGGCCTGGCATCGGGTCGATCTGCAGATCCTTCCCGGTATTTCCGCGTCGCTGGCGACGGCGGCCCAGGCCGGAGCGCCGCTGGGGCATGACTTCTGCGTATTGTCGCTTTCCGACAATCTCAAGCCTTGGGACATTATCGAAAAACGTCTGGATCTGGCGGCCCAGGCCGATCTGGCGTTGGCGTTCTACAACCCGATCTCCCGCGCTCGCCCCTGGCAGCTGGGAAGGGCGCTGGAAATCGTCGGCCGGCATCGGACACCGGACACGCCAGTCGTGCTGGGCCGCGATATCGGCCGGCCGGGGCAGACGCTGCGGGTCGTGACCCTTGGGGCATTGACGCCCGACCAGGTGGACATGCGCACGATGGTGTTGATCGGTTCGTCGACGACCTGTGTGTTCCCGCGTGCCGAGGGTGGGGAGTGGGTTTATACACCGCGTTGGTATGGCCAGAAGCCCTGAGCGCTTGTGCTCACACATTACTCTGTGGGAGCAGGCTTGCCTGCGATGGCTTCACCGCGGTGCTTCAGATAATCCGCGGTGCCTGCATCGCTGGCAAGCCAGCTCCCACAGGGGGGCATGCCAGCGATTGGTGTCAGGGCGCCATATAACCCTTGATACCGGTAAAGATGATCTGCGCCGCCAGTGCGCAGACGAACAACCCCATCAACCGGCTGACGATCTGCAGGCCCTGTTCGCCAAGGATGCGTTCGATCCGGTGAGACAGGAACAGCACCACACCGACCGTGACGCTGGCCAGGGCGATGCCAAGGATGGCGATGACCTTGTCATCCCAGTGGGGCTGGCTGACGCCCATCACCAACAATGCACCGATAGTGCCGGGGCCCACGGTGAGCGGAATGGTCAGCGGGACGATGGTCACATCCTGCTGCACGTTGTCGGTCTGCACCGCTGACTTGCCCTGGGCCATCGCCAGGGCCGAAATGAACAGTACGCTGCCGGCACCAATCCGGAAGGCATCGGCGGTGATTCCGAACACGCCGAAAATCGCCCGCCCGAACAAGTAGAGCAGTACGCTGGCAATCAGCACGCCGAGGGCTACGTTCCAGGCCAGGCGCTTGCGTTCCTTGCTCGAGTAACCACGTGTAAGGCTGATGAAGCAGGACAGGACGAAGAATGGGCTGTAAAGCACGAGCATCTTCAAGTAAACACTGAACAACACGTGGAGCATGGTCTGGGCTCGCGGATGAGATAGGCAGGGGAGAGTCTATCAGGCGATTGCGATTGGCTTCGTGCCATGGGGCAAAAGTCTGTATCAGTAGGTTTTCGCCTGGCTGGGGCCTTGCTCGCGTCTGGCAACCCAATGCTCGATCAGTTCGCGCAGTTGCGACAGCTCGATGGGCTTGGCCATGTGGCCATCCATGCCGGCCTGGCGTGCGCGTTCCTTGTGCTCGTTGAGGATATGCGCGGTGAGCGCAACCACAGGCGTGCGCTGGCGCTGGTTGCCGATTTCCCAGGCGCGCAGTTGCTGGGTCGCGGAAAACCCGTCGAGCACTGGCATCTCGCAGTCCATCAGCACCAGGTCGTAGCGCCGGGCTTTCATGGCGAGCAATGCCTCTTCGCCGTTGCTGGCGGTATCGGGCTTCAGGTTCAACTTGCCGAGCATGCCGCGAATTACCTTGGTCGAGATACTGTTGTCTTCGGCAACGAGGATCCGAAAGTCGCTGGGTACATCGATCGGCATAGTTACCGGCGTGGTGTACGGGGCTGACGGCAGGGCGCCTTTGCTGCGCTGGGTCAGTTCGTCGGCCAGCGTGGTCTTGAGGGTATAGCCGGCCACAGGCTTGGCCAGGATGCGTTTGACCCCGGCGTTGCGGGCGATGATCTTGCTCGGCGCATTGCTGATGCCGGTGAGCATGATCAGCAGGATGTCGTGGTTCAGGCTCGGGTCTTCCTTGATCTTGGCGGCCAGTTGCATGCCGGTCATGCCGGGCATGTTCTGGTCGAGCAAAACCACATCGAAATAGTCGCGCAAGTGCGCCTTGGTGCGCAGCAAGGCCAGGGCCTCCTTGCCCGATGGAACGGCACTGACATTCATGCCCCAGGCGCTGCATTGCTGGACCAGCACCTTGCGGCAGGTATCGTTGTCATCGACTACCAGCACCCGTGCACCCTTGAGCGGGCTATCGAGATCGGCGGTGGTTTGCTCCAGGCGATCAGGGTCCAGGGGCAAGGTCAGCCAGAGCGTGCTGCCCTGGTTGTTGCTCGATTTTATGCCGAACTCACCCTGCATCAGCATGATCAGTTGCTTGGCGATGACCAGCCCCAGGTGTCCGCCCAGTTTGTTGTTGGAGAGGAAGTTCTTGCTGTGCAATTCAGCCTGCATCAAGGCATCGCGCTCGGCGGCCGGCATGGGTTGCCCGCTGTCCTGGACGGCGATGCGCAGGCGTGGCCGGTCGGCGCGCTGATCCAGGGCGACCACCAGCAGGATTTCGCCTTCATCGGTTTTCTTCAGGGCGTTGTCGAGCAGGTTCAGCAGGGTCTGGCGCAGCCGTGTCGGGTCTCCGCTGATGACCCGCGGCACCTGCGGCTGGGTGAAACTGATCAGCTCGACATTCTGCTGTTCGGCCTTGGCGCGGAAGATGTTCAGGCAATCCTCGATCAGCGCATTGAGGTCGAACTGGACATCGTCGAGCTCGATCTGCCCGGACTCGAGCTTGGAAATATCGAGGATTTCATTGATCAGCGTGAGCAGTTCGTTGCCCGCACTATGGATCGTTTGCACATAGTCGCGTTGCTTGACCGACAACGGCGTCCCCAGCAACAGCTCGGTCATGCCCAGCACGCCATTCATCGGCGTACGGATTTCGTGGCTGATCTTGGCCAGGAACTCGGCTTTGGCATTGACCTCGGCGGTGCTGGCCGCCAGCGCGCGGCTGGCGCTGAAACGGGCTTCGGCGATGCTGCGCAGCCGTTCACTGACGGCAAGGTTTAGCAGCCAGCCGCTGGCACCGGTAAACGCCAGCAGTATGAGCAGCAGCCACTGGGTCGGGGTGCGGGTCAGGCCCAGCAGGGCAGGTAAGATCACCAGGCAGCCGATGTTGAAGATCAGCATCGCCACCGTGAACAGGCGGGCGGGCGGGTAACCCTTGTGCCAATGAAATGCGCCAACCAAGAGCATGCTCAGGCTGCAGAGTGCAACCAGGGCATAGGTCATGAGGTTCAGCGGCAGGGTTTCGACGAACAGCAGGAGCAAGCCACAGATACCGATCAGCAGCATTTCGTTGAGCAACAGCCGATTGAGCAAGACATGCCCGGGCTGGGTAAAGAATCGCAGGGTGAACATCAAGCCGGCCAGGGCCGCCAGCAACACGGCGAAATAGGCCGCCGGGGTTTGTGCCGGGTGCCAGAGCGTCAGCCAGGGGCCGCTCAAATGGAGCAGGATCAAGGCACTGGCGAGCATCAACAGCTGATAGACACTGAGCCAGAGGCTGCTGCTGGAGCGCGATAAGGCAAAGCGCGTCAGGTTATGCAGCACCAGCATGCCCAGGCAGCCGAACATCAGGCCGAACAACAATGGCTGACTCTGGTCGGCGGCGGCCTCGACGGCTGGCTGCAGCGTGATGCTGGGGCGCAGCTGGTGTTCCGAAACCAACCGCAGGTAGACGTCCAGAGGCTTCTGGCTGATGGGCAGGGGCAACAAGTGATCACTGCCGGGCAGGGACAGATCGTGATGGATGAGGTCGTAACCACTGCGTTGCTGCTTGAGCAGGGTATTGCCATCAAGTACGTAGAGATCGAGCCTGGCCAGGTCCGGGGCGAAGATGCGCAGCAATTGTTCTTGCTGGCCCGGTAGCAGGCGATAGTGCAGCCAGAGCGCGCTCTGGGGCCCGGCGGCGTCCAGCTGGTGGAGTTCGATGGGGCTGAACTGGTTGCGATAGCGATCCGAGCGTACGTCGCTCAGTTGCAGGGTGGCCTGATCGTCGAGCAATACCGCCCAACCACTGCCTTGCTCGGCGATTGCCGGGAGCATGCAGAGCAGGGTCAGCAGGCTGACGGTGAATCCTATGGCAATCCTGAGCCAGCGCAAGGCGGAATCCCTTCGTAGGTGAATGCCTGTGTACAAATATGCGCAGCAAGCCAAGCGGCTGGCAAGAGCGCTCGGGCAGCTTGCCAGCCGGCTGCCTGGAGACTTACTCCAGATCCTCGCCACGCTCGCGGGCAATGGCACGATAGCCAATGTCCTTGCGGTAGAAACTACCTTCCCAGTCGATCTTGCCTGCCAGTTGGTAGGCTTGCTGTTGCGCGGCACCGACGCTTTCGCCCAATGCGGTAGCGCACAGTACCCGGCCACCGGCGACGACCACGTTACCATCCTTGAGCGCGGTACCGGCGTGGAACACTTTGCCATCCAGTGCGGCAGCAGCGTCCAGGCCGTTGATCACGGCGCCCTTGGCGTAATCGGCGGGGTAGCCGCCGGCAGCCAGGACGACGCCCAGGCTCGGGCGTGGGTCCCATTGCGCTTCGACCTTGTCCAGGGCCTGGGCAAATGCAGCCTCGACCAGCAACACAAGGCTCGACTGCAGGCGCAGCATGACCGGTTGAGTCTCAGGGTCGCCGAAGCGGCAGTTGAACTCGATGACCTTCGGATTACCGGCCTTGTCGATCATCAAGCCTGCATACAAGAAGCCAGTGTAGACGTTTCCTTCGTCGGCCATGCCGCGCACGGTCGGCCAGATCACCTGGTCCATGACGCGCTGGTGAACCTCGGCAGTCACCACTGGCGCCGGGGAGTAAGCGCCCATGCCGCCGGTGTTCGGGCCGGTATCGCCATCGCCGACGCGTTTGTGGTCCTGGCTGGTGGCCATGGGCAGGACGTTCTTGCCATCGACCATGACGATGAAGCTGGCTTCTTCGCCATCGAGGAACTCTTCGATCACCACGCGCGAGCCGGCGTCACCGAAGGCATTGCCGGCGAGCATGTCGCGCACGGCATCTTCGGCTTCGGCCAGGGTCATGGCAACGATCACGCCCTTGCCGGCGGCCAGGCCGTCGGCCTTGATCACGATCGGCGCGCCTTTCTCACGCAGATAGGCCAGTGCAGGCTCGATCTCGGTGAAGTTCTGGTAGTCGGCGGTCGGGATCTTGTGGCGTGCCAGGAAGTCCTTGGTGAAGGCCTTGGAGCCTTCCAGCTGAGCGGCACCGGCGGTCGGGCCGAAGCAGTCCAGGCCACGGCTGCGGAACAGGTCGACGACGCCGGCAACCAGCGGTACTTCCGGGCCGACGATGGTCAGGGTGACATTCTTCTCGGCAAAATCGGCAAGCTGCTCCAGGGCCAGGACGTCGATGGCGACGTTCTCGCACTTGGCTTCAATGGCGGTGCCGGCGTTGCCCGGTGCGACGAAGACCTTCTCGACGCGCGGGTCCTGTGCGACTTTCCAGGCCAGGGCGTGTTCACGTCCACCGCTGCCGATGATCAAAACATTCATGTCAAAAACCTCGATGAAGCGAATTCGGGATGGGATGCGTCACTCTGTAGCCGCTGCCGTAGGCTGCGCTGAGGCCCGTCAGGGGCTCCTGCGTTCGACTGAACTGCGACCGCTTTGCGGTCGAGCGCAGCCTTCGGCAGCGGCTACATGGTCCATCAGTGACGGAAATGACGCATTCCAGTGAACACCATTGCGATACCGGCTTCATCGGCAGCAGCGATGACTTCCGCATCACGCATCGAGCCACCCGGCTGGATCACCGCGGTGATACCGGCCTTGGCCGCGTTGTCGATGCCGTCGCGGAACGGGAAGAACGCATCCGAAGCCATGACCGCGCCTTGTACCTGCAGGCCGGCGTGCTCGGCCTTGATCGCAGCGATGCGGGCCGAGTTGACGCGGCTCATCTGGCCGGCGCCAACGCCGATGGTCTGGCGGTTCTTGGCGTAGACGATAGCGTTGGACTTGACGAACTTGGCCACTTTCCAGGCGAAGATCAGGTCATGGATTTCCTGTTCGGTCGGTGCGCGCTTGGTCACCACTTTCAGGTCGTCGGCACCGATCATGCCGATATCGCGGCTCTGAACCAGCAGGCCGCCATTGACGCGCTTGTAATCCCAGGCAGCAGCGCGGTCAGCCGACCACTGGCCGCAGGCCAGCAGGCGCACGTTGGCTTTGGCGGCGACCACGGCACGCGCCTCGATGCTCACGCTTGGGGCGATGATCACTTCGACGAACTGACGCTCGACGATGGCCTTGGCGGTTTCGGCGTCCAGCTCACGGTTGAAGGCGATGATGCCGCCGAATGCCGACTCGGTGTCGGTGGCGTAGGCCAGTTCGTAAGCCTGGCGGATGCCGCCTTCGGCGTCAGGGCTGACGGCAACGCCGCACGGGTTGGCGTGCTTGACGATGACGCAGGCAGGCTTGACGAAGCTCTTCACGCATTCCAGCGCGGCGTCGGTGTCGGCCACGTTGTTGAACGACAGTTCCTTGCCTTGCAACTGGGTTGCGGTGGCGATGCCGACTTCGGCAGGCTTGGCTTCCACGTAGAACGCCGCGCTCTGGTGCGGGTTCTCGCCGTAGCGCATTTCCTGGGCCTTGATGAACTGGCTGTTGAAGGTGCGCGGGAATTCGCTGCGGCCGGAGGTCGACAGGGTTTCGGCGGCCTGGTCAACGGTGCCCATGTAGTTGGCGATCATGCCGTCGTAGGCAGCGGTGTGCTCGAAGGCCTTGAGCATCAGGTCGAAGCGCTGAGCGTAGGTCAGGCCACCGGCCTTGAGGCTTTCCAGCACCTGGCCGTAGTCGCTGGCGTTGACAACGATGGCGACGTCCTTGTGGTTCTTGGCCGCCGAGCGGACCATGGTCGGGCCGCCGATGTCGATGTTCTCGATGGCAGTCGGCAGGTCGCAGCCGGGTTTGGAAATCGTTGCTTCGAAGGGGTAGAGGTTGACGGCGACCAGGTCGATCGGCTTGATCCCGTGCTCGCTCATGATGGCGTCGTCGATGCCGCGACGGCCGAGGATGCCGCCGTGGATTTTCGGGTGCAGGGTCTTGACCCGGCCGTCCATCATTTCGGCAAAGCCGGTGTAGTCGGCGACTTCGACTGCCGAGACGCCATTGTCCTGCAGCAGCTTGAAGGTACCGCCGGTGGACAGGATTTCGACCCCGAGGGCTTCCAGTTCACGGGCGAATTCAAGGATCCCGGTCTTGTCGGAAACGCTGATCAAGGCGCGGCGGATCGGCAGGCGGGTAGTCTGGTCGGTCATTTCAGTTTCCATCAAAAGCAGAGGAGTCAGCAAAAAAGGCGACCTCAATCAATGGGCGTCGCCTTTTCTGGTTTGAATGCATGCTTAAAGCAGATCGTACTGTTTGAGTTTCTTGCGCAAGGTGCCGCGGTTCAGGCCAAGCAGCTCGCTGGCCTTGGTCTGATTGCCCTTGACGTAGTTCATCACGCTTTCGAGCAACGGAGCCTCGACTTCGGAGAGCACCAGGTTGTACACGTCCGTGACGGCAGCGCCTTCCAGATGGGCGAAATAATTGTGCAGCGCCTTCTCGACACTGCCGCGAAGCGTCTGACCTTCTTCGCTCGGCGTGTTGAGGTGCTGTTTCAAATTAACGTTGTCGCTCACGGGTGTTGTTCCACTCTCTAAAGTCTCGGTCATCATCGTCATGCGGCCACCCCTTCTCCGTCCCCTGTTACCAGGCTCTTGTACCGCTCGCTGAAGAAACTGCGAACGTTGGCGCATTGCGCTTCCGTATCTTCCAAACGATTGAAATGGGCGCGAAACTCCCTGGCGCCCGGCAGGGTAGCGAGATACCAGCCGACATGCTTGCGGGCGATACGTACGCCCATGACATCGCCATAAAAGGCGTGTAGCGCGGCCAGGTGCTCCAGCAGAATGCGTTCCACTTCGTTCAATTGCGGGGTCGGCAGTGTCTCGCCGGTCCGCAGGTAATGCTCGATCTCGCGAAAGATCCACGGCCGCCCCTGGGCAGCCCGGCCAATCAACAAGCCATCGGCGCCGGTCGCCTGCAGCACGTACCGGGCTTTTTCTGCGCTGTCGATATCGCCGTTGGCGAAGACCGGAATCGACACCGACTGCTTGATGGCAGCGATGGTGTCGTATTCGGCTTCGCCGGTGTACAGGTCGGCGCGGGTCCTGCCGTGGACCGCAAGTGCTTGAATCCCGGCTTCTTCGGCGATTTTCGCGACCGTGATGCCATTTTTGTTCGACCGGTCCCAACCGGTACGAATCTTCAAGGTGACGGGCACCTCGACAGCGGCAACCACGGCGTGAAGGATTTCGCGCACCAGGTCTTCGTCTTTCAATAAAGCAGAGCCGGCAGCCTTGTTACAGACTTTTTTGGCTGGACAACCCATGTTGATATCAATGATTTGTGCACCCAGCTCGACATTAGCCCTGGCCGCTGCCGCGAGCATCTGTGCATCGCCACCGGCGATCTGTACCGAGCGCGGCTCGGGATCACCTTCGTGAATCATGCGCAGACGCGATTTGCGGCTGTTCCACAGGCTCATGTCGCTGCTGACCATTTCCGAGACCACCAACCCTGCGCCCAGCCGTCGGCATAACTGACGAAAGGGCTGGTCCGTAACCCCTGCCATGGGGGCAAGGATCAAAGCGTTCTGCAGTGTGTATGGGCCGATGCGTACCGCCGACATAGGTGTTCCCTGTTGTGGGGCCGGATCATTAGAGTTCGAAAAAAGGGTTGGCATAATACCCGCTCTCGAAGACCGGATAAAGGTCGATTTGGATAAAATCTGAACAGTTATGGGCTTATGCCAGTCGGTTTGGTCCGGTAGTGCGGGGGGGCAGCTATTCCGGGGAACGGAAGCTGAGGCTGTAGTTCACAGCCTTCGGGCCCGGGTCGAGGATGTCCAGGGCGATGTGGATGGGAGTTTGCGGTGGCATCTCGGCCTTGCCGACCAGGTCGCCACTGAGGTATTCGCCGGGTTTGAAGCGACGGCTGGCGATCAGCTGGCCGTTAAGGTCGGCAAAGCGCAGCTCCAGCAACGGGAAAGGTTGCGAGAACGTCGCCCGGTTGTAGATGATCGCATCGACGATCAGGGCCCCTTTGAATTCGGGATGGCTGCGCACCACCAGATTGCTGCTCTTGATCAGCGCAATGTCGACCTTCGACGGTACGGTGCAGCCAATTTTCGGGCACAGTTGCTGGAACCAGGGGCGGTATTGATCCTGGCGCGCCAGTTCGTCGAAGTGATACCAGATGTATTGACCGGCCAGCGCGGCGGCGGCGAGCAGAATCAGCAGGAGCCACAGCAGTCGACGCCCCCATGGGCTGCGGCGCTTCTGCCAGTCCAGTTGCAACGGATCGTCGACCAGGTCGTTCAGGGCGTCGTCATGCAGCGCCGGTTCGTTGCGCGAGTGTTTTTCACGCGACCTGACGGGCTCGGGTTCGTGGTGCTCGTCCTGATCGAGATCGTCGTGGCTATCGAGCGCCGAGAAGTGCTCGCGGGACTCATGCCGGCTGGGAGGGGCGTCCGGGTGCAGCGGTGCGGCCTGCGGGGCTTCATCCAGATCGAGGGTGTCGAGCGAGATCGACGGCTCGGTGCGCTCGTGGTGAACCGGTTCGAGGTCCTGTGGGGCTTGCTCGATGATCGGCGGCGCCGCATCGGCGACCAGCATATCCGGCGCTTCGCGTTCGCTGGCCGGCTCGCTGAACAGGCTGTCGGGCCAGGTTTCCTCGGTATCGGGGGTGTCGCGCTGCGCACTCAGCGAGTCTTCACGCGGTACCTGCGCATGGGTAAACACCATGGTCGGCTGGATTTCGCGTTGTTCCAGCTTGGCCAGTTCGCCATCCAGGTCGAGCTCGTCCAGATCGAGGTCGGCAGCAGACCATTCACGCTGGCCGACGGGAGGCTGCTGTTCAGGTGCCTGGTCAGCGGCGGGCGGCGGCAACGGTGCAGGCGGTTGGGCTTGATCGGTCGCACTTTGCTCGAGCAACTGCCGCGCAGCATTGAACACTCGCAGGCAGGCGCCACAGCGCACCACCCCGCGCGCCACACTCAATTGGTTGTGGCTGACGCGGAAGCTGGTCTGGCAATGAGGACACTGGGTGACGAAACTGTCGGTCATGCGGCAATCCGGGTTGTGCAGACGACCATTCTAGGCGCTCTCAGCGACGACGACCACTGATGCGTACCCAACCGTCGCGATTGGCGATCGGGTCCAGCTCGAAGTCCTTGGCATAAGCGGCAGCGACTTCGTCGCCTTGCTCGGCCAGGATGCCCGAAAGTGCCAGGCGACCGCCTGGCTTGACCAGGCTCGACAATTGCGGCGCTAGTGAGACCAGCGGGCCTGCCAGAATGTTGGCGACCAGCACGTCGGCCTGCACCTGCGGCAGTTGCTCCGGAAGGTACAGAGGGAAGCGTTCTTCGGCGATGTGGTTGCGCCCTGCGTTGTCGCGGGAGGCCTCCAGGGCCTGGACGTCGATATCGGTGCCTACGGCTTGTTTGGCGCCCAGCAGCAGGGCGGCAATGGCCAGGATGCCCGAGCCGCAGCCGAAATCCAGTACGTCGCAACCCTTCAGGTCCTGGCCATCGAGCCATTCCAGGCACAGGGCGGTGGTCGGGTGGGTGCCGGTGCCGAATGCCAGGCCCGGGTCGAGCAGCAGGTTGACGGCATCAGGTTCGGGGGCGGCGTGCCAGCTTGGCACGATCCACAGGCGCTGGCCGAAGCGCATGGGCTGGAAGTTGTCCATCCAGCTGCGTTCCCAATCCTGGTCTTCAATCACTTCGCTGTGATGTTCCGGCAGCGGGCTGCCGGTCAGCAATTCCAGGTGGGCCAGGACGCTGGCGGCTTCGGTGCCGCCTTCGAACAGGGCCAGCAAATGGGTATGCGACCACAGTGGCGTGGTGTTCAGTTCAGGTTCGAAAATCGGCTGGTCTTCGGCATCCATGAAGGTTACCGAAACAGCGCCGACTTCCAGGAAGGCGTCTTCGTAGGTTTCGGCTTGTTCCGGGCTGATGGCCAGACGTACTTGCAGCCAAGGCATGGCGGGCACCTTTGAATAATTACAGGGCGGGGATGAGCCGCGAAAGCCGATCAGTTTACAAGACCGGGCGGTTAAACACGAATGCTGCCGTGGAATGTGCAAGGCAAAAAAGGTTCACGACCGCTTCGCGCTCGAGCGCAGCCTGCGGCAGCGGCTACAACGCCGGACCCTGTAGCCGCTGCCGCAGGCTGCGCTCGAGTGCGAAGCGGTCGCAAAATATCAAGGCCAAAAAAAGCCCCCGGCCGAGGCCGAGGGCTTTGTGCTGCTGCAACTCGAACTTACTCCTGGCTAGCCAGTTTGTGTTCCAGATAGTGAATGTTGACACCACCTTTGCAGAAGCCTTCGTCACGAACCAGGTCGCGGTGCAGCGGGATATTGGTCTTGATCCCGTCGACAACGATTTCGTCCAGCGCATTGCGCATGCGCGCCATGGCTTCGTCACGGTCCTTGCCGTAAGTGATCAGCTTGCCGATCAACGAGTCATAGTTCGGCGGTACGGCATAGCCACTGTACAGGTGCGAGTCGACGCGAACGCCATTGCCGCCTGGTGCGTGGAAATGCTTGACCGTGCCGGGGCTCGGGATGAACTTCTTCGGGTCTTCGGCGTTGATCCGGCATTCCAGGGCGTGACCGCGGATAACCACGTCTTCCTGGGTGTACGACAGCTTGTTGCCAGCGGCGATGCTGAGCATCTCCTTGACGATGTCGATGCCAGTGACCATTTCCGATACCGGGTGTTCTACCTGCACGCGAGTGTTCATCTCGATGAAGTAGAAGTGGCCGTTCTCGTAGAGGAACTCGAAGGTGCCGGCGCCACGGTAGCCGATCTCGATGCAGGCGCGCACGCAGCGGTCGAAGACTTCCTGACGGGCTCTTTCGTCGATGCCTGGTGCTGGCGCTTCTTCCAGGACCTTCTGGTGACGGCGCTGCAGGGAGCAGTCACGGTCGCCCAGGTGAATGGCGTGGCCCTGGCCGTCGGAAAGGACCTGGACTTCCACGTGACGTGGGTTGGTCAGGAACTTTTCCAGGTAGACCATCGGGTTGCCGAACGCGGCACCGGCTTCGCTGCGGGTCAGCTTGGCCGAGGCGATCAGGTCCTCTTCCTTGTGCACCACGCGCATGCCGCGACCACCGCCGCCGCCAGCGGCCTTGATGATCACCGGGTAGCCGACCTGACGGCCGATCGCCAGTGCGGTTTCTTCGTCTTCAGGCAGCGGGCCATCGGAGCCCGGAACGGTCGGAACACCCGCTTTGATCATCGCGGCCTTGGCCGATACCTTGTCGCCCATCAGGCGAATGGTGTCGGCTTTCGGGCCGATGAAGGCAAAGCCGGATTTCTCGACCTGCTCGGCGAAGTCGGCGTTTTCCGCCAGGAAGCCATAACCCGGGTGGATCGCCGTGGCACCAGTCACTTCGGCGGCGGCGATGATCGACGGAATGTGCAGGTAGGATTGAGCGGCTTGCGCCGGACCGATGCAGACCGATTCGTCGGCCAGGCCCAGGTGCATCAGTTCCTTGTCGGCCTTGGAGTAAACTGCGACGGTCTTGATGCCCAGCTCTTTACAGGCACGCAAAATCCGCAGGGCAATTTCACCGCGGTTGGCGATCAGAACTTTTTCCAACTTCGCAGACATCGTTGGCTCTCCGCGGTTCAAACGATGGTGAACATCGGTTGGTCGTACTCAACCGGCTGGCCGTCTTCGACGAGGATGGACTCGATCACGCCGCTGGTTTCGGCTTCGATGTGGTTCATCATTTTCATCGCTTCGACGATGCACAGGGTGTCGCCTTTCTTCACGCTCTGGCCGACTTCAACGAAGGCTGGCGAGCTAGGCGAAGCCTTGCGGTAGAAGGTGCCGACCATCGGCGAACGGGCCACGGTGCCGTTCAGTTTCGGTGCGGCAGGCGCTTCGGCAGCGGCAGCAACCGGTGCTGGTGCGGCGGCAGCTACAGGGGCTGCGGCAACCGGGGCCGGTGCGTAGTACTGCTGGGCCGGAGTCTTGCTGTGGCGGCTGATCCGTACGGATTCTTCGCCTTCACGGATCTCGAGCTCGTCGATGCCGGATTCTTCCAGCAGTTCGATCAATTTCTTAACTTTACGAATATCCATTAATCATCAACTCCCAAGGGTCGGTCAGGGGCGTAAGCTGTGTATTCAAACTTTCTCGTGTGCCTCGTCTTGTGACCAGGCTCTCGAAATCAGGGCTTTGCAGTTGCTGCCAGTTGCTCCAGGGCGGCTTCCAGGGCCAGTCGATAACCACTGGCGCCGAGACCGCAGATCACGCCTACCGCGACATCCGAAAAGTAGGAGTGGTGGCGAAATGGCTCGCGTTTGTGCACGTTGGACAAATGCACTTCGATGAATGGGATGCTCACCGCCAGCAACGCGTCACGTAATGCGACGCTGGTGTGCGTAAAAGCTGCCGGATTGATGAGAATGAAGTCCACGCCTTCACTGCGGGCGGCATGGATCCGGTCGATCAATTCATACTCGGCGTTGCTTTGCAGATACTGCAGATGGTGACCGCCGGCGCGGGCTCTCTGCTCCAGGTCCTGGTTGATCTGGGCCAGTGTTACCGCACCGTAGACGCCCGGCTCGCGGGTGCCGAGCAGGTTCAGGTTGGGGCCATGCAATACCAGTAGGGTTGCCATCTGCGGTTCCTTCTCGAGTCTTTGCCTGTGCAATGCGCAGCGACTATGCCGGAAAGCGCCGTGCACTGTCCAGTTGCCTGCAATAGGCAGCACGATAAGCGATGTTCGCGAGAAATTTATGACTGATATGCTGAATCCGGTCATAGAGGCCGCCTGAGCGGGCAGCCCTTAGACGTTATAGACCCTGTTTGTGACGAATGCTCGTCAAATGTTCGGCAAAATCGACGGAATTTATCTCGCCAATCACTCTGGAGGACGTAATTTCGCTTCCGTTCGCCGAAAAAAACAAGAGCGCGGGTGGGCCGAACAGCTTGTAGCGATCGAGCAGGGCGCGCTGTTCGGCGTTGCTTTGGGTCATGTCGAAGCGCACCAGTCGAAACCCCTTGAGCCCGGCGAGCACGTTGGGTGCGGTCAGTACTTCATGTTCGATGACTTTGCAGCTGATGCACCAGTCGGCATACCAGTCCAGCAACACGGGTTGCCCGGCGCTTTTGGCTTCGGCCAGTACCTTATCCAGGGCTGCCGGGGTGCTGATGGTTTGCCAGTCGGTACGGGCGATGGCCGTTGCGCCTTCGCCGACCTGTGCAATCGGCGCACGGCCGAGCGGCTTGAACGGGTCGGTCTGCCCGCTGAAGGCGCCGTACCAGCTCGCCAGGGCGTAGAACAACAGGAACAGCCCCACAAGTTGCCCCAGGCGTTGTTTTGCAGGTTTGACGGTGAACTCCAGCGCACCGAGGAAAATCCCGACGCCGGCAGCGAGCAGGCCCACCAGCAGCAGCGTGACCTGGCCGGGCAGCACACGGCTGAGCAAGCCGATCGCCAGGCCCAGCAGCAGCACGCCAATGGCATTTTTGACGGTTACCAGCCAAGGGCCGCTCTTGGGCAGCCAGGATGCGCCGCCGGTGGCGACCAGTAACAGCGGGGCGCCCATGCCCAGGCCCAGCGTGAACAGCTTGAGCGCGCCCCCCGCAGCATCGCCGCTGGCACTGATATAGAGCAGGGCACCGGCCAGTGGTGCCGAGACGCAGGGTGAAACCAGCAGGCTGGAAACCACGCCCAATACCGCGGCGCCCAGCAGCGAGCCACCGCGAGTGTGCCCCGCGACCCATTCCAGGCGCGAGCTGATGGCATGTGGCAGTTTCAATTCGAAGAGGCCGAACATGGCCAGGGCGAAAATCACGAAGAACAGAGAGAATGGCACCAGTACCCAGGCCGATTGCAGGCGTGCCTGCAGGTTCAGTTCGGCACCGAACAGCCCCATCAGCGCCCCCAGCAGGGCAAAGCACGCCGCCATGGGCAACACATACGCCAGCGACAGGCTGAGCCCGCGCAGACCGCCGACTTGCCCGCGAAGCACCACGCCGGAAAGGATCGGCAGCATCGGCAGCACGCAAGGGGTGAACGTAAGGCCGAGCCCGGCGAGGAAGAACAGCGCCAGCTCTTTCCAGGTCCAGCCCTGGGTGGCAGGTGCGGCAGCGATAGTGAAGGCACCTTTGCCCTCGATGATCAGGCGCTCGGTTTCCGGTGGGTAGCACAGCCCTTTGTCGGCGCAGCCCTGATAGGTCACGGCCAGGGTGAAGGGGCGCTGGTCGTTGGCGGTGCGGGGCAGGTCGACGTCGAGAATGCCGCGGTAGACCTCGACGTCGCCGAAGAATTCGTCACGCTTCTGTTCGCCCGTTGGCAGTTGCGCAGTGCCCAGGGCGATGTCGGCAGGCTCGGTGTGGAACTGGAAGCGGTGCCGGTAGAGGTAGTAGCCCTCGCTGGCGACGAAGCGCAACTTGATCGTCTGAGCATCGCTTTGCACCAGGCTGAGCTTGAAGGCCTCGCGCACCGGCAGGAAATCGTCGCTGTTGTTGAGCGGCGCGCCACCAAGCGTCGCGCTGGGGCGGCTGTCAAGCAGGCCGGCGCCGAAGGCAGGCAGGGCCAGGACCAGAAACAGGAGGCAAAGCAGGCGGCGCATGGCAATCTCGCGAAACAGAAGTGAGCCCATGATAGCGGAGTGCGGCGGAGTCTGCAGGAGGCGGGGTTGTAAGTGAGGGTTTCTCAAGGGGTGGGCTTTGCTTTGTCTGCTCGGGCGTCATCGCTGGCAAGCCAGCTCCCACAGTGATTTGTGTCGAACCAGATATCTCTGGGTTCCGGGACCTTGTGGGAGCTGGCTTGCCAGCGATGACGCCCTGAAGGTCAAACCCGGAAAGCCTGCACCGCCGTATGCAACTGCCCCCCCAGCACCAACAACTGTTCCCCCTCATGCCGCCCCTCGCCAATACGCTGCAGGTTATCGGCACCCAACTCGTGAATGCGTTCGCTGTGATCCCGGATCTCGCTGACCGCTCCACTCTGATACGCCGTCGCGTCGGCGATGCGTACGGCTGTTTCGGCGATCGTCTGGATCGCGGCGACGATCTCGTCCAGCGCGCCGTCGGCTGCCTGGGCCTTGCTCGCGGTCGCTTCGGCATGTTCGACCTGGGCGCGCATGCCCTCCACCGATTGCCGTGCGGCCTGTTGCAGGCTGGCAATCAGTGCCTGGATCTCGCCGGTAGCGCCTGCGGTGCGTTGGGCCAGCGAGCGGACCTCCTCGGCGACCACGGCAAAGCCGCGGCCCATTTCGCCGGCGCGAGCAGCCTCGATGGCAGCGTTCAGGGCCAGCAGGTTGGTCTGATCGGCAATTGAACGAATCACCGTCAGGACCCCGCCGATCGTCGCCGACTCTTCGGCCAATCGTTCGATCATTTGCGCATTGCCTTGTACTTCGCCCACCAGTGCATGCAGCCCGGTCAGGCTCTGGCCGATCACGGCCTGGCCCTGCTGCACTGCTCGACCGGCATCGCGGCTGGCATCGGCAGCCTGGCTGGCGTCACCGGCGACCTGCTGGATGGTCGCCTCCAATTCGCCCAGCGCATCGCGGATCTGCGCTGTGTCCCCGGCCTGGCGTTCGGCGCCGTTGTGCAGGCCGCTGCTCAGGTCGGCCAATGCGCGGCTGCTGCCGGCCACTTGTTCGGCGTTGCTGCGGATCGTCCCGACCAGATCGACCAGGTAATCGCGCAGGCGGTTCAACGACTCCTGAATGTCATGCATCTCGCGATTGGTGGCTCCCAGGGCAATCGGGCGGCTGAAGTCGCCTTCGGCCCATTGCGAGAGTGCTGGCGCCAGATGGGTCAGCACCCGGGCCAGGCGACGCTGCAGGGTGTCTATCAACAAAGCGATCAGCAGGATCAGGGCAATCATTACGCTCTGGATGACTCGCACCTCACTTTGGATCCGACCGTGCTGGCTGCGCACTTCGGGCTCCAGGCCCGCGATGGCCGATTGCACGGCAGCGATCCGGTCAACGGCGCGGGCACCCAACTCGGCTCGACGCTGGATCTGCTCGCGGGTACGGTTCAATTCGGCGGGGTAGCGGTTGAGCAGGCTGTGCAGCTGGCGCTTGAGGTCTACGCCGGCATCCTGTGTTTCGGTTTTCGCGTCGCTCTGCAGCCCCATCATGGCGGCGAAATCATCGGCGCTGGATTCGAGACTGGCTGTGACTCCCAGCAGCGGCAGGGTTTCGAGGGCTTGCGCATGGCCGACGATGGCCGACAACTCACGCTCGACATCGCTGGCCAGTTCGCTGCGTCCGCTGCTGACCAGCTTTTCCCGGGCCAGCGACAAGCGCGCCAGATGCTGCGCGGCGCCGAACAGCGGCGGTTGGTAGCGAGCCGCATCGGGGTTGCCGCTGCCCTGGGCATATTGCGCCAACTGCTCGAGGCTGGCGCCGATTTCGCGTTCGGCCTGCAGCAGCAGGACCTGGGGGTCGCCTGCCAGCTTGCCGGCGGCGAGCAGGTCGGTACTGCTGAATACCTGCAGGGATTCCAGGCTTGGGCGTATCCGTTCGGCCAGCGCCAAAGGCAGCTCGGTGCTTTCCTGCTGCAGCGCGGCAATGGCCTGCAGGGCATTGCTGTGACGCAGCGCATCGCCACTGCCCAGGTAGTCCTGAATGTTGCGGGCAACCTGATCCTGAAACTGTTGCGACAGTCCCAGATAGCGTTCCATCAACAGATAGGGACGCTCCAGCGCCCGTTGCGACCACCAGAGCGTGGCGCCCAAAGCGATGCAGACGGTGACCAGCAACAGGGTGTTGAAATTGGTGAGGAGTTTCAGGCGCATGCGTGGGTTCTACCAACGACCGAATGGTAAGTGCCTGAAGTTATTGCGTTTTAATGACAGGGTTATGACGACGACAGCGCTGGGTGAAAAAATAGTAGCAGTTGGCCTCTAGTCGGCGCGCCTGATTCGGTTGCGTCCGCCGCTCTTGGCTCGATAAAGCGCTTCATCGGCCAGGCTGGCCATGAGCAGGCTGTCCATGCCTTCGCACAGCTGCACGACACCGGCGCTGAAGGTGCACGACAGGTCGCGCGGTTGGGCAGGGTAATGAATTTCGGCGAAGCGCTGGCGAATTTCGTCCAGAACGTTGTAGGCCGCTGTCAGGTCCGTGTCGGGCATGACGATGGCGAATTCTTCGCCGCCATAGCGGCCAATGAAGTCCGTCTTGCGCAAGCGTTGTTTCAGAAACAGGGCCAGGCTCTTGATGACGCGATCGCCCATGGGATGGCCGTGGCTGTCGTTGACCTTTTTGAAATGGTCGATATCGAGCATGGCAAAGCTCAGCGGCTTGTTTTCGCGCCTGGCGCGGTAGCTGCAGTCTTCGAGCAGTTGCAGGATATGCGTGTGGTTGTACAGGCCCGTGAGGCTGTCGCGGACCATCCGGGCCTTGAGGTTGCGCGCCCGTGAGGCGCGGTTGCGTACGGTAGTGATGAGGTGGCGCGGCTGGATCGGCTTGGTCAGGAAGTCGTCGCCGCCTTCGCTCATGGCGTCGAGCTGTTTTTCCAGATCGTCTTCGGCCGACAGGTAAATGATCGGTACGCTGACGTAGCGATCGTTGTGGCGGATGACCTTGGCCAGCTCCGTACCGGTGCAGGCAGGCATGTACATATCGAGAATGATCAGGTCGGGCTGGAAGTCGGCCAGTTCGGCCATGGCCCGGATTGGATCGATCAGTGTCTGCGTGACGAACCCGGCGTTGTTGAGCAGGCGTTCGGTGTGCAGCGCCTGGGCCCTGGAGTCGTCGATGATCAGCACCTTGAAGGGTTCGTACTGCGCAACGCAGGTAAGGGCCTCGACTTTCTCCAGCAGGCTGGAGGCTTCAAGGGCGCCGGTCAGGAATTCCTGGGCGCCGGCTCGCACCGCGGCCAGGCGGGTCGGAGTATCGGTTTCATGCAGGCTGAAGAACAGCAGTGGCAGTTTTTGCTCCAGGCCCTCCTGTGCCTGCGCCGCCAGCGTCAATCCCAGGCCGGGGCCGCAGAAGTCGACGTCCATGACGATCGCCGCTGGAAGTCCTTCGGCCATGGAAGCACGAAAGGCCGCTACACTCTTGAGCGACTGGGCGCACAGGCCGAAAAACTCCAGTTGTTTGGCCAGGCGGTCGCCCCGCTCATGGTCCTGCAACATCAGGTAGATTGGTTTACGCAGGGGCGGTAGCGGGGTTTGCTCCAGTTGATCGCCCTGGCGCAGGCCGGTGCGTGACAGCCGTTGCATCAAGCGATTGAACTCATGGATCAACTCGCTGCTCAGCCGCCCGTGATTGTCTTCGACGGCCAGTAGCGTCTGGCCGATGGTATGCGCCAACCGTATGTGTTCGGGTTGCTCGAAACGTTCAGCGAACCTCAGCAGTCGAAGATTGGCTTGCGAGAGCTCGGTCAGGTCGCTTGCGGCCCCTTCGCTGCGCTGCAGGCGCTGCCAGATCTCAAGAAGTTGACGAGCTTGATGAATGACCCGCTGGGCAAAGTGATGCTTGAGACGCTCACGGTTGGGATCTTCTGGCTCGGTCATATCCTGACTACTGGTTAGGGTGAGGCTGAGGTCGAGTGGTGGCTCTATGCTAGCAGCTCTTTTCATTCTAACGAGTTCCGTACGTCAATAAACTGCCAACCCGCGCCATTCATTTTGTGACCGATGAGTCGCTTATGCTTGCGCGGGCGCTTCCTTTATAGTGCAGAACTCCTGTGGCAATCCCTGAGGCACGAAGCAGTGGGGTTGCGGTCGAAACATTGAATTGAACTGACGTGATCGAAAGGACATAGCCATGCTGGACTGGAAAAACCGTACAGGCAAACCGCAGGCGCGAGAGCGCGTCGATGCCAGAGGGGCCGGAGCACGCAGTTACTTCAGTGGATTGTTGCTCAGTCGCGCGCTTGGTACGTTGCTGTTCCTGTACCTTTTGGTGGCAGCCATTGTGGGTTGGTACTGGAGCGCCGAGCCCGATCTGTTCCCGGTGCAGCAGAATGCACAAATGGCTGCGGAGCGGGCGAACAAGCCCATGGTGGTCGGCTATACCACCGTGGAAACGCTCAAGACCGTCGCCGGTACGCTGTTGAACAAACCTGGCGGCTACATTTCCAACGACCGTTTTCCGCCAGGGCTGTGGATGGACAACATGCCCAGCTGGGAGTACGGCGTGCTGGTCCAGGTGCGTGACCTGAGCCGTGCCTTGCGCAAGGACTTTGCCCGTTCCCAGTCGCAGTCGACCGAAGACGCCGACCTGGCCAAGGCCGAACCGCGTTTCAACTTCGACAACAAGAGCTGGATCCTGCCGTCCAGCGAGTCGGAGTTCCAGGAGGGCATCAACTCCCTGACCCGCTATCAGACACGCTTGTCTGCACAGGATCAGAAAAACGCCCTGTTCTATACCCGCGCCGATAACCTGAACAACTGGCTGGGTGATGTCGCCACGCGGCTGGGTTCGTTGTCGCAACGACTGTCGGCCAGTGTCGGGCGGGTCAAGCTCAACAGCAGCTTGAAGACCGATACCTTCACACCGGGGCAGGTACCTCAGGTGGACGAGGAAGTGGTGGAAACCCCGTGGCTGCAAATCGATAACGTCTTCTATGAAGCCCGTGGCCAGGCCTGGGCACTGTCGCACCTGCTGCGGGCCATCGAAGTCGATTTCGCCGACGTGCTGGCCAAGAAGAACGCCACCGTCAGCGTGCGCCAGATCATTCGTGAGCTGGAAGCATCGCAAGAGTCGCTGTGGAGCCCAATGGTGCTCAATGGCAGCGGCTTCGGGGTATGGGCCAACCACTCGCTGGTCATGGCCAACTATGTTTCCCGGGCCAACGCGGCGGTCATCGACCTGCGTCAACTGTTGTCGCAGGGTTGAGGCATGCCGATATCAGCTACCGAGGCCGCGCATCGCGCCGCCTCCGATGCCGAAACCATCGCCTGGGTCGATGAGCAGGACCAGCCCTTGGGCGCCTTGCCCAGGGCCGAGCTGCGTGAGCGTGGCCTGATCGGCCGGGGGACCTATATTCTGCTGTTCAACTCCGCCGGCGAGCTCTGCGTGCACCGGCGGACTCTGAGCAAGGCGATCTATCCCGGTTACTGGGACGTGGCCGCTGGCGGAATGGTCCAGGCCGATGAAAGCTATGCCGAGTCGGCGGCGCGTGAGCTCGAGGAAGAGCTGGGGGTCGCTGGCGTCGAGCTGCACGCCCATGAGCATTTCTTTTTCGACCAGCCGGGCAACCGACTCTGGTGCGCAGTGTTTTCGGCTGTCTGGGACGGGCCTTTGCGCCTGCAGCCCGAAGAAGTGATCGAAGCGCGATTCCTGCCATTGTCCGAGGCGCTGGAGGACAGCCAGCGAAGGCCATACTGCCCGGACTCCCTGGCCGCACTGAACCGATTTATCGCGAGCCAGAAATAACGTCGCGAATGCTGTGCAAAATGGCGCAGTTTTGCACTTAGCATTCACGTCATTTGTCGTTACACTGCCCGACCTTTTTCAAGCTGAAGCGGCCTTGCCCGCTTCAGTTGCGCTGCCCCTGCCAGAGTGGGGCTTCGCGGTCGGCATCGGTCGACCAGTTTCTATCCTCCCAAGAGGATCAAAGGTGGCCAAGAAAGCCGCATCCTTCGCCGCCCTGGGCGGCCTGGTGTTCTCCACCGACGCAGGTCGGCATTGTCCGGACTGTCGTCAGCCGATAGATGCCTGCATCTGTAAACAGACTGCTATCCCCGAAGGGGACGGCATTGCCCGCGTGCGCCGCGAAAGCAAAGGCCGTGGTGGCAAGACGGTCACCACCGTCAGTGGCGTGCCATTGGCGCTCGATGAGCTCAAGGAGCTTGCGACCAACCTCAAGCGTCGTTGCGGTACTGGCGGCTCGTTGAAGGACGGTGTCATCGAGATCCAGGGCGATCACGTCGAACTGCTGCTGGCAGAGCTGGTCAAACTCGGCTTCAAAGCCAAGAAGTCCGGCGGCTGATCGTTCCATTACCTCGCGTTTTGCCCTGGTCCGGTGCTCCCGGAACCGTTCGGCTGCGCGAGGCGGACAATCGTTTTCTAAACTCGATTCGAATCTGAGGGTCTACACCCCGGATTCAGGCAATCGTCATCTACATTTCATACATTGCTCGCAGCCAATTTCGGGCAGTGTCTTTTGACTTTTCTATAGGGGACTTCGATGTCCGTACGACGCACACGCAAAGACGATGGCAGCCAATGGACAGTTGCGGACAGCCGCAGTGTTTATGGGATTCGCCATTGGGGGGCCGGGTATTTCGCGATCAGCGAGGCCGGGCGCGTCGAAGTCCGTCCAAACGGCCCGGGCAGTGCGCCGATTGATTTGTACGAACAAGTCGACGAGTTGCGCAAGAGCGGCCTGTCCCTGCCATTGCTGGTCCGTTTCCCGGACATCCTGCAGGACCGCGTGCGCCAGCTGACCGGTGCCTTTGACGCCAATATCGAGCGCCTGGAATACCAGAGCAAGTACACCGCGTTGTACCCGATCAAGGTCAACCAGCAGGAAGCGGTGGTCGAGAACATCATCGCGACCCAGAACGTTTCCATCGGTCTGGAAGCCGGTTCCAAACCCGAGCTGCTGGCCGTGCTGGCGTTGGCGCCCAAGGGCGGCACCATCGTCTGCAATGGTTACAAGGATCGCGAGTTCATTCGTCTGGCGCTGATGGGGCAGAAGCTCGGTCATAATGTCTTTATCGTCATCGAAAAAGAGTCGGAAGTGACGCTGGTGATCGAAGAGGCGGCCGACCTCAAGGTCAAGCCACAGGTCGGCCTGCGCGTGCGCCTGTCCTCGCTGGCTTCGAGCAAGTGGGCCGATACCGGCGGCGAAAAGTCCAAGTTCGGCCTGTCGGCGGCGCAGTTGATTTCGGTTGTCGAGCGCTTCCGCGCCGCCGGCCTGGATCAGGGCATCCGCCTGCTGCACTTCCACATGGGTTCGCAGATCGCCAACCTGGCGGACTACCAGCACGGGTTCAAGGAAGCGATCCGCTACTACGGTGAATTGCGTGCACTGGGCCTGCCGGTCGACCATATCGATGTCGGCGGGGGGCTGGGCGTCGACTACGACGGTACCCATTCGCGCAACGCCAGCTCGATCAACTACGACATGGATGATTACGCCGGTGTGGTGGTCGGCATGCTCAAGGAATTCTGTGATGCCCAGGGGTTGCCGCACCCGCATATCTTCTCCGAGAGCGGTCGCGCGCTGACGGCCCACCACGCCATGCTGGTGGTCCAGGTCACCGACGTCGAGAAGCACAACGACGAAGTACCGGAAATCGACGACAAGGATAACCTGCCCGAGACCGTTCAGTGGCTGGTGGATCTGCTCGGCCCGACCGATATCGAAATGGTCACTGAAACCTACTGGCGTGCGACCCACTACATGAGCGACGTCGCCGCCCAGTACGCCGACGGCAAGATCACCCTGGCCCAGAAAGCCCTGGCCGAGCAGTGCTATTTCGCGGTATGCCGTCGCCTGCACAACTCGTTGAAAGCCCGCCAGCGTTCCCATCGCCAGGTGCTTGACGAGCTCAACGACAAGCTGGCCGACAAGTACATCTGCAATTTCTCGGTGTTCCAGAGCCTGCCCGATACCTGGGCCATCGGCCAGGTACTGCCGATCCTGCCGCTGCACCGTCTCGAGGAAGAGCCGCTGCGCCGCGCGGTATTGCAGGACCTGACCTGCGACTCCGACGGCAAGATCAACCAGTACGTCGACGAGCAAAGCATTGAGACCAGCCTGCCGGTGCATGCGGTCAACGAAGGCGAGGACTACCTGCTGGGTATCTTCCTGGTCGGCGCCTACCAGGAAATTCTCGGTGACATGCACAACCTGTTCGGTGACACCGACTCGGTGAACATCTATCAGAATCCGGATGGCAGCGTATACCACGCCGGTATCGAGACCCACGACACCATCGAGGACATGCTGCGCTACGTGCACCTGTCGCCCGAGGAGTTGATGACGCACTACCGCGACAAGGTCGCCAGCGCCAAGATCAGCGTGCGCGAGCGCACTCAGTTCCTGGATGCCTTGCGTTTGGGGCTGACCCGGTCTTCCTACTTGTCGTCCTGAGTGAATAACTGTGGGAGTGGGTTGCCTGCAATGGCCTCATCGCTGGCAAGCCAGCTCCCACAGTTGTGATCTGTGTCCACAAAATGTGCGCCAGTCCGAACTCCTGTGGGAGCTGGCTTGCCAGCGATGAGGCCGCCAGATCAGTGCATCGGCCCTTCGAACCACGCATCCTGCCTCTGCAACCGCCTGGCAATCGCGCCCAGCGTTACCGCACGCAAGGCCATGAACAGCAGAAACCCCATCCACAACCCATGATTGCCCAGACCGCTCGCGGCATAGGCGAGCGGCAGCGCTATGGTCACGCTGAGCAGCATCCCGTTGCGCATTTCCCGAGCCCGCGTGGCGCCTATGAACAACCCATCCAGTAAATAACTCCAGACCGCTACCAACGGCAGCACAGCCAGATACGGCAGGTACTGGAACGCCGTCTCGCGTACGGCGGCAATGTTGGTCTGCATCTCGATAAACAAATGCCCGCCCAACATGAACAGTAGGGCAAAGGCCAGGCTCGCCAGCAGCGACCAGCCACAGGCGACCGTCAACGAGCGGCGCAGGGCCTGGCGGTCACGTGCGCCAATCGCGTGGCCACAAAGCGCTTCGACTGCATGGGCCAGCCCGTCGAGGGCGTGCGCAGTCAGCAGCAATCCATTGAGCAGCAAGGCATTGGCCGCCACGGTGGCATCGCCCAGGCGTGCGCCCTGGATGGTAATCAGCAAGAACACCGCTTGCAGGGCCAGGCTGCGTATGAAGATATCGCGATTGACACCCAGCAACGGGCGCCAGCTTTGCCAGCGACGCAGCGCCGCCCAGGCGACCTTGCCCGGGTAGGCGCGCAGGGCCGGGCGGGTCATGGCCAACCCGAGCAAGGCCCCCGTCCATTCCGCCACGACCGACGCCCGCGCCGAACCGACCACGCCCCAGTCCAGGCCGAGCACGAACCACAGGTTCAGGGCGATGTTCAGCAGATTGGTCGTCAGCAGAATCGCCAGCGGCGCGCGGGCGTTTTGAGTGCCGAGAAACCAACCCACCAGGGCGAAACTGGCCAGGGCCGCTGGCAGCCCGAGCAAACGCGTCTGGAAAAAATCGTGAGTGGTCTGTTCTAGTGCCGCCGAGGGCTGCATCAGGCTGAGCGCAGCATGACTGAACGGCACAGCCAGAAGCCCCAGCAGCACTGAAAACAGCAATGCCAACAGCAACCCCTGCAACAGAATTTGCCGCAGGCCGGCACCGTCATTGCGCCCGGCTGCCTGGGCTGCGAACCCGGTCGAGCCCATGCGCAGAAAGCCCATGGCCCAGGCGAGCAGGCTGTACAGGCTGGCGCCGACCGCCACTGCGCCAAGTTGGTGAGCGTGAGGCAGGTGGCCGATCACCGCGCTGTCGACCAGCGCCACCAAAGGCACGGAAATATTCGAAAGAATCATCGGTGCGGCCAGCGCCCAGACCCGCCGGTGAGTCGGGCGGTCGCGCCAGTCGTTCAGCAGTTGGGACATGCAGGCTCCGAGCGAGGGATGAGGTATATCCCGTTGACATATACAGACGTGATACTACACTTGGATATACATTGGGTATATCCCGAGTGAGGTGAATCATGGAACAAGGCGCTGTATTCAAAAGCAATCGCAGCCAGGCTGTCCGATTGCCCAAGGCGGTTGCGTTGCCCGACGATGTTACCCGGGTGGATGTGGTGGCAATAGGGCGAGCCCGTCTGATTACCCCGGCAGGGGAATCCTGGGACAGCTGGTTCGAGGGCGAAAGCGTGAGCGTCGATTTCATGTCGGAGCGTGAACAGCCCGCCGATCAGGAGCGTGAGACTTTTTAATGCTCAAATACATGCTGGATACCAACATCTGTATCTTCACTTTGAAGAACAAACCCCAGGAAGTTCGAGAAGCGTTCACTCGTCATCACGGTCAGTTGTGCATCAGCACGGTCACTCTGATGGAGTTGATTTACGGGGCGGAGAAGTCCGCAGCCCCAGAGAAAAACCTGGCAGTCATCGAAGGTTTCGCAGCCCGGCTCGAGGTATTGAGTTATGACAACCAAGCTGCTGCACACAGCGGTCAACTGAGGGCTGAGCTGGCTAAAAGCGGTAAGCCGATTGGGCCCTACGATCAGATGATTGCCGGTCACGCCAGATCGTTGGGGCTTATCCTGGTCACCAATAATCTCGGGGAGTTCGAGCGTGTGAAGGGGCTGCGGTTAGAGGATTGGGTCAATGCTCATGCCATCGGTTGAGAGCTATGGCGGCCGTCCTCTTTCCGGCCCACCCAGCGATGTTGATATATAGTTCACCCCTTAGACATCGCTGCCAAAGAGTCTCCCATGCTGAACAAAGGATTGTGGCTGGCTTGTGCGCTTGCATTGCTGAGTGCCTGTGATTCGTCGTCGCCGGACAAGCCGGCGCCTGTGCCTGCACCCACCGAAACGGTGGTGAACAAGGAGGTCGCCAAGCCGCGTCCGGCGCAGGATGTGGCAGTGCTGAGCGAGCGCTATGCCGGTCGTGAACTGACGGTGGTGGATGTCTCGGAAGTGCAGCTCGAGGGTGCCAGCACCTTGTCGATAGCCTTTTCGGTGCCGCTGGACCCGGAGCAGAAATTCGCCGACAAGCTGCACCTGGTCGACACGGTCAATGGCAAGGTCGACGGCGCCTGGGAACTGTCGGACAACCTGATGGAGCTGCGCCTGCGCCATTTGGAGCCCAAGCGCAAGCTGGTGCTGACGATCGATGCCGGGCTGCGGGCGGTCAATGGCAAAAGCTTGAGCAGCGAGTCGGTCAGCCGTCTCGAAACCCGTGACCTGGAGCCGAGCATCGGCTTTGCCAGCCGCGGTTCGCTGTTGCCGACGCGACTGGCCGAGGGCTTGCCGGTGATCGCGCTGAATGTCGACAAGGTCAATGTCGAGTTCTTCCGCATCAAGCCGCAAGCACTGCCGGCCTTTCTCAGCCAGTGGGGGCGCGGCGGCAGTCTGCAGACCTATGAGGCCAAGGAACTGCTGCCCATGGCCGAGCTGGTCTATGGTGGCCGCTTCGACCTCAACCCGGTGCGCAACACCCGCGAAACCCTGTTGCTGCCCATCAGCGGGCTCAAGCCATTGCAGCAACCCGGGGTCTATCTGGCCGTGATGCGCGCCGCCGGGACTTACAACTATTCACAGCCGGCGACCTTGTTCACGCTCAGTGATATCGGCGTTTCTGTGCACCGTTATCACAATCGCCTGGACGTTTTCACCCAGGCGCTCGAAGGCGGCAAGGCACTGGAAGGGATCAGCCTCGAGGTGCTCGATAGCGATGGCCGGGTGCTCGCCCAGGGCAAGACCGAGGTCGGTGGTCATGCCCAGCTGCCGCTGCCGGCCAAGGCCGAAGTGCTGCTGGCCCAACAGGGTGAGCAGACCAGTCTGCTTCGCCTCAACAGCGCCGCACTGGATCTCGCCGAATTCAATATCACCGGCCCGCGGGCGCATCCGCTGCAATTTTTCGTGTTCGGCCCTCGCGATCTCTATCGCCCGGGCGAAACCGTGCTGCTCAATGCCTTGCTGCGCGATAACGATGGGCGAGCGGTCAAACCGCAACCGGTGACGGTCGAAGTGCGTCGCCCGGATGCGCAGGTCAGCCGCAAGTTTGTCTGGCAGCCCGAGCCCTCCGGGCTCTACCAGTATCGATTGCAGCTGGCCGCCGAAGCACCGACCGGGCGCTGGCAACTGCTGTTCGACCTGGGCGACGGCAAGCCGCAACTGTATGAGTTTCTGGTCGAAGACTTCCTGCCCGAGCGCCTGGCGCTTGAACTCAAGGGCAGCGAAACACCCATCGCGCCGGGAGACACGGCCCGGATCAAGGTCAATGGCCGCTACCTGTACGGTGCACCGGCCTCCGGTAATCGCCTGAGCGGGCAGGCGTATGTGCGCCCGCTGCGCGAAGCGGTCAAGGCGTTGCCGGGGTATCAGTTCGGCTCGGTCACTGAAGAAGAGTTGAGTCAGGACCTGGAGCTCGATGAAACCTCCCTCAATGCCGCAGGTGAGGCCACCATCGCCATTGCAAGCAAATGGGCCCAGGCCCGTTCGCCGTTGAATCTGATCGTCCAGGCCAGCCTGCAGGAGTCCGGTGGGCGCCCGATTACCCGCCGTTTTGTCCAACCGGTCTGGCCGGCCGAACGCCTGCCGGGGCTGCGCGGTCTGTTTGATGGCGAAGAAACCGACGGCGATGCTCCGGTCGAGTTCGAAGTGCTGGTCGCCGACCATGAAGGCCACAAGCTGGCCGCCGAGAATCTCAAGGTCCGTCTGGTGCGCGAACGGCGCGACTATTACTGGAATTACTCGCAGAACGATGGCTGGAGCTACAACTTCAACGAGAAGTACCTGACCTTGAACGAAGAAACCCTCAGCATCAAGGAGGGTGCGACGGCCAGGATCAGCTTCCCGGTGGAGTGGGGCCCGTACCGTGTCGAGGTCCAGGACCCGCAGACCGGCATGATCAGCAGCCTGCGCTTCTGGGCCGGCTATCGCGCCCAGGACAATGCCGGGGGCGGTGCGGTGCGGCCCGACCAGGTCAAGCTGGCACTGGACAAGCCCGCCTATGGCGATGGTGACACCGCCAACGTCACGGTCACGCCGCCGGCGGCGGGCACCGGCTACCTGCTGGTCGAGTCCAGCGAGGGGTCATTGTGGTGGCAGGAGATCGACGTTCCGGCCGAAGGCAAAAGTTATGCGATCAAGCTCGACCCGAAATGGGCGCGGCATGATTTGTATGTCAGCGCACTGGTGATTCGTCCGGGTGAGCGCAAGGCCAACATCACGCCCAAGCGTGCCGTTGGCGTCTTGCACCTGCCGCTGGACAGGGCACCACGCAAACTGGCCGTGACCCTGACAGCACCGGAGAAAATGCGACCCAAGCAGCCGCTGACGGTCAAGTTGCAGGCGCGCAATGCCGACGGCAGCGTGCCCAAGCAGGTCCAGGTGCTGTTGGCGGCCGTGGACGTCGGTATTTTGAACATTACCCAATACCCGACGCCCGACCCGTTCTCCAGCCTGTTCGGGCGCAAGGCCTACGGCGCCGACCAACTGGATATCTATGGGCAATTGATCGAAGCCGGGCAGGGCCGCCTGGCCAGCCTCGCCTTCGGGGGTGACGCGGCATTGGCAAAAGGTGGCAAGCGACCGGACACCAGCCTGACCATCGTCGCGCTGCAGAGTGCGCCGGTGGCCCTCAATGAGCAGGGTGAAGGCGAGGTCAGTGTCGATATTCCCGATTTCAACGGTGAGCTGCGCTTGATGGCGCAAGCCTGGACCGACGAGCGCTACGGCATGGCCGAAGGTAAAACCGTGATCGCGGCGCCCCTGATAGCCGAGTTGTCGGCGCCGCGCTTCCTGGCTGGTGGTGACCAGACCAACCTGGCGCTCGACCTGTCGAACCTCTCCGGCCAGGCACAAAAGCTCACCGTGCAATTGGCAGGCGAAGGCCAGCTCAGTGTGCTCGCTGCGCCTGAACAAAGCCTGTCGTTGGCCCAGGGGCAGCGCACGACCTTGCAGATTCCGGTACAGGCCCAGGGTGGTTTCGGCCAGGGTCGGATCAAGGTCACGGTCCAGGGCCTGAGCTTGCCCGGCGAAACCTTGCCGGCCTTTGACCGCGAGTGGACTCTGGGCGTGCGCCCGGCCTACCCGGCCTTGCTCAAGCATTACCGCGCCGTGCTCAAGGAGCAGACCTGGCAGTTGCCCGATGGCGAACTGGAGGTGTTCGAACCTGCAGGTCGCGAAGCACTGCTGGCCCTGTCCAGTCGCCCGCCGTTGAACCTGGGCGAGCAGATTCGTGCCCTCAAGGCTTACCCCTATGGTTGCGTGGAGCAGACTGCCAGTGGCCTGTACCCTTCGCTCTATGCCGATGCTGCGACGCTCGAACGGCTGGGCCTGGAAGGCGAATCGCAGAGCGAACGCCAGCGCAAGATCGAATTGGGCATCGAGCGGCTGCTGAGCATGCAGCGTTACAACGGCAGTTTCGGCTTGTGGGGCGCGGACGGCGAGGAAGAGTTCTGGCTGACGGCCTATGTCACCGACTTCCTCCTGCGCGCACGCGAGCAAGGTTACGCCGTGCCGGCCGAGGCAGTGAAGAAGGCCAGCGAACGCTTGTTGCGCTATTTGCAGGAACGCAACCTGATCGAGGTGAGCTACAGCGAGAACGCCGAGCACACGCGTTTCGCGGTTCAGGCGTATGCCGGCCTGGTGCTGGCGCGTAGTCAACAAGCGCCGCTGGGGGCGCTGCGCAGCGTGTTCGAGCGCCGTACCGATGCCCGCTCCGGGTTGCCACTGGTACAACTGGCCATCGCCCTGGAAAAAATGGGCGACAAGCCGCGCGCCGATCAGGCGCTGCAGGCCGGGCTTGCGGCAACGCGCAATGCCAGGGACTGGCTGGCCGACTATGGCAGCCCGTTGCGCGATCAGGCGATGATTCTGGCCCTGCTGGAGGAAAACGATCTGGCGGCGGACCGACGCGAAGAACGCCTGTTCGAACTCTCCGATCAACTGGCGGCCAGCCAGTGGCTCTCGACCCAGGAACGCAACGCGCTGTTCCTCGCCGGCCGCAGTTCGCTGGGCAAGCCCGAAGCGCAATGGACTGCCCAACTGAGCAGTGCTGGTCAAACGCGCGAGCTGAGCACCGCACAACCGGGACTCAAGCTCGAAGGGCCCTTGCTGGCCTCGCCATTGACGATCCACAACAATGGCAGCGAGCCGTTGTACCAGCAGTTGACGGTGTCCGGTTATCCACGGCTGGCGCCTGCTCCGGGTGGCGAGAACCTGAGCATTCGCCGTGAATACCTGGGCATGAATGGTCAGCCGCTGGACCTCAAGTCGGTCAAGAGCGGCGATCTGGTGCTGGTGCACCTGGCCGTGAGTGCCAAACAGCGAGTGCCGGATGCGCTCGTGGTGGACCTGTTGCCGGCCGGTCTTGAGCTGGAAAACCAGAACCTGGCCCAAAGCGCGGCCAGCCTGGAAAACGCCAGCAGCAAGGTCAAGGAGTGGCGAGAGTCAATGCGCAATGCCAACCTGCTACACCAGGAGTACCGCGACGATCGCTATGTGGCGGCGTTGAAACTCGATGGGTACGGCACCACGCATCTGTTGTACCTGGCGCGGGCGGTCACGCCGGGCAGTTATCGGGTGCCGCCGCCGCAGGTGGAGTCGATGTACCGGCCGAACTGGCAGGCGGTGGGGGAGACGGTTGGGGAGATGGTGATCAAGGGCAGGTGAATATTGGTTGGGGTAGTGCCAGGCATTAGGGCCTCTCGCGGGCAAGCCCGCTCCTACACAGGCGTACGCGTGACCATTGTAGGAGCGGGCTTGCCCGCGATCGACCGCGCAGCGGTCGTAAACGGATTCACTGAATAATCCAGCTCAACACCCACAACCCCAGCATCAACCAGATAATTCCGAGAATGATCGAGGTGCGCATGAAAGCCCTGATCCCCGAATACAGCAGCGTCAGGCCGATGATCAACGCGGCGACGCTGATCAGCGACGTATCCATGCCCAACGTACGCGAAAGCCCTTCGATAAAATTGCTGCCGGCGTTGGCCAACAGGTTGAACAATCCGCTCAGGCCATCGACGATAAAGCGAATCACCGCGCCGAGCGCCTGCCCGAGCCATTCGAAAAAGCTTTCTACATGCATAGTCGTACCTTGATCCATTTAACGGCTTTCGCGTCCGGTCCGAGCCTTGGGCTATCACCGGACGTGGAGAGTTCCCTGGCCAAGCATAAAGGCCTTTGGCGTTGAACATCAGCTTAGTCTTGCCGCGCAGCCCGCTGGGCAGGCGTTGTGCCGGGGCGTTTGGCGCAGTCCTGGGATTGCTCGCGCTGCTGTGGCTGGCCGACCGGACCTGGCCGTTGCCGTTGCCCGGCGACGATCTGGCGCGGGTGGTGCTGGCCGAAGACGGCACCCCCTTGTGGCGCTTCGCCGATGCCGATGGCGTCTGGCGCTATCCGATTGCCCTCGACCAGGTTTCACCTTATTACCTGCAGGCGCTGCTGACTTACGAAGACCGCTGGTTCTACCGGCACCCCGGGGTCAATCCTCTGGCTCTGGGCCGGGCTGTCTGGCAAAACCTCAGTGGCGGGCGCGTGCTCTCGGGGGGCAGTACCTTATCCATGCAAGTGGCGCGGCTGCTTGACCCACACCCGCGCACGCTGTCCGGAAAATTGCGCCAGCTATGGCGAACGGCGCAGCTGGAATGGCATTTGTCCAAACCGCAGATTCTCGAGATCTACCTCAACCGCGCCCCGTTCGGCGGCACCTTGCAGGGCGTGGCTGCGGCCAGTTGGGCGTACCTGGGCAAGTCGCCGCTGCAACTGACACCGGCCGAGGCGGCCATGCTCGCGGTGCTGCCGCAGGCGCCGAGCCGGTTGCGCCCGGACCGTCATCCACTGCGGGCGCAGCAGGCCCGCGACAAGGTCTTGCGGCGGCTGGCGCACTACCGGCAATGGCCGCAACAGACGGTCACCGAAGCGTTGCAAGAACCGCTGTTGCTGGCGCCCCGCCAGGAGCCGGCACTGGCTCCCTTGCTGGCGCGGCGCTTGAACCATCTCAATAGCCCGCCGCTGATTCGCACCACCCTCGATGCGTCCTTGCAACGGCGCCTGGAAGATTTGCTGCTGGGCTGGCGTGCGCGACTGCCGGAACGCACGTCAGCGGCAATCCTGGTGGTCGAGGCGCAGAACATGGCCGTGCGGGCCTACCTGGGTTCGGTTGACCTGGGTGACGAGCGGCGTTTCGGCCACGTGGACATGATCAGCGCCGTACGCTCGCCCGGCTCCACGCTCAAGCCTTTTCTCTATGGGATGGCCCTGGATGCAGGGCTGATCCATTCCGAATCCTTGCTGCAGGATGTGCCGCGACGTTATGGCGACTATCGGCCCGGTAACTTTTCGGCCGGTTTCACGGGCGCGGTTTCCGCCAGTTCCGCCCTGGCCACCTCGTTGAACCTGCCGGCAGTGCAGTTGCTCGAGGCATTCGGGCCCAAGCGCTTTGCCGCGCAGATGCGCAGCGGCGGCGTCCCGTTGACGCTGCCGAACCTGGCCGAACCGAACCTTTCATTGATCCTCGGTGGGGTCGGCAGTCGCCTGGAAGACCTGGTCGGTGGCTACAGCGCTTTCGCCCGGGCCGGCATGAGCGCCAACCTGCGCTTGCAGCCGCAGGATCAATTGCGCGAGCGGAGGCTGATGTCGCCTGGGGCGGCCTGGATCGTGCGGCGAATTCTCAGCGGCCAGGCCCGTCCGGATCGCGACCCGCATGCCGAACTGGTGCAGCGCCCGGTGCTGGCCTGGAAGACCGGCACCAGCTATGGCTTTCGTGATGCCTGGTCGATCGGGGTCGGGCCGCGTTACCTGATCGGCATCTGGATCGGGCGCCCGGACGGTACGCCAGTGGCGGGCCAGTTTGGCCTGGCGTCGGCGGCGCCGTTGATGTTGCAGGTTCACGATGTGCTGACCAACCGCGACAGCCAGCGCGGCCTGGTGGCACCCGTGCAACCGGTGCCGGCGAACATCGGCGTCGCCGCGATCTGCTGGCCGCTGGGGCAACCGCTGGACCGGCATGACCCCAACTGCCGCCGCCAACGCTTTGCCTGGACCCTGGACGGCACTACGCCGCCGACCTTGCTCGCGCAGGATCAGCCCTTGAGTGTCGGTTTGCTGGAGAAGGTCTGGGTCAACGCCAAAGAGCAGCGTGTCGATGCCCATTGCCCTGGGGCGAAGGCTCGGGATATTGCGCTGTGGCCGGCGCCGCTGGAGCCCTGGTTGCCGCGGGCAGAGCGTCGCGAGTCGCGCTTGCCAGTCGCCGATCCCGGTTGCCCGCCACCAGCGCCCACGGCCACCTCACCGTTGTCGATTGTCGGTGTCCGTGAGGGTGATCAGTTGCGGCGCCCGGCGGCCAGCCACGACAATTTGCGGCTGAAGCTTTCCGCCCTGGGTGGCAGCGGTCGTCGCTGGTGGTTTCTCAACGGTGCACCGCTCGGCGACACCCAGAGCCAGGACAGTCTGGGTGCGAGCTTCGATCAGGTCGGACGCTATCAGCTGAGCGTGCTCGACGAAGGCGGGCAGACGGCCCGGATCGAATTCGAAGTAATCGACTGATTTACCGTGATATCAGCTGCGGCGAATCAACCAGACACCACCGAGAATCAGCACCAGCCCGGCAATCTTGCCCAGGTTGGCCGGTGCCTCGCGAAAGCCTGCCCAGCCAAAGTGATCGAGGGTCATGGCCATCGCCAGCTGCCCGGCCAGAACCAGCGCCATGAACAACATCGCGCCAATGCGCGGCCCGGCGAACGCCGCCACGGTAATGAAAAAAGCGCCCAGCAGGCCACCGCTCCAGTGCCACCAGGTCAGCCCTTTGAGGGCGTTGAAGGTCGGCACTTCGCGTTGCAGCATCACCAGAATCACCAAGGCCAGGGTGCCCACTGCGAAGGAGATCAACGCGGCGGCCAGTACGCTTGAGACTTGCTTGGCCAACTGGCCGTTGATTCCCGCTTGCAAGGGCAGGAAGGCGCCCGCGATAAAGGGCAGGCATAACAGCCACCAGGCAGGGGCAGGCATGGCAATCTCCAGAAAGTAATGGGGTGCCATTATAGCCGTCTGCGTCGCAGCGTTTAGCCGATTTGAAATTCAGGTGGTCGAGCGTTCACTGCCCGACCAATTGCAGGCTCGGTTGCGGGAACAGGTTGTTGAGCGTTTCCAGCAGGCGGACATGGTAGATGGGCTTGCGGAACAGGTCGAGCACCTGCAGGCGCAGCATGTCGCTGACATCCTCCATGTCGGCATGGCCGGAGGTGACGATGACCGGCAGGTGCTGACGCGCGGTGTGGTCGCGCAGGCGCTTGATCAGTGACATGCCGCTTTCTTCCGGCATGCGCAGATCGGTGATGACCAGGGCGATATCCGGGTGGCGCGTCAGCTGCTGCAGGGCGAGTTTGACTGAAGTTGCGGTCAAGCAACTAAAGCCTTCGCCCTCCAGCAGTTCGGCGAGCTCCAGCAAGGCATCCTCTTCGTCGTCCACCAGAAGCAACTGTTGGCGTGGGAAAGAGACGGGCATGGCTCGTACCTATTCAACATTGGGAACGACACATTGTTTGGTGCAATGCCTTAAGGTTAATTCACCTTCGCAATAGAGGCAGCGACCTTGTCGAAGGCTGCTGTCAGATTCACGCCGAACGTCGGCCCGACAGTAACTAGGGCCGCTGCCACAATCGCGGCGAGTATCGCGTATTCAATGCCGGAAGCGCCGTCCTTGTTATGAACGAAATGTTTGATTTTTTTCAGGAAAGTGGTCTGAGACATCGTACTGCTCCTTGCGTCGAGGGCGTTGATGCGACGGGATTGCTGGGTGATTCCCCTTTGCCACCACAGCATTGTCAACAACCTCCATGGCAACAAGTGTAAGAAGGCATTATTACTAAAGTCATATAACTTTCGTTGGCGTCAATAACCCGTTGTTTTCAGGGGCTGTCGGAGAATGGATGGATTATTTTTTGGCGGGTGATGGCATTTTGGCCTAGCTGGGCTACCTTCCAATAGCGAAATAGTTACTTGTCGCTACGGCGCAGTGGGTCCGTTTTCAAGCGGATGGATGAGGGATGGGGCGTAGAGAGGGACCTGCATGAGCAGTCGCTTGACCATGATCCTGGCTGGATTTTTCCTGATCGGTGCGATCGTCGTGGGCTATTGGGGGCTGGTATTGAGTCGCCCGAAGCCTGCGCCGGCTGCCGAAGTCGCGGCACCTGCACCCGCAAGCCAGCCTGTGGCGCAAACCATTGCCAAGGCCACCGATGAATTGCGCAAACCGGTCGTGGTGGTACGTCGCGATATTCCTGCCTATGCCGTGCTGACGGCGGAAGATTTGACCGTCGAAAACCTGCTGGTCGCACCCCTGGGCAGTTTCCAGAACCCCGACCAGGTAATCGGCCGCACTGCTTGGCGGGCCTTGCCGGCTGGCACCTGGCTTGAGCAAAGCAGTTTCGAAGCGGGCGGCCCCCTGGCGCGGATGATTCGTCCCGGTGAGCGGGCGGTGGCGGTGGCCGTCGATGAAGTGATCGGTGCTGCCGGGCAACTGGTCCCGGGTGACTATGTCGATGTGCTGCTGTTTCTCAAACAGGACGCCAGTAACCCCGAACAGTCGGCGCAAGTGGCGATTCCAGCATTGCGGCTGCTCAGCGTTGGCGAACAACTGGGCCTGGCCAACGATGGCACTCCAGCCGTGGACATGCAGAGCGCTGCAGAGAAAGTCCGGCCCGAGCAATTGCGTTCGGCCGGGCGCACTGTGGTGCTTGCGGTGCCCGAAGCCTTGTCGAGCAGGCTGATGCTGGCAGCGCAGGCCGGCACTCTGCGGTTGGCCGTGCGCAGTGCGCAGGAGCAGCGTCTGGCTCGCTACTGGGCCAATGAACAGAGCTCGGCACAAGAGCTCGACATCGCCAACCGCGAACTTTATCGCCTTCACCAGTTGGCCCAGGCGCCCGCGCCAAGAACTCCGAACTTCAATGTCGTGGCAGCGACGCCTCGCCCAGGCGGCATGGAAGTGATACGTGGAAGCCAGGTTACCCAGCAAACACCTTGATTGAGCAGGATGCGCTTAAATGAGCAGTCGTTCCGTGCCGTTCTTCAAACATGTGGTGGGCGCCCTGTTAGTGGTGGGGTTGCCGCTCGACGTCGCCCTGGCAGCCCCGGGCAGTTGTTCGGCGCTGGCACAATTGCCCGCGGTGGTCGAGGTCGGGCAGGGTTTGCAGCAAGAGATGCGTTCGCCGGTGGCGATAACCCGGGTTGCAGTCGGTGACCCGAGAGTCGCCGACGTGCACCCCGCCGGCGATGACGCCTTCCTGCTCACCGGCAACGAGCCTGGCGTCACCAGCGTGATGGTCTGGACTGCCTGCGCGACCGCACCGCGCCAGAGCATGGTGTTCGTCAAGGGCCGGGCGACGACGGACATGGCCGAAACCGCAGTGCCACCTTCGCAGGACCCGCTGCTGCCCAGCCAGGTACAGACCGATATTCGCTTTGTCGAAGTCAGCCGGACCAAGCTCAAGGAGGCCAGCACCTCGATTTTCGGCAAGGGATCGAACAATTTTCTGTTTGGTGCACCGGGGACGGTTCGCGGCGTGGCTGTCTCGCCAGGGACCGTCAGCGCCACCCGCCCGATCATTCCGCTGGATAACAACGTGTTCAACATTGTCTGGGGAGGCGGCAGCAGCAAGGTACTGGGCATGATCAATGCCCTGGAGAACAGCGGTTTCGCCTACACCCTGGCCAGGCCCAGCCTGGTCGTGCTCAGTGGCTTGACCGCAAGCTTCCTGGCCGGCGGCGAGATTCCGATTCCCGTGCCCAGCACCGGTAGCGATACGGTGTCGATCGAGTACAAGGAGTTCGGTATCCGGCTGGCCCTGTCGCCGACTGTGGTCAGCCGTAATCGCATCACCATGAAGGTCGCCCCGGAAGTCAGCGAGCTCGACTTCTCCACGGCCGTGACCATTGCCGGTACACAGGTCCCGGGCCTGACCGTGCGGCGCACCGATACCAGCATCTCGCTGGCCGATGGCGAGAGCTTTGTGATCAGTGGCCTGATCAGCAATAACACCAGGACCGCCGTCGACAAGTTTCCAGGGCTGGGAGATCTCCCCATCCTGGGTGCTTTCTTTCGCAGCTCCGTGGTCTCGAAGGAAGAGCGTGAGCTGCTGATGATCGTCACGCCGCACCTGGTCCAGCCGCTGGCGGCCAATGCGCAGCTGCCTGAATTGCCGGGTGAGCGCCTGCGCAAATACGACCCGAACTGGTTCGAACTGTACTTCCTGGAAAACGGCAACTTCGATCGCCGTAGCGGGCTCTCCCAATGAGCGAAAACCTGAGCCAGACCTTTCTTGCGATCACCCGCAACGATGGCGACCTGGAGTGGCTCCAGGGCGCGCTGGCGCCTTTGGGGCAAGTGGTAAGTGCCGGCAGCGGCAGTCTCGACGAGCTGTTGGCGCTGGTCGACGTGACCTTTGCCAGCCTGGTATTCATCGGCCTGGACCGCGAGCACCTGGTCAGTCAGGGGGCATTGATCGAAGGCGTGCTGGAAGCCAAACCCATGCTGGCTATCGTGGCCCTGGGCGACGGCATGGACAACCAGCTTGTGCTCAACGCCATGCGTGCCGGCGCGCGGGATTTCGTCGCTTACGGCTCGCGTTCGAGCGAAGTTGCCGGCTTGGTCCGGCGCCTCAGCAAGCGGCTTCCGCCGGTGGCGGCCAACCCCAGTCTGGGCGGCTTGAGCGTGCTCTATGGCACTCAGGCCGATGCCGATGGTGCCCTGCTGGCAGCACACCTGGCGCTGGTTGTGCAGAAAAGCGGGCAGCAAACCCTGCTACTGGATCTGGGCATGGCGCGTGGCGACAGCCTGGCACTCATGGGGCTCGAGGCCTCCTTCCATTTCGGTGATGCCTTGCGTCATCTGCGCCGCCTGGACAGCACCCTGATCGACAGTGCCTTTGCTGCCGCGCCTTCGGGCTTGCGCCTGCTGGCCTATACCGACAGCGACGAGCCACTGGAACGAACCAGTGCGGCCGAGCTGTATATGTTGCTCAGTGCCCTGCGCCAGCACTTCCAGCACATCGTCGTGAACCTCACCGGGCAACCGGACAGCGAGGCCCTGCGCACCTTCGTCAGCCACTGCGACAAACTGATCTGGTACACCGACCAGAGTGTGCTCGACTGTCGCCGTAACCTGGCGGTGCTCAACAATTGGCGCGAAAAGGGCATGAAGTTGCAGCATGCGGGGCTGTTGGTCGATCGCTACCTGCGCAGTGTCGCACCGGACTCCGAGGCGCTGGGCAAAAGCTACGGCTTGCCGTTGCTGGCAGTGCTGCCTTACAGCCCAGAGGTGCGCCTCAATGCGAAAAATCAGGGCCTGACCCTGTTTGAGCTGGCACCCCGGGAGAGCCTTACCCAAGGCCTGAAGTCACTGGGCGAAGGGCTGGCCAAACGTTCGCAAAGCATGCAGAAATCGGCAAGTTGGCTTAACCGGCTCTTGGGGGCTAGATGAGCGAGAAACTCTTTGGTGTATCGCGTGGCCAGGGCCATGCGGCAGATCCGCAAGGCCTGAAACTGGTCCTGCACCGGCACATCATCGATGCGATAGAAGACTCCGGCAAAAACCTGCTCGAAGGCTCGCGGCCGGCGCTCTCGCAGTTTGTGACCGACAAGGTCGGCGACTACATCGCCCGGCAGCACCTGGCCGTTTCGCGTTATGAAATGGAGCGGCTGGCCGAAGAGCTCGTCGATGAGTTGACCGGTTTCGGTCCGCTGGAAGTGTTACTGCGCGATCCGACGGTGACGGAAATCCTGGTCAACGGCCCGCATCGGGTTTTCATCGAGCGCAGTGGGGTGCTCCATCAAACCGATTTGCGCTTTATCGATTCCCATCATGTGGAGCGGGTCATGCAGCGGATCCTCGCGCCGCTCGGGCGGCGCCTGGACGAGTCATCACCAATGGTCGATACGCGGATGCCCGATGGCAGCCGGGTCAATGCGATCATTCCGCCGATTGCCCTGGACGGGCCCTGCCTGTCGATCCGCAAGTTTCGCAAGGACATGCTCAAAAGCGCCGATCTGCTGGCGACCCGTACGGTCGATCAGGCGATGCTCGACTTTCTTCAACTGGCTGTCGGCAGGCGCTGCAACGTATTGGTGAGCGGCGGTACCGGCACCGGCAAGACCACCTTGCTGAACATTCTCAGCCAACAGATCAACCCCCAGGAGCGATTGGTAACGATCGAGGATGTGGCCGAACTGCAACTCGACCATCCGCATGTGGTACGCCTGGAAACCCGCCCGCCGAATGCCGAGGGGTATGGCGAGGTCAAGGCCAGCGACCTGATTCGCAACGCCCTGCGAATGCGCCCGGACCGGATCATCCTGGGTGAGATCCGCGGGGTGGAAGTGCTCGATGTGCTCACGGCGATGAACACCGGCCACGATGGTTCGATGAGTACCGTGCACGCCAACAATGCCCAGGATGCCCTGTTGCGGCTGGAGACCCTGGTTGGCCTGACCGGTCGGCAAGTGGCCGAGAAGACCTTGCGGCAGATGATCTGCGCGGCGCTGGATGTGGTGATCCAGTTGACCCGTATGCCCGACGGTCGGCGCTGCGTCAGTGAAGTGGTGGAGGTGGTCGGCGTGCGCGATGACATCTATGTCATCAACACCCTGTTTCGCCTGGACCGGCACAGTGGCTCGGAGTTTCTGCGCGAGGCGATCAACCCGGCCGGGGAAAAGTTGCGACGGGAAGCCTTCGGCATGCCGGCTTCGAGCCTGGAACCGGGCAGATGATCGGGCCGATTGTGCTGGGGCTGGTATGCCTGGTGCTATTGGGCTTGTCGCTGCGGCTGTTCTACAGCGGCATGCGCAAGTCCGGTACCGAGCGGGTACTGCAACGCCTGGGCCACGGCCAGCCGGAATCTGCCGGCAACAAATTGACAATGCCCTGGCTGGAGCGGGCATTTCTGCGTGCCGGCCTTGGTAGGGCTGCCGATCGCCTGGGGCATTGGTTGGCGCTTTGGGTTGCCCTGGTACTTCTGACGGCCGCATTGGCGGGGTGGCCAGGAGCGCTGGCGATGTTTGTGCTCGGGCCGCTGCTGATGCGCTTCTATGTCAGTTGGCTGTATCGCCGCCGAGTGCGGCGAATGGTCGAACAGCTGCCGGGCTTGCTCGACCACACGGTGCGCAGCCTCAAGTCCGGGCGGACCCTGACGGATGCGGTGCTGGGCGCGATCGAGGATTGCAGTGACCCGCTCAAAAGTGCCATGAGCCGGGTCCAGCGCAATGTGCAGCTTGGCGTCGGTCTGGACGAAGCGGTCCAGGACCTGGCCGACCTTTACGATCAGGATGAGCTGCGCCTGTTTGCCCTGGGCCTTCGCATCAACCATCGCTATGGCGGCAATGCCAGCGAGCTGCTGGAAAACCTGATCAAGCTGATTCGCGAGCGTGAACAGGGTGCCCGGCAATTGCGGGCGATGACCGGAGAAACACGGATTACAGCGATGGTTTTGGCGCTGCTGCCCATCGGCATGGTCGGGTACTTCCTGATGGCAAATCCGAACTACCTGCTGGGCATGTGGCATGACGATGGGGGCCGTCAGATGCTGCTGAGCGCTTTCATTTTGCAAGCGCTGGGTTGCCTGGCGCTGTGGCGCATGTTGCGGAGTATTTGAAATGGCATTGCTGATCAGTGCACTGCTGTTCTTCTTTGCATTTCTGTTGCTGCTGAGCAATCTGGCCCGGCAGAAGCGGCGCGAGCGTCAAGTCAGCCGGCGCCTGCAGGGGCAAATGGCGGCCGAGAACCGACTGGGCGGCTGGCTGCACCTATTGGGCAACAGCAAGCTGGGCAAACGGTCGGTGAGCCTCGATAGCGAAACCCAGATACTGCTGAATCGGATCGGTTGGCGCACAACCCGTCAGCGTGCGCTGTTTGCGGCATGCCAGGTGGGCACGCCGTTGTGCATGCTGGGCCTGGTCATGCTGGTTCAAAGCCTGGCCGTTACCGACCCGGCCCACCCGTGGCTGGCTGTGATACTGGCACTGGGGTTGGGGTATCTACTGCCCAAGCGGCTGTTGGCGATGGCGGCCAAGCATCGCCAGCAGGAGGTGGCCAAGGAGATTTCGACGTTCATTCCGTTACTGCGGATTTTGTTCGAGTCCGGCCTGGCCGTCGAGCAGACCCTGCGCATCCTCAGCACCGAAGCGCGCCAATTGCTACCGATACTGACTAAAGAACTGCGCCTGGTGTTGGTCAGGGTCGATTCCGGGTTGGAACTGGCCGCAGAACTGAACAACACCGCGAACTTGCTGGAGGTCGACGAATTCACTGACACCTGTGTGATTTTGCAGCAGTTGATCGTGCAAGGTGGCGGCGCGATGAAATCATTGCTGTCGCTTAAACAGCTGCTCGATGACCGCCGGCTGACGCGGATGCAGGAAAAGATTTCCAAACTGTCGGGGAAAATGTCCGCCGTGATGATGGTGTTCCTTTTTCCTGCGTTGTTGATTGTATTGGCCGGCCCGGGTTTCACCGCCCTGGCCCGGGCTTTTGCGTCTTGAAAGGAGTGCAGCGAATGAAAGTAGTCATGGCGATAGTGGGGCTGCTGGCCCTCGGCGGTTGCGCCACGGACGGACGTAGCCCCTGGTTGGCATTGCCAGGCGGCACGGCCAGTTGCGCCAAGTTGAGTTCCGAACAGGAACTGTCGGTAAGCATGGCCGACGACATGGTCAATGAGGGGCGCCTACATGCCGGCCTGGCCAACCTGCAACGCTTGCCGGAAAACCTCGGCGAGGTGCGCCTGCGCCAGGCGCGGATCTATCGCTTGCTCGGTCGCAGCGAGGCCGAGCCTTTGTACCGCAGCCTGCTCGGCACCTGCCTGGCGGCCCAGGGCGAACATGGCCTGGGGCAATTGTCGGCGGCCAGGGGCGATCACGGCCAGGCCATGAACCATATGCTCAGGGCGGCAAGGCTGGACCCTACCGATGAGAAGGTTCGCAATGACCTGGGGGTGGTTTACCTCAACCAGCACAGGGTCGAGGACGCGCGCTTCGAATTCATTACCGCCATGGAGCTCAAGCAAAGCGACACACTGGCTGCCGTCAACATGGTCACGCTGTTGATCTATCAGGACAACTGGAAACAGGCTGCCGAGCTGGTCGACCGCGCCGGCCTGAGCCCGCAGCAAGTGACTGATGCCCAGGCCCGCGCCGAGAAGCTCAAGCAGCCGGGCACTTCCGCGGCTCGCGCGACCGATCAGGTGGCGGTCGTGCTCGACAGCCAGTTTGGTAATGCCAAATAGCGAGGTCCAAATGAAGGCGAACGGATTGCTTCTAGTGTGTTTGTTGAGTGCGTCGGCGCAGGCCTATGAATTCGAACCCGGCGACAAACCGAGACCGCCACAGGCGACTGAAGGTTGGCTGGCATTGCAGGCCAGCGGCAAGGCCGCCTCGAACCTGCCGCAGACCGCGACCCCGAAGGAGCGAGAACAGGCCATGCAGCGTTGGCTGGACAGCTACAAGCACGTGATTCCGGATTTTTACCGCTGGGAAAAAGTCAGTTCGTCGGACGAATGAACCTACCAGCGATCCCAAAAGCGCGACCGCTTTCGCGCTCGAGCGCAGCCTTCGGCAGCGGCTACAGGACCGCGCATGACAATACGTTGGTTCGAACGCCTCGCGCCATGTAGCCGCTGCCGAAGGCTGCGCTGAGGTCCGAAGGACCTCCTGGCGGTTGGCGGGCAGCCTAGTGAGCCGTCATCCAAAGTCGCGAGCCCGGCGAACCGGGGGCCAGGGCCAGGGCCAGCTGCGTGCGGTTGTGCATGTGCGTCAGGCGCAATACCTGGGACACATACAACTTGACGGTGTTTTCGGTGATACCCAACTCGCAGGCAATCTGATAGTTGGTCTGGCCTTTGCCGACCAGGCGAGCCACCTCGAGTTGGCGCGGTGAAAGCTGATTGAAGATCGCCGGGATCTCCTCGGTTTCCTGGTCTTGCCGCAAACCGGCGTGAACCTCATCGGTTGACGGCCGTCTACGTACCATGTGCAGATCCTGGTAAAGGTCGTCGATGTAGGCGGTCAGGTATTGCAGCTTCTGGTTCAAATGGCCAAGTTGCTGATAGCTCTTCTGCCGCTCCTGCAGCACCGCTTCCTGGCGATTTACCCCTTCGAGCAATTCGTTGAGGTCGACCGGTATTTGATAGTAGTCGGCAAAGCCTTCGCGAAGCGCCTTGATCACGTCCTGCTTGTCGGCGCACCGGGTGAGCAGGATCGTTTCGAACGGCCGTTGCTTGCCAGCAATCTTCTTGAGCGCCTGCATCAGCTCGATGCCGTTCAGGCCGGGCATATGCAGGTCGCACAGCACCAGCGAGATGTCATCGTCTTCGGTGAAAAATTCGATTGCCTGCTGGCTGGAACGACAAGGCAGGCACCGATAGCCGTGGGCGGCAAGAAACTCGCAAAGCTCGTCGACGATAAGTGGTTGATCATCGACGATCAGCACTTTCAGCTGTGAAGTTAGCTTATTCACATGCGACTCCCTGCTTGGCAAGCCAATTATCGGCCGTTTTCGGAGGCATTCCGCTACGACCTGGCTGTTCCTGTCTTTGGCGTAAAAGTAGTCGTACTTTCAGACTCTGTACATAGCGCCGAAGGCCTGAATGACTAATGGATCCACAGAATTGCTATTAAAAAGCCAGCTAGCAGAAAGGGCGCGAATGGCTGTTTTTTCGACGAATCGCTGTTCAAGTGCATCAGGTAGGTTCTAACCCGCTGACTCATATGGGCAACTAGCCAACTACCACTCATAAGCCACAGGACGGTAACCAGCCCGGCGCCGATAATCGTCCCGAGGATGTGCATCCGATCAGTGGCCAGTGCCAATGCGCCCAGCAGTTTCACATCACCGGCACCCAGGTGCCCGTAGATGTAGCCAGGGAGCGTCAGAAGTATGACGATTGCCAGCGCCCAGCCACCTTCCGTGGCATCGGCACCCAGCCAGGTATGCCCGGTCAGGAACAGGTAGATAAGTGCACAGGCCGCGCCACCCAGGGTCAGTTCGTTGGCGATCTGACGCTGACGGACATCCTGTTCGGCACAAAGAGAGAGCCACAGCAGCAGGACGAGGCTTTGCATTTGGTAAAAAACATCCCTTTTCGATGAATGATTCTATGCTGTTACACAGATATTAATGTCAGGGTAGACGCGATCATGAAAGCAGGCCTCCCCACCCGGCAAAAAGGTGCTGCCGCCATCGAGTTCGCGATGGTTTTCGTGATCTTTTTCGCGGTCTTCTACGCGGTGGTCAGCTACAGCCTGCCACTGTTGATGATGCAGTCCTTCAATGAGGCTACCTCCGAGGCGGTGCGCCGTTGCGTGGCCCTCGACCCCGCCAGCGCCACTTACAGTGCCGATATAGATGCCAAGGCCAAGGAAGTACTCACGCAGCAGTTGGCCTGGATGCCCAATACGCTGGGCTTTGCGCTGGACACGGATGCCACGGTGACGTTGTCGCCGGCTAAGTTGCTCACCGTCCGGATCGACTACCCCAAAGGCAAACTGGGGCTGGCGATTCCCTTTCTCATTCTTCCAGGAATAGGCGAAGTGCCCCGCTTGCCGGACAATCTCAGTGCCGAAGCGAGCCTGCAGCTTTGAGTGCCGGCCAGACGTTGTTCAGCCGCTGGCGCAGCCGCGGCACAGAAGCACTTCCCGAAGCCCCGGAGCCACCGCCGCTGCCGGCGGTGGGCTTGCAGATCTGGCTGGACGATCAGGCGCGTGTGCTGCGCCTGGCGGGCCCCTTGCGCCCGGCGCTGGCGTTGCCGACCCACAGCGGTGCGACGTTGATCGACTATGTTCAGCCTCAGAGCCGTCTGGTACTCGAAGGAAACCCTGTCGAGTGGCAAGGCCAGACCCTGGACCTGGACTTCAAGGGGCCGGCCGGGCAGACGCTGCATACCCGCGGGTGGCTGTTGCAACACCCCGGGGGCTGGATGCTGCAGATGTTCGATGTCGGCGACCTGATCCAGGAGCGTTGGCAGGCCCGCAGCCAGGAGCAGAATCAGCGACTGGCCCGGGACATCAATACGCAATTGCGCCAGTGCGATCCAGCGCGCCTGCCGACCGTGACGAGTGACCAACTGCAGGCGCTGGCACAACGCTGGCGGCTGTCGCGGGTGGCATTGCTGTTGCACAACGGGCAGGGTTGGCAGACCTTCGCCGACGCACTTGGCGGCGCTTTTCAGGGGCTGTGGCCGAGCGATGCGCGTTTGAGCGGTCAATTGCAAAGGTGCGAGCAGAGGCCGGTGTGTTCAACCGATCATCCGGACCTGCATCGGCTGTTCGGCAGCAGTGCCGTGTTGCTGCTGCCCTACTGCAGCGACGGCGCCGTGCAAGCCTGGCTGCTTTGCGCCAGTGCGGCCGGCCAACCACTGGACATGTTGCTGGAGCGCGATGGCGAGCCATTGTTGGCAGCGCTGGCGGCCCCCTTGCTCAGCCGCCTGGCCGAGCAGCGGCACCGGCATCAGTTGCAGCGCCTGGAAGCCTTGCAAGGCTTGCTCGACACCGGCTGGTGGGAGTTTCAGGCAGAAGGCGAACAGGTATTGCTGGCGCCCTCCCTGGTCGAAACGCTTGAACTTGAAACCCACGCGCCAACGCTGTCCGCCCTGCTGGAATCCATCCATCCCGCCGACCGCGAAGAACTGGGCAGCCGATTGCGCGCATTGCAGCAGCACGGCACGCCGCTGCTGCAGTGCATACGCTTGTATCGGCCCGGGCAAGAGCCGCTTTGGTACCGTATCAGCGGCCAGGTGCTGGGCAAGGGGCAGACACGTCGGGTCATCGGCTTCATGCTCGACATCAGCGATATCAAGAACCAGCAACAACAAGCGGCCGCCGCCCATGCCCGGCTGGACAACCTGATTGCCAGCTCGCCGGCGGTGATCTACATCCAGCGCTATGAGGAAGGTGCGCTACGACCGGACTTTTTCAGCGCCAGCCTGGAGCCGCTGCTGGGCTGGACGCGGGAACAATGCCAACAGGCCGAGCTGTCGCAGTGGGTACACCCGGACGATCGCGCGCTGTATTTCGAGCGCACGCGCACGCTGTTGCGCGAAGGCCAGGTGCGCAGCCGCTATCGCCTGCTGGACAGTCGTGGCGACTATCACTGGCTGCTCGATGAGGCGCGCCTGTTGCGCAATGACCTTGGCATACCGACGGAGGCCGTCGGACTCTGGCTGGATGTGACCGAAGCGACCCAGGCGGGCGAAAAGGTGCGCCAGAGCGAGGAGCGCTACCGGATTCTGGTCGAAGATTCGCCGGCGATGATCTGCCGCTACCGCCCGGACTTGACCCTGATCTTCGGCAATCAACCGTTGGCCACTTACCTGGAATGCGCGCCGCAGGACCTGCCCGGCATCGATTTGGGCAGTTGGTTGTCGCCGGAGCAACGCCAGGCCTTTGCCGAGCGCTTGGCCAGCTTGAGCCCCGAACAGCCGGTGAGCACGGCAGAAATCTCATTGCAACTGCCCGGGCGCGAACATGCCTGGTGGGTCTGGTCCGATCGCGGCGTGTTCGATGCGGACGGTCGTCTGATCGAAGTCCAGGCCGTGGGGCGCGACAACACCGAGGTGCGTCGCACCCAGCAGCAACTGACCCAGAGCGCGAAGATGGCCACCCTTGGCGAAATGGCCACCGGGCTTGCCCATGAGATCAATCAGCCGCTCAATGTCATGCGCATGGCCATCGTCAATGTGCTCAAGCGCCTGGGCAATGGCGATGTGCAGATCGATTACCTGCAGGACAAACTCAACCGCATCGATGCCCAGGTCCAGCGCGCGGCACGGGTGGTCGACCACATGCGAGTGTTTGGTCGTCGTTCGGAAGTCGAGCAGCAATTGTTTGATCCCAAGCTTGCGGTGGAGGGCACCTTGTCGCTGCTCTCTGAAGGCCTGCGTGGCAAGGGCGTGGAACTGCGCGTGGCCGAGATGCATACGCAGACTCAGGTGCGCGGGCATGTCGACCAGCTTGAGCAGGTGCTGATCAATCTGCTGGTCAACGCCCGCGATGCCTTGCTCGGCAAACGTGAAGGCAATCGCGACTTTCAGCCGTGGATCGCGGTCAGGATCGAGCATGACAGCGCCTCGGTGCGGCTGTTGGTCGAGGACAATGGCGGTGGTATTGATCCACGCCTTCTGGAGCGGATATTCGAGCCGTTTTTCACCACCAAGCCGGTGGGGGTGGGTACCGGGTTGGGGTTGTCGGTCAGTTACGGGATCATCGACAACATGGGGGGCTGCCTGAGTGTCAGAAATGCCGAGGAGGGGGCACGGTTTTGTATTGAGCTGCCGGCTGTGCCGGTTGATCACATTACCAGTGAGACGCGACCAGCATGACAACTGAGGTTGGCGCCGACTTCAACCTTGTTCAGATCAATCCCGAGGCTGGCCAACAAAGTATTGATCAGGGTATCGAGCAACGGATTGAGCACGGTTTTGATTGCAGTGATCAGCAAGTCAGTGACGGTGCTCAGAATCGAGCCCAGGCCACTCACCAGATTGCCCAGTAAGTTGCCGGATGCAGGTGTGTACATGTCGACATGGAGACCATCCACTGTGTTCGTGAGGCTGCTGACCACATTACTGGTGGCGTAAGTGTAGTAAAACGGAGGCATGGAAATTTCCGGCAGATTGGGCGAAGCGTACATGTGAGACATGTTGGCGTTCTGCCCCACCGTGGTATCGGCGTAGACACCGATGCCGCCGCCTACCGAAGGGATTCGTGGGTCGCAACTGACTGGCAGTAAGAGGATCTTGCGGCAGGTCTTCACGCCGATATCGATTACCTTCAAGGGCTTGACCACAACCGCAGGGGGGGCGATGTTCGTGCCGAAAGCGGCGGAAGGATCAATCTGGCCGATTTTCAGATCTACCACCGAGGTGGTGGTGTTGCTGGTAAGGGTTTTATTGGTCGAGCTGACGCAGCTGTAAGCCGTGACGTAGCTATTGGCACTGGCGGCATCCAGCGCCACATCGATACGAACAGGGGCTGGAAGCAACTCAATATCCGGCACCTCGCAGGGCGCGCCCAGCAAGCAGGACAGCGAGTCGATGGTGCCCACCAGATCAAGACCGAGTAAGGCATTGAGGGTGTTGGTCAGTGGTGCCGCCAGATTTGTGACTGCATTCACCAACGGAATTATGGCATCGAGAACAGGCAAGTTGATCGAAAGCAGCGTTCTAACCTGCGCGGTGCGTACATAAATGCGATCAGGCCCCAGAGGATCTATCGCAGCCTTTTGTGGATTGCCGATGGCCGACATCTGTGGCGGCTCAAGTACCTGAACTCTCGCAGTGATTTGTGCAAGGCCGGCCAGATCAATCGGCAATTGCGCCACCAGGCCGTTTTTCTTGTTGGCCAGTTGCACGACGCTTTCGATCAAGCTAAACAGCTGCAAATCAACATCCAGTGCCGACACCTTGGTGCCGCTCTCGATATGCAGCATATTGCCCAGCACTACTTCGGTCGTCCCGGCGGCGACCTTCAGCGCTTGCAAACTCATGATGGTGGCGGTAGCCCCTAGCGTACCGTTCGGGTCCAGCACATTGACGGTGGTTTGGATCAACTGGCTGACATCAATGGTGTTACTCAGCACCTGGTCATAACCGGCAGCGGTAAGGCCGATATCAATCTTGAGACGATCCAGATAACCGAGCAGATCGATATTGGTGTCGATCAAGCCATTCCAGCCAGCCACGCTGACATTCAGATTACCGCCCAAGAGCCCGCCGAAGAGCTGATTCAATATGGCGGATTTACTTGTGTCCACGGACAGCAATGTACTGCGAATGGTTAGCGCCGCGACGGGGGGCGCAACGGAGGCCACCGCCATGGCAGTCAAGTTGATATTAGGGTCCGCCGGAGCGCCTCCGAACAACGCACCGACGCCGGCGGCGATGCTGCGGGGCACAGTCTGGCTGACCCGCACACGAATGACTTCGTTTTTATTCGGGTCGGCACTGAAGGTTCGAAGGTGATTGGCATCAGATACCAAAGTGCCGCAGGCGACCGCGAGCGTGCGAGTATTGTCGGGAAGGGGGAACCCATTGCGAATGGCGCTCTCGGTCGCGTAAGTCGTAGCGGTTGCGCCGATGGCACAGTCTCCGCCCCGGCTGGCCGCCTCCAGCGCCGCCATGTCCACCACCCGCTGCAGCTTGCGTTGTTCCATGTAGAGCCGACCGCTATCGATCACCACCAGCATGAACAGCAATGCCGTGCCCAAAGTGAGTGCCGCCATCAAGCCAATCGCCCCATGTTGCCGACGGGGCCCAGACAGCCGTGCACGGGGGATACGGGGCGACATCGAGCACTCCTTTACCGGCGCCTGGCCGAGGGCAAACATCCTGTGATGTACGCCAGTGTAGTCAAGGCTCGGGGAGGGTGCTGGCCAGTCGCCATGAAGGCGACTGGCGCAAGGCTGCAATGTTATTTCGGCGGGTAGTTGGACAGGACCTTGGCCACGGTTTTCTGGATTGCCGTGTTGCGTTCGTTCGGGCCCGGTGGGTAGTTGTTCATGATCTGTTCGGCGCTGCCACGCCAGACCAGTTTGCCGTCCCGGGCATCGAGCATGTCGACCTGAATGGTGGCTACCTTGTAATCAATACTGCGGGTTTCGTTGTACATCGGGCCACCCCAGTAATTGCCGTAGTAACCGCCCCAGCCGCCACCATAGTGGGTGGTGATCTGTTGCTGGCGGTTCTCCACGATCAAGTAGGTTTGTACGTTGAGGTCACCCTTGCTGCTGGCCTGGGCCGGGCGCAGGCCGCGTTGATCCAGCTGGTCGCTGACGGCCTGGCGGATACGCTGCTCGGTCAGGTCGCTCTTGATGCGTGGATCGTCCGGGCGGTATTGCAGGGCAGGCTCTTTCCACGTCCAGCTTCTGTACGCGGCAAAATCACGGCTGGCGTCGAAGTCCTGGCTGACTCTGCGGGTCTCGCAGGCGCTGAGCAAAATGGCCAGAGAGAGTAAAGCGAGACTGCGGAACATGATGATTTCTCCGGTTGCCTTGGGGGCATGGGCAGCCTCGACAAAGCGATCTGCCCTAGCTAGGAGGATACGCCGTCAGGGCTTTTTGCACAGCTTTGTGTAAAGCCTCGTTACGCTCGCTCAGACTGCCCTGGCTACTGGTCTCGGCGCTGGCGCTCCAGACCGGTTGGCCACTGCTGCCGTCGAACAGCTCGATGCGTACCACCACCACTTCGACCGCGTAGGTACGCACGATCGGGACGCTGCCATACAGACCGTAGCCATTGCCGTAGCGGCCATAGCGATCGTAACCGTAGCCGCCGTAGCCATAGCTGCCATAACCCCCATAACCATAATCATCGCGCACTTGCCGCAGGCGGGTTTCCAGGCGCATGTCGGCGGCTACGCGCAGGTCGGCCGGGTTATTGCCCCGCGCCGGGCGCAAGCCGCGCTGGTCCAGTGCATTGCTCACGGCCTCGGCGACCTGCGCTGAATCGGCCCAGGCGCTGCCGGCAGGCGGCTGGCCATCGAGCCAGGCCCAGTTGCGATAGCGGCCGTAGTCGCGTGGTGGCGCGGGATAGGCACTGGCATCGAAGGTGTGGGCCGCTTGCGGTGGCGCAGGCGGCAGCGGGTTGGAGCTGGCAGTGTAGGGGTTGGTCCCCTGGCAGGCGCCCAGCCCCAGGAACAGCAGGCCAAAAGCAATACGGCGTAGCATGTCACTCTCCCCGGCGAGGGCTCATTCAGACCGGACGGCAGATCCAGTGCAGGTAACGTCCGAGGCCGGCGTAGGCCGGATGGCGGCGGTGCGCCAGTTCCATTTCCAGCAGGTCAATCAGTTCGGCTTTTGCCTGAAATTCGGTCGGCATGTAGTCGTGGAAAACCCGCACCCCGCTCTGTGTTTCGACCAGCCAGTAACCACCAAGTTGCGCCTGCAGCTCACGCGGATCAAGCGGCATTTGTGGGGTCAGGCTCTGCTTTTCGCCGGCCAGTTTGTTCTTGCGCAGTTTGCGGAAATGGCCCTTGAGCAGGTTGCGGTACACCAGCGCATCGCGGTTATAAAAGGCCAGCGACAACCAGCCACCCGGACGGGTCAACTGGTGCAGCACAGGCAGGATGGCGTGGGGTTCGGCCAGCCATTCGAGCACGGCATGGCAGAGCACCAGGTCATAGGGTTGGGTGAGTTGCCCAAGCAGTTCCTGCCAGGGTGCCTGGATGAACGTCGCGTCTTGCCCGGCGGCTGCGAAGCGTTCGCGCGCCGCGTTCAGCATGGGGGCGGCAGGTTCGGCCAGGGTCACCTGATGGCCGCGCTCGGCCAGCCACAGGGACATATGGCCCAAGCCGGCACCGATATCCAGCACACGCAAGGGGCGATCCGGCAAGGCTTCGGCCAGGTCCGCCTGGAGCACCGCCAGGCGTATGGCACCCTTGGCGCCGCCGTAGATTTTTTCGGCGAAGCGGGTTGCCAGTTCATCGAAGTGACGGTCACTCATCGGGCAAAGCGCCTTTCGCTGTCGGCCAGTTTGCTGCGCACGACTTGTTCCATATCCAGTCCCAGCTCGCTGCACAGCAACAGAAGGTAGAGGACCACATCGCCGACTTCCTGGCCGGCGTGTTCCAACTGTTCAGTAGACAACTGCCGCGACTGATCCTCACTGAGCCATTGGAAAATCTCCACCAGCTCGGCCATTTCGACGCTGGCAGCCATGGCCAGGTTCTTCGGGCTGTGAAAGCCGCGCCAGTCGTTGGTGTCGCGGATGCGGTGCAGGCGTTGGGTGAGTTCGTCTAGGTTCATGGGGGAGGTCTCCTGAAGGTGCATAGCTTCAGGGGGATGGGGATTTGGTGCAAGTATGAAGGTCCTGCGGACCTTATCGCGGGCAAGCCCGCTCCCACAATGGTGTGAGTGCCGCAGTACCTTGTGGGAGCTGGCTTGCCAGCGATGAGGCCAGTGAAATCTACACAGATGCCCTGCGGCCATCCAACAACGCATCCACCACCGCCCGGGCCATTTCAATGGAATGAATCGTCGCCCCGATCAACCCACGCTCCACGCCACTGGCCTGCTCGCTGATTTCATCGGCGGTCTGTTCCGCGCATTGCAGCAGCAAGGAGACATGCACCAGCGCATCCTCGGCATTGACCCCTTCGCGCACGGCGAACAGCGGGCGCTGCCAGCCGTCGTGGCAGCCGAAGGTGGCGATGCCGGTGGCTTTCAGGGTTTTGAGGAGGTCTTGCTGGCTGACGCCTTCTTTTAGCGCATGCAGGATCGCCTTGTTGGCGAGTTTCAGGAGGGTTGTGACGTCGTGGAGGGATTGGGTTTCGGGTGGGTCGGGTACGAGTTTTTTCATGTTGTTACCTTAACGCTGGGGTCTGAAAAAACTGCCGAACTCGCTTCCACGCGAGAGGGGTGGCAGCCGTGCGCGGTGTGGAAGACCGGGTAGATTTGTCCACAGACCCCAAATGGACCCGGTGCACACTAAAGTGCTCCGCGCACAGCCGCCATAACACGAAATAGCAGACGTAATGCGTCAGCCTTCGCTAGCGTGAGGTCTGAAAAAACTCCCGGACTTCCACATCCAGGTCGCTGATTTTGCAGCGACGGACGCAGACTAGCCTTAAAGGTTTCACAGAGACAAGCAGCTAACAGGCTGGAGGGATTTTCTCGGAAATGTCCTACAAATAACAGCACTCTGTTCAGAAAATAGCGCAAAGTTCGGATGAAGGTCCTTCGGCCCTTAGCGCAGCCTGCGGCAGCGGCTACAGGGCCGGCGTACACCCGTAGGGATGGCGTACACCTGTAGATACCGCTGCCGAAGGCTGCGCTCGACCGCGAAGCGGTCGCAATACCGCCAAATCTACCCACCCGCCTCCCAACTCCCCACCATATGCACCAAATCCCCCTTGCCCGCCAACTGCAACTGCCCACCGGACCCCTTGGCACTCGCCGAAAGCACCACTTCACTGGGCAACCTCACCGGCTTGTGAAACTGCACCGCAATCTCGTAATTGGCCGCCGGCAAGCGTTCACGCAGCGCCGCCACGCTCATGGCCTTGATCCACATGCCATGGGCGATGGCCTGGGGAAAGCCGAACAGGCGGGCGCTGGTGGCGCTCAGGTGGATCGGGTTGTAGTCGCCACTCACCCGGGCATAGCGCCGGCCGGCCTCCTTGCCAGCGTACCAGCGGCTGACCTCGACCAGCGGCAACTGCGCCGCAATGACTTCGGCCGGCGGCTCGCCAGGCACCTTGGCCCCACGGTAGAGCATGGTGCTGACCTCTTCCCAGAGCGGGCCGAGCGCATCGTCGACCTGGGTGACCAAATCGAAGGTCGCTCCTTTGGCATGGGCTTGCAGGTTCTCCACGTGCACGCCGATCCGCGTACTGCTGACGGCGCCGAGCGGGCGCAGCACGCGTATGCGGTTATGCAGGTGCACCAGGCCGAGCAGGGTGAAGGGGAACGCCTTGTCCGTCATCAGCTGCATTTGCAGGGCGAACGCCATCACATGGGGATACGTCGCCGGCAGCAGGTTGCTTTCGCCAAAGCCACAGACCCGGCTATAGGCGACGACCCTGGCGGGGTCGACATTCACCCGGCAACGCAGGCCCAGCTCGGGCAGCTCGCTGCCGGTGATCTTGCGGTGCAGGACGGCCTTGCCATACAGCCCGGAGAGGTGTGGCGGGGTACTGAGGTCGTGCCATTGAATGGGCATGTTCAGGCTCCCATCAGGGCTTGGCCGCACACCCGCAGCACTTGCCCGTTGAGCGCGCCGGAACCGGGCTGGCTGAGCCAGGCCACGGCTTCGGCGACATCCTGCGGCAGGCCGCCCTGGCCCAGGCTGCTCATGCGCCGGCCGGCTTCACGCATGGCAAACGGGATCGCGGCGGTCATGCGGGTTTCGATAAAGCCCGGCGCCACGGCTGCGATGCTTGAACCGCGTTCGGCCAGGCGCGGTGCCCAGGCCTGGGCCAGGCCGATCAGCCCGGCCTTGCTGGCGGCATAGTTGGATTGCCCGCGGCTGCCGGCAATGCCGCTGATCGAGGCCAACAGGATGACGCGGCTGTTGTCCTGCAGCGTACCGTTGTCGAACAGTGCCTGGGTCAAAAGGTGCGGCGCCTTGAGGTTGACGGCCAGTACAGAGTCCCAGAACTCCGGGGTCATGTTGGCCAGGGTCTTGTCGCGGGTGATACCGGCGTTGTGAACAACGATGTCGATGCCCTCGGGCAATGCTGCGATCAACTGTGCCGGGGCGTCATCGGCGCCGATATCCAGGGTGACGGCGCGGCCGCCCAGGCGTGCGGCGAGTGCTTCCAGATCGGCCTTGGCCTGCGGAACATCCAGCAACACCACTTCAGCGCCATCGCGGGTCAGGGTTTCGGCAATGGCCGCGCCAATGCCGCGTGCAGCGCCCGTGACCAGGGCCCTGCGCCCGGCCAGGGGCCGGGTCCAGTCGTGAACCTGGTTGGCACAGACGCTCAGCCGCAGTACCTGGCCCGAGATAAAGGCGCTTTTGGGCGAAAGGAAAAACCGTAGTGCGCCTTCGAGCTGCCCCTCGGTCGCTTCGCTGACATACAGCAATTGCAGGGTGCCGCCATTGCGCAGTTCTTTGGCCAGGGAGCGGCTGAAGCCCTCCAGGGCTCGCTGGGCGACGCTGGCCAGCGGGTCGTCGAGGTTTTCCGGCGCTCGCCCCAGGATCACCACATGGGCACTTGGCGCAAGGCTTCTGAGCAGCGGCTGGAAAAATTCACGCAGCTGCTTGAGCTGGTCGATGTCGGCGATCTCACTGGCATCGAACAGCACGGCCTTGAGCTTGGCCCCCAACCCCGGTACCCAGGCCGGGGTGTCCAGGCCCTCGGTGGCAAAGCTGTACACCTCATCGGTCAGCCGATTGGCGAACTCGGCGACCTTTGCTGCGAGCGAGCCACCGCCCAGCAGCAGCGCGCCTTCGATCGGGCGCAGGCGGCCGGCCTGCCAACGTTCCAGGCGCGCCGGGGTCGGCAGGCCGACGGCGCCAACCAGACGGCGGCCGATGTCAGAGTTGGCAAAGTCGATATATCGGTCAGACATGGAACGCTCTCCGGCAGATAAGGTTCAAAGTGTGGACCATGGTTGGCGAGCAGTCGTTCGTTCGAAGAAAAATAGACCTACGCTATAGCTCGTCACTATTCATGAAAGGAAGCTTCCAATGGGCTCACCGCGCCGGGTCGCCATTATCGGCGGCAACCGTATCCCCTTCGCCCGCGCCAATGGTCCTTATGCCAAGGCCAGTAACCAGGCGATGCTGACGGCGGCGCTCGAAGGCTTGATCGAGCGTTTCAGCCTGCACGGCCTGCGCATGGGCGAAGTGGCCGCAGGGGCAGTCCTCAAGCACTCGCGGGATTTCAACCTGACCCGCGAATGCGTGCTCGGCTCACGGTTGTCCCCGCAGACCCCCGCCTACGATGTACAGCAGGCCTGCGGCACGGGGCTGGAAGCGGCATTGCTGGTGGCCAACAAGATTGCCCTGGGCCAGATCGAATGCGGCATTGCCGGCGGGGTCGATACCGCCTCCGACGCGCCGATCGGCGTGGGTGAGGGATTGCGCCAGGTTTTGTTGCAGATCAATCGCAGCAAAACGATGCCTGAAAAACTCAAGGCCCTGCTGCAATTGCGCCCCCGTGACCTCAAGCCCGAACTGCCGCGAAACGGCGAACCGCGCACCGGGTTGTCCATGGGCCAGCATTGCGAACTGATGGCGCAAACCTGGCAAATCGGCCGCGAGGAACAGGACCAACTGGCGCTGGAAAGCCACCACAAGCTGGCGGCTGCCTACGCCGAAGGCTGGCATGACGATCTGCTGACGCCCTTTCTCGGCTTGACCCGCGACACGCCCAGACCTGACCCTGGAAAAACTCGCCAGCCTCAAACCCGCATTCGAGCGTAGCGACAAGGGCACCCTCACGGCGGGCAACTCGACGCCATTGACTGACGGTGCTTCCCTGGTCTTGCTCGGCAGCGAGGCGTGGGCCAGGGAACGGGGGCTGCCGATCCTGGCGTATCTGCGCGACGGCGAAAGCGCTGCCGTGGATTTCGTCAAAGGCCAGGAGGGGTTGTTGATGGCGCCGGCGTATGCGGTGCCACGCCTGCTGGCGCGCAATCAGCTGACACTGCAGGATTTCGATTTCTACGAAATCCACGAGGCCTTTGCTGCCCAAGTGCTCTGTACCCTCAAGGCCTGGGAGGATGCGGACTATTGCAAGACCCGGCTCGGGCTGGACGCACCGCTGGGTGCGATCGACCGCAGCAAGCTGAACGTCAAGGGCAGCTCACTGGCGGCCGGGCATCCGTTTGCGGCCACCGGTGGCCGGATCGTCGCCAACCTCGGCAAGTTGCTGGAACAGGCGGGGCAGGGCCGTGGCCTGATCTCGATCTGCGCAGCCGGCGGGCAGGGCGTGACTGCCATCATCGAACGCTAAGCTGTCTCGTTCCCACGCGAAGTTGAACGAGAAATTTCTGTTTGATGTTCATCCCAGCTCCGGATTGATTCTCGTAATCAACTGTTCGGCAAGCGCGCGGGAAAATTGAATCATTTCGATAATAAGGATGGTCAGCCCGGGTATTAACCGCTAAAACAGCGTGCTGGGCAAAAATGCGGCGAGGGTTGGACGCATTGGCGGGCCCTTTGCACTCAGTTGGTCGTGCAAAGGTCGGCATGTGCGCCTCGCTGTGAGAGGATGGCCCCCAAATTTGAGTGATTTCGCGTGTTTGGTCAAAAAGGACCCAGAATAAAAGCCGATGAAGACTCCAAAACGCATTGAACCGTTGATTGAAGACGGTCTGGTCGACGAGGTGCTGCGCCCACTGATGAGTGGTAAAGAGGCAGCTGTCTATGTAGTGCGCTGCGGTGACGAGCTGCGTTGTGCCAAGGTTTACAAGGAGGCCAACAAGCGCAGTTTCCGTCAGGCCGCCGAGTACCAGGAGGGCCGTAAGGTCCGTAACAGCCGGCAGGCCCGGGCGATGGCCAAGGGCTCCAAGTTCGGGCGCAAGGAAGCCGAGGATGCCTGGCAGAATGCCGAGGTCGCGGCACTGTTTCGCCTGGCCAACGCGGGTGTCCGCGTGCCCAAGCCCTTTGACTTCCTCGAGGGTGTGCTGTTGATGGAGCTGGTTGCCGACGAGTACGGCGATGCCGCTCCCCGGCTCAATGACGTGGAACTCGAGCCCGACCAGGCGCGCGAGTACCATGATTTCCTGATCCGGCAGATCGTCCTGATGCTGTGTACCGGTCTGGTGCATGGTGACTTGTCTGAGTTCAACGTTCTGCTGGGCCCGGAAGGGCCGGTCATCATCGACCTGCCACAAGCGGTCGATGCGGCGGGCAACAACCACGCCTTCAGCATGCTCGAGCGCGATGTCGGCAACATGGCCGGTTATTTCGGCCGCTTTGCCCCGGAGCTCAAGAACACCCGGTACGCCAGGGAAATGTGGTCACTCTACGAAGCCGGTAGCCTGCACCCGGGCAGCCTGCTCACGGGTGAGTTCGCGGACGATGAAACCCAGGCCGACGTGTTTTGGGTCATGCGCGAAATCGAAGCGGCACGTCTGGACGAGATGCGACGCCAGGCCGTTCGTGCCGCCGACGACTTGCCGCCGGGCAAGACCGAAGAGCCGCCGCCGCCCTGGCTGCAGTAGGCCCCGGTTTCAATCGGCTTTAGTGGCAGGCCCCCCCGGTGGCCAGGTCCTTGAGGATCGGGCAGTCGGGGCGGTCGTCGCCCTGGCAGTGGGCGGCCAGTTCCTGCAAAGTGTCGCGCAGGCTCACCAATTCATCGATTTTGTGATTCAGCTCTTCGATGTGCCGGTGGGCCAGGGCCTTGACGTCGGCACTGGCGCGTTGGCGGTCCTGCCACAGGGTCAGTAGCTGGGCCACTTCTTCCAGGGAAAAGCCCAGGTCTCGCGAACGCTTGATAAATGCCAGGGTGTGCAGGTCGTCCTGCTGGTACAGGCGATAGCCATTGTCGCTGCGATGGGTGGCCTTGAGCAGCCCGATGGACTCGTAATAGCGAATCATCTTTGCGCTCAGGCCGCTGTGCCTGGCTGCTTGGCCGATGTTCATGCGGCATTTACTCCCGTCGGATCTTTCGGTTTCCAGGTTTTCAACCACAGTGCGTTGCTTACCACGCTGACGCTCGAAAGCGCCATGGCGGCGCCAGCGAGGACCGGGTTGAGCAGCCCGAACGCGGCCAACGGGATACCGATCAGGTTGTAGACAAAGGCCCAGAACAGGTTCTGGCGAATCTTTGCGTAGGTCTTGTGGCTGATCTCCAGGGCCGCCGGTACCAGCCGTGGATCGCCGCGCATCAGGGTGATGCCGGCGGCCTGCATGGCCACGTCGGTGCCGCCGCCCATGGCGATGCCGATGTCGGCTGCGGCCAGGGCAGGGGCGTCGTTGATACCGTCACCCACCATGGCCACGATGCCCGATTTCTTCAGTTCGACCACGGTGGCGGCCTTGTCTGCCGGCAGCACTTCGGCATGGACATCGGTGATGCCAAGGGCCTCTGCGACCACGCGGGCGCTGCCGCGGTTGTCCCCGGTCAGCAGATGGCTGCTGATCCGTTGGGCTGCCAGCTGTTGCACGGCTTGTGCGGCACCGGGCTTGAGGCTGTCGCCAAAGGCGAACAGCCCGAGTACCTGCGGTTGCGGGCCGCGTTCGATCAGCCAGGACAAGGTTCGCCCTTCTGCTTCCCAGACCTGCGCCAGGTCGCCCAATTGGCCGCTGCTCAAACCGCTGTCTTCGAGCATGCGCCGATTGCCCAGGGCCAGATCACGGCCTTGCAGGGTACCGGCAATGCCGCGTCCGCTCAGCGACTGGCTGGCGCTGACCTGGTCTACGGTAAGGTTCTGTTCCTGGCAGGCGTCGAGCACGGCCTTGGCCAGGGGGTGTTCACTGCCGCGTTGCAGGGCGCCGGCCAGTTGCAGAAGTTGCTGGTCATTACCAATCAGTGCATGGCTGTGGACAATTCGTGGGGTGCCGGACGTCAGGGTCCCGGTTTTGTCAAAGACCACGCTACTGACCACATGGGCGCGCTCCAGCACTTCGGCATCCTTGATCAGAATGCCGTGGCGGGCCGCTACGCCAGTGCCGGCCATGATCGCCGTCGGCGTGGCCAGGCCCAGGGCACAAGGGCAGGCGATGACCAGCACGGTCACGGCGTTGATGATTGCGGTTTCGATGGGGGCACCGCTGAGCCACCAGCCCACCAGCGTAATCAGTGCCAGCAGCAGGACGACCGGCACGAAGACCTGGCTGACCCGGTCCACCAGTTTCTGAATCGGCGCCTTGGCGGCCTGGGCATCTTCGACCAGGCGGATAATCCGCGCCAGAACGGTTTCAGTGCCCAGTGCCAGGGTGCGCACCAGCAAGCGGCCTTCGCCGTTGATGGCGCCACCGGTCACCTTGTCGCCGGGCTGTTTCGGCACTGGCAGGCTTTCCCCGCTGATCAGCGCTTCATCGGCATGGCTCTGGCCTTCGACGACCTCGCCATCGACCGCAAAGCGCTCGCCGGGCTTGACCAGTACCAGATCGTTCAGGCGCAGGGCGCTGATAGCGACCATCTGCTCGCGGCCGTCGATCACTTGCACCGCCCGTTCCGGGCGCAAGGCTTCGAGGGAGCGAATCGCACTGCTTGTCTGGCGCTTGGCCCGGCTTTCCAGGTATTTGCCGAGCAGGACCAAGGCAATCACCACCGCAGAGGCCTCAAAGTACAAATGCGGCATCTCGCCGGCGGCGGCTTCTGCCCATTCGTAGACGCTCAGGCCATAGCCGGCGCTGGTGCCGATCGCGACCAGCAGGTCCATGTTCCCGGTGCTAGCCTTGACCGCCTTCCAGGCCGCCACATAGAAGCGTGCACCGAAAATGAACTGCACGGGGGTTGCCAGCGCGAACTGAACCCAGGCCGGCAGCATCCAGTGCACGCCGAAAGGTTGCAGCAGCATCGGCAGTATCAGCGGCAGAGCCAGCACAATGGCCAGGCTCAATGCCCAGCGTTCCTTGTGCAAGCGCTGTTCGACGTCATCGCGCCGGGCGCGAGTGTCCTGCGGCAATGAGGCTGTGTAACCGGCCTGGCTGACGGCGCAAATCAATACCGCAGGGTCCAGCTGGCCAAGCAGTTCGATGCGCGCGCGTTCGCTGGCCAGATTGACAGCGGCCTGGCGCACGCCCGGTACTTTGGCAAGGGCACGCTCGACGCGGCCGACGCAGGATGCGCAGGTCATGCCGCCGATCTCGAGTTCCAGGGTTTGCGCCGGTACGCTGTAACCGGCGCCTTCTACTGCCTTGAGCAAGGCTGGCAGGCGATCGGCAGGCGCTTGTACGCGGGCCTGCTCGGTCGCCAGGTTGACACTGACATCGCTGGCGCCCTCTACATTGCGCAGGGCGCGCTCGACACGGCCTGCGCAACTGGCGCAGGTCATGCCGACAATGGGCAGATCAAACGTGGTGGGTTCGAACATGGGTGTACCTCCTTGAACAGGCTCCCAGCATCAACCTTGACACATGGGGAAGGTCAAGCCTGGTTCAATAGCCCAATCCTGCCCTCTTCAAATACAGGCCGTGTTGACCCATGGCAATCCGATACTTGCTGATCTGGCCGGCACGCAGATCCACCAGGGTGCCGCTGCCTGCGCGCTCGATACCCGGCGAGCAACCGGGCGCCTGCCCAGGCAGCAGGCGCAGGCGAATCGACACCGGGCCGGGGGGGAGATTGAACGAGGTGGATTGTTCCTGGAACAGGCGTCCGACCAACTGGTCCTGGATATACAGGCCGATCTCGCAGGAGGTGGCGACTTCCAGCCGCTCCCGGGAAATGATCAGCACGCTGTAGTCTTGCGGCCCTGCGGCACTCGCCCCCTGAGGGAGGGCGAACAGCCCGAGCATGCCGATGAGGCTCAATGCTGCCCAGCGCATTTTTGGATCTCCTGCCATGAATCTTCGATGCTGCAGCTTGGCCGAGGCGGGCGACGATTTCCAGCCCGGCAGCAGGCAGAAGAACTTGACCTTGACCCTATGGCAAGGCTGAAGCTGGGTCAAACCCTCAATAGGAGCTGAATCCTCATGCAAGTATTCAATGTCCAAGGTATGTCGTGTGGTCACTGTGTCCGGGCAGTCACTGCCGCGGTAAAGCGCCAGGACGAGTCGGCGGCGGTCGAGGTCGATCTGGGCAATGCCCAGGTCCGTGTCGAAAGTTCGTTGAGTGCAGAACAGATCATTGGGCTGATCAGCGAAGAGGGATACGTCGCCAAGGCGCTCTAATTGATTCAAGATTTTTCAGCGAGGGGGCGCAGTCTCGCCGCAAAATGGATCCAAGGCAGTTAGACTAGTGCGCTGCCCTGTCTGCTTTGGATTCCTGATGAACCTGAGAATAATCCTGATTCTTGGCGCCTTGAGTGCGTTCGGTCCGTTGGCGATCGACTTCTACCTACCGGGTTTTCCGGCGATGGCCACGGCCTTCGGCACCGACGAAAAACATATACAGACCACCCTCGCGGCCTACTTCCTGGGCTTGTCCATCGGGCAACTGGCCTATGGGCCGGTGGCCGACCGATTTGGTCGACGGGTGCCATTGCTGGCAGGGGTGGTGCTGTTCACCCTGGCCTCGCTGGCTTGCGCCTATGCGCCGAGCCTGGATGCCCTGATTGCCGCTCGGTTCGTACAGGCGCTGGGCGGGTGTGCCGGGATGGTGCTGTCGCGGGCGATCGTCAGCGATAAGTGCGATGCCGTGGCGTCGGCCAAAGTGTTCTCGCAACTGATGCTGGTCATGGGCCTGGCACCGATTCTCGCGCCGATGTTGGGCGGTGTGTTGGTCAACCTGTATGGTTGGCAGTCGATTTTTATCGCCTTAACCCTGTTCAGTGCCCTGAGCGCGCTGGCGGTAGCGCTAGGGCTGCCTGAAAGCCTGCCGGCCAATCAACCGCGACAGCCATTGTCGGGCGCGCTGCGCCAGTATGGGCGGCTACTCAAGGACAAGGTATTTATCGGGCACGCCTTGACCGGCGGTATCGCCATGGCCGGGATGTTTGCCTATATCGCCGGGTCGCCCTTTGTCTTCATCAAACTCTATGGCGTGCCGGCCGAGCACTATGGTTGGCTGTTCGGTGCCAACGCGGCGGGTTTCATTCTGGTCGCGCAAGTCAATGCGCGACTGCTGGCCAAGCGTGGCCCGGCCTTTCTGCTGGCGCGGACCATCTGGGTCTATCTGGCATCGGGGCTGGTACTGCTGGGGATCAGCGGGTTGCATACCCAGGCGCTTTGGCCATTGTTGATCCCTCTGTTTGTCTGTATCGCCAGCCTCGGCTGCATCATCCCCAATGCATCGGCGAGTGCCATGAACGGGCAGGGCGCTCGGGCGGGCAGTGCCTCTGCGCTGCTCGGTTGCCTGCAGTTCAGCGTGGCGGCGGGTGCTGCGTCGTTGGTGAGCATCCTGCACGATGGCAGTGCCCTGCCGATGGCGCTGGTCATCAGCTTGTGCGGGCTGCTGGCTGTCACGTTCGCGGTGCTGACCCGTCGGTTGCAGTTGGCCAGGGGTTAACCGGCAGCGCGCTGGGGGATCGGATGCGGTGCCTGGAGGCGGGCTTGCAGGGTCGAGACAAAGGCGCGCGCCTCGGCCTCGCTGCGAAACTTCACCACATGCTGGTCCAGCAGAACTTGCCAGTGACTGCCCCGCTTCGTGGTTGATGCCGTGACGAGGATATTCATCGCTGATTACCTTTGATTGGCAAAGGCTGCAATTGTAGTCCCGTGGCCGGCCAATGGAATGATCGGAGCCAAGTGCCGGACTGACGGTCTTGTCACGCTTGGGCCATGTGGGCAAGACCGCTGTGGATCAGAAGCCTTCCAGTACGATTTTACCCTTCGCCGCTCCGCTTTCCAGCAGCGCATGAGCACGTCGCAGGTTCGCCGCATTGATGCTGCCGTAGTGCTCGCCAACGGTGGTTTTCAGGGTGCCGGCATCGATCAGTTCAGCGACCCGGTCGAGCAGCTTGTGCTGCTCAAGCATATCTGCGGTTTCGAACAGCGAGCGGGTGTACATGAACTCCCAGTGCAGCGACAGGCTCTTGCGCTTGAGCTTGGTCACATCCAGTTGTTTCGGGTCGTCGATCAGGCCCAGCTTGCCTTGCGGCGCCAGGGCTTCGATCAGTTGATCGAGATGCTGGTCGGTTTGCGTCAGGCTGGCGACATGGGTCACCTGGGCCAGGCCCTGGCGCTTGAGCTCTTCGGCCAGCGGCTGGCTATGGTCGAGTACCAGGTCGGCCCCCAGTGCGCGCACCCACGCCTGGGTTTGCGGGCGCGACGCGGTACCAATGACCTTGAGGCCGGTCAACTGGCTGGCCAGTTGAGTGAGGATCGAGCCCACGCCGCCGGCGGCGCCGACGATCAGCAGGCTCTGGCCTGTCTCGGCCTGGCCTTCGCGGATCTGCAAGCGTTCGAAGAGCAGTTCCCAGGCGGTGATGGCGGTCAGCGGCAACGCGGCGGCTTCGGCGAAACCCAGGGTCTTGGGCATGTGCCCGACGATTCGCTCATCGACCACGTGCAGTTCGCTGTTGCCGCCGGCCCGGGCAATGGAACCCGCGTAGTACACCTTGTCGCCAGGCTGGAACAGGCTGACTTCACTGCCGACGGCCTTGACCACGCCCGCGACGTCCCAGCCCAGCACCTTCGCTTCACCGCCTTCGGGTTGGACGCTCTTGCGCACTTTGGTGTCAACCGGGTTGACCGAGATGGCCTTGACTTCGACCAGCAGGTCGCGCGGGCCCGCGACGGGCGTCGGCAGTTCGATGTCCTGCAATGCTGCCGGGTCGGTGATCGGAAGGGAGTGGTAATAGGCGATGGCTTTCATGCGAAAACTCCAGGGTTGTCCGTGACGCGATGAGCGGATGATTCGCTAATTCACTTTCAGTTAAAAGCCGCTAATACTGTAGGCTCTTTCAATATTTTTTTGATAATCCTCATGTTGAGATTCGATGATCTGCAGCTGTTCGTGCGTGCCGCCGAACTCGGCAGCCTGTCTGCCGCGGCCCGGGTGATGGACCTGTCACCGGCGGTGGCCAGTGCGGCGCTCAAGCGCATCGAGCAGCAATTGGGTGCCCGCCTGCTCGCGCGCTCGACGCGCAGTCTGCGCCTGACCGCCGAAGGTGAAGGGTTTCTTGAACACGCCCGGGCGGCCTTGAGTAGCCTGGACGAAGGGCGCCGTTTGCTTGATCGCGGCCAGGACCAGGTCAGTGGCGTGCTGCAGTTGTCTGCCCCTTCGGACTTCGGGCGCAATGTCTTGTTGCCTTGGCTCGACGAGTTCCAGCGACAACACCCGAAACTGATGGTACGCCTGTTGTTGGGCGACCGGATTGCCGATCTTTTTCGCCACCCGGTGGATATCGCGCTGCGTTATGGCGAGCCGGAGGATTCCAGCCTGGTGGCCTTGCCGATCGCCAGTGGCAACCGCCGGGTGCTATGCGCCTCGCCGGATTATCTGGCCAGACAGGGTGAACCCCGGGAAGTCGAACAGTTGGCGCACCATAACTGCCTGTTGTACATGTTGGGCAGTCGGGTGCATGACCACTGGCGCTTTCATGACGGCAAACGTGAGTTCGGGCTGACCGTGGCGGGCAATCGGTTCTCCGACGATGCCGATGTGGTTCGTCGATGGGCGCTGGCCGGGGTTGGGGTGGCCTATAAGTCGTGGCTGGATGTGGCTGGCGACGTGCAGGCCGGTCGACTCAAGGTACTGATGCCGACCTTGCGCGGCGAACGGGCGCCATTGAACCTGCTGTGTGCTCATCGGGCACAGCTCAGTAAACCGGTGAACCTGTTGCGCGACATGCTCAAGGCCCGTTGCGAGACGTTGTGGATGCAGGCGCCTGATTGCTCAACGTGACCTGTTTGTAAGAAGTTTGTATTTGCGTTGAGCGAAACAAGAGGAAATGCTCGAGGTTTTCGGCAATTCAATAGCAGTGAGCACTTTATTGTGGAATGTGGCATGCGCTATTTTTTGCCTGTTTTATATACCGGGCCTGTAGGTTTTTCCTACTGGCAAGCAAGCGCTATCTGATTTAAATAGGCTGCAAAGGTACGTCACAGAAGGCCTCGGGAAGAATTGCCCATAAGTTGGTAAAATATTATGTCTTCACTGCTTCAGCCTATCTGTGGCGAAAGTTCGGAAGAATAGCCAAGGGCCGGTTTTTCGTTTGATTGTGAATAAGTTTGCCGGCCTATACTGGTACGGCAGCGATTGCCAGCGAGAGGTTTTTCCATGGCAATGGGCGTTCTAATGGCCGCGGCCCTTTTTAATTTGAATGCCCGACTTATAACGCGAAGAGCTTCTGCGGGGAGCTAAAAGAGTTTTGCTCGTTAATGAAGAGTAGGTGTGTTGGTATTTTGAAATGCCTGCTTACTGCTGGTTCGCGTTCTTCGCGGGTGCTGTTTGAGTGGCCGCTTGATTCATGCCATAGATAAATGTTTTAACAGGGAGTGAAAACATGAAACATATACCTTGTATCAGTCAAATCGCCACGCTTCTGGCAGACCCTAAACGCAGCGCAATGCTATGGGCCTTGATCGACGGAACTGCGCGGGCTTCCGAGGAGCTGGCTTCGCTTGCGGGGTTGAGTCCGTCGTCAGCCAGTGCGCATTTGGCACGTTTATCGGCAGGCGGCTTGTTGAAGCGAGAGGCTCGAGGGCGCCAGCGCTTCTTTCGCCTTGCGGCGCCGGAGGTGGGCGCTGCCGTCGAAGCACTGGCCAGTGTTTCGGTCGCCAACAACGCCCCGTACGACACTGGCGAGACGGCCCTGGACCTGCCCGCAGCGCCGCTCTCCATGCGCAAGGCGCGGATCTGCCGGGATCATCTGAGTGGCGACTTGGCCGCTGAGCTGTATCAACGAATGATCGATGCCCAATGGATCGAGTCGCTGGATCATCGATTGGAGGTAACGGCCAAAGGCAGCCTTGAACTGGCCAACTACGGCATCTACATCCAGGCCCTGGCCCGGCGCGAAAAACAGACCTTGTGCACCTGTCGCAGCGACTGGAGCGACAGGCGCCCGCACCTGGGGGGCGCGCTGGGAGCCAGTCTGTTGAAGCTGTTTATCCAGTCAGGCTGGCTGAAACTCAACGATGGCCACCGGGCGGTGCAAGTCACGGCAGTGGGGCTGAAGGAAATCGGCAAGATTGCCAGCCATTGCACGTCTGAAGTCAGTAACTGAGCATCAGGTCAGTCCCAAGCCGGGCTTCAGGCTCCGGCTGGAACCAACAAGAGCAAGTACCGACGCCCGCCGAGGCTGGCGTCGTCCAGCTCTGGTCAGGGCTTGACCAGGCGCGCATCCAGGCTGTTCTGGGCCAGGCGCCTGGCCTGATCTTCAGTCATGCCCAGGTGGGTATGCAGGGCATGGAAGTTTTCGGTCACATAGCCACCGAAGTATGCCGGGTCATCGGAATTCACCGTCACTTTCACGCCGCGCTCGAGCATTTCGAGAATGTTGTGCTGTTTCATGTGATCGAAGACGCACAGCTTGGTGTTGGACAGCGGGCAGACGGTCAGCGGGATCTGTTCATCGATGATGCGCTGCATCAGTCGCTCATCTTCAATGGCGCGTACGCCATGATCGATTCGCTGGATCTTGAGCAGGTCGAGCGCTTCCCAGATATAGGCCGGCGGGCCTTCTTCACCGGCATGGGCAACGGTTAGGAAGCCTTCGCTGCGAGCCCGGTCGAAGACACGCTGGAACTTGCTGGGCGGGTGGCCCATTTCCGAACTGTCCAGGCCCACGGCGATGAACGCGTCGCGGAACGGCAGTGCCTGATCCAGCGTTTTCTGTGCCTCTTCTTCGCTCAAGTGCCGCAGAAAGCTCAGGATCAGGCCGCTGCTGATACCCAGTTGCTGCTGGCCATCCTTCAAGGCACGGGTAATTCCGTTCAGTACCACTTCGAAGGCAATGCCGCGATCGGTATGGGTTTGTGGGTCGAAGAAGGGTTCGGTGTGGATGACGTTCTGCGCCTTGCAGCGTTGCAGATAGGCCCAGGTCAGGTCGTAGAAGTCCTGCTCGGTGCGCAGCACGTCCGCGCCCCGGTAGTAGAGGTCGAGAAACTCTTGCAGGTTGTTGAAGGCATAGGCCGCCCGCAGGGTTTCGACATCCTTCCATGGCAAGGCGATCTTGTTGCGCTCGGCCAGGGCGAACAGCAATTCGGGTTCCAGCGAACCTTCCAGGTGCAGGTGCAGTTCGGCCTTGGGCAGGGCGTTTAGCCAGTCATACATGTAAGGTTTCTCATCTGGTGCATATGGGGCAATTCTACAGTGCATGTGGTACTCGTTCCCACGCCTGCGTGGGAATGCCTCTGCAGACGCGCAGCAAAGTGACGCTGGAGCGTCTGCCACTGCATTCCTTTGCTGCGCGTGGGAACGAGGGTGCAGGGGCTCGTCAGCCAGCAATCAGTTCACGGGCAGCCTGGCGATGATCGGCAATCAGTTGCTGGAGATCGAGGCCCTGGACTTGGCCATCGACCACGCGCCATTGGCCACCAACCATGACCCGGTCGGCGCGGTCGGCACCACACAGCAGCAGCGCCGAGAGTGGGTCGTGGCTTCCGGAGAAGCGTAGTTCATCGAGCTTGAACAGGGCCAGGTCGGCTTGTTTACCCACCGCCAGTTCGCCGATATCGGTACGCCCCAGCAATTGCGCCGAGCCTTTGGTCGCCCAGCCCAGCACACGTTCCGGGGTGATGGCCTCGGCACCGTAGCGCAGGCGCTGCAAGTACAGTGCCTGGCGCGCTTCGAGGATCATGTTGGAGGCATCGTTGGATGCCGAGCCATCGACGCCCAGGCCCAGCGGTGCGCCTGCATCGGTCAGTTCGAGGGTCGGGCAGATGCCCGAAGCCAGGCGCATGTTCGAGCTCGGGCAATGGCAGACACCCGTGCCGGCGGCGCCCAGGCGGGCAATTTCATCAGGGTTGAAGTGGATGCCGTGCGCCAGCCAGGTGCGCGGGCCCAGCCAGCCGACGCTGTCCAGGTAATCCACGGTGCGCAGGCCGAAGCGCTGCAGGCAGAACTCCTCCTCGTCGAGGGTTTCGGCCAGGTGGGTGTGCAGGCGCACGTCGAGTTCTTCGGCCAGCTCGGCGCTGGCACGCATGATCTGGGGGGTGACCGAAAATGGCGAGCAGGGCGCCAGGGCAATCTGGATTTGGGCGCCGGCCCCGCGTTGGTGGTAGCTCTGGATCAGGCGCTGGCTGTCGGCGAGGATGACTTCGCCTTGTTGCACGGTCTGCTGTGGCGGCAGCCCGCCATCGGCCTCGCCCAGGCTCATGGAGCCACGGGTCAGCATGGCGCGCATGCCCAGCTCGCGGACGGTCTCGACCTGCACATCGATGGCATTTTCCAGGCCATCGGGGAACAGATAGTGATGGTCCGCCGCCGTGGTGCAGCCCGACAGCAACAATTCGGTCAAGGCCACGGTACTGGCCAGCTTGAGCTTGGCCGGCGTCAGCCGCGCCCAGACCGGGTACAGGGTCTTGAGCCAGGGGAACAGCGGTTGATTGACCACTGGCGCCCAGGCCCGGGTCAGGGTCTGGTAGAAGTGGTGGTGTGTGTTGATCAGGCCGGGCAGCACCACGTGTTCACGGGCATCGAAGACCTGTGCGCAGGGGCTGGAGGGTTGCTGGCCGAGGCCGAGGACTTCACGGATGACGCCGTTTTCCAGCACCAGGCCGCCACGGGCGTCCAGGGTGTTGGCAGTGAAAATGGCCAGGGGGTTTTTTAACCAGATGCGGGTCGCAGGCATTTGCCGGCTCCTCTGAAAGTGGGGTTCAGGTTCGCCAGCTCAGTGTTGCCCTGTCTGCTGATCCAGGTCCGCCGCGGGGGCGAGGCAATCAGTCTACTGCCTCGCCGCGGCCGATTCAATTGGCCGGTTTACCAAAGCAGGGTGTCGCCCTTGTAGTTGATGAAGTGCAGCCCGCCCTTGCCGGCGTAGGCCTGGACCTGCTCGACTAGGCCAGCGGTACTGGTCTCGATATCCAGGTCTGCGCCTTCGCCGCCCATGTCGGTCTTGACCCAGCCCGGGTGCATGGCCAGTACGGTCAAGGTCGGGTCGGCCAACTGGGTGACGAAGGTATTGGTCATGGAGTTGAGCGCCGCCTTGCTCGCCTTGTACAGCGCAAGTTCCGGAGCGTCGGGGATGGTGATGCTGCCCAGCACCGAACTCATGAAGGCGATGACCCCGGTATTGCTCCGGATTTGTGCGGCGAAACGCTGAGCCAGGCGAATCGGCGCGATGGCATTGGTCAGGAACAGTTCGCCAATGTCTTCCTGCAGGGCCTGTTCGGCGTTCTGCTCGGCCGGGCCCTTGACGCCGGCGTTGACGAACAGCAGATCGTAGACCTGTCCGTGCAGCTCGCGGTCCAGCGCGTCCAATTGCTGGCGGTTGTTCATGTCCAGCGCCTTGATCTGCACGCCGGGCAGTGCGCGCAAGGCATCGGCTTTTTGCGGGTCACGTACCGTGGCGGTGACCTGCCAGCCGTTTTCATGCAGACGCTTGACCAGGCCAAGGCCCAAGCCGCGCGAGGCACCGATGATCAGGGCAGTTTTTGCAGCGGTCATGATGAACTCCATATTCCTCAGGCTGATGACCCAACACACTGCCTGAGCGGTGCGTCACAGTAAATGTCGAAAATGGTGTCGCAGGGTGGTTATGAATCGTACAGTCGGCGCCGATCTCTGCTCGACAAGCCATTGGCACAGGCGTGCACGGGTTATCCACAGATTGCTCCACAGTATCTGTGTGCAAGCGAAATGCCTGGGTATAAGCGCTCAACCGCTATGCGCCAAAGGTGATAAACCCCGCTAAGCGTCTGATTTTCAGGCGTTTCGGGCGTTGTCACACAAATGTGATCAAAATCTGATCGCATGGCTGGAAGCCCAGTGAATCAAGGCCTTCAGCTGAATGTGCAGAGCTTATCCACAGCCGGGTACACAGTAGGTGTGGGCAACTGTTGAACGTTTGCGCCGCTTATCAACGGGCAAGGCTCAGGCACGCTGCAGGCGGATTCGTCCACGACTCAAATCGGCCAGTTGCCTTTGCAGCGGATCAATGAATGCTTCGCCCAGCGCCAATTGCAGATCGACACCGTTGCCGGTGAAGGTTTCGTTCAGGACCAGCCCATCGACCTCGGCCAGACGAATCTTCAGCAGTGCCAGTTCACTGAAGCCACAACTGCAATTGAGCAGCACTCGGCTGACCAGCAGGCGTTTCTCGGCCTGTTGCAGGCACTTGTTGGCGCCGCCGCCGTAGGCGCGGGCCAGGCCCCCGGTACCCAGTTGAATTCCGCCGTACCAGCGAATGACCAGCACCACGACCTGATCGCAGTCTTGCGCTTCGATGGCAGCCAGGATCGGCCGGCCGGCCGTGCCGCCGGGCTCACCGTCGTCGGTGCTGCGGTACTGGTCCCCTAGCTTCCAGGCCCAGCAATTGTGCGACGCGTCGGGCTCGCTATGGCGTTCAATGAAGGCCTGGGCCTCGGCGGCGCTGGCAATCGGGGCGGCGTAGGTGATGAAGCGGCTCTTGCGAATCTCTTCGCGAAATTCGCAACGGCCTGGCAGGGTAAAGGGCATTTGCAGGTCAGCTTTCAGTTGGGCGGAGTCAGGCCGCAGCCTTTGAGAATAATGTGGATCAGGTTGTTGCCGGCATTTTCCATGTCTTGCCGGGTCAGGCGACTGCGGCCCGTTACCCGACAGATCTGGGTGGCGAAGTCAGCATAGTGCTGGGTGCTGCCCCAGAGCAGGAAAATCAGATGCACCGGGTCGATCGGGTCCATCCTGCCCGCATCTATCCAGGCCTGGAACACTGCCGCACGGCCCTGGAACCAGGCGCGGTAGTCCTGGCTGAAATACTCGTTCAGGCATTCGCCGCCACTGATGATCTCCATGGCGAAAATACGCGAGGCTTGTGGATTGCGCCGGGAGAACTCCATCTTGGCGCGAATGTAGCGGCTCAACGCATGAGCCGGATCGTCCTCGGCGGTCAGGGTATTGAAGGTGCTGTCCCACAGCTCGAGGATGTTGCTCAGAACCGCAATATACAACCCCAGCTTGTTGGTGAAGTAGTAATGCAGGTTGGCCTTGGGCAGCCCGGCATTCAGCGCGATGGTATTCATGCTGGTGCCTTTGAAGCCGTGGCGAGCGAACTCATCCTCGGCTGCCTTGATAATGGCTTGTTCGTTTTTCTGGCGGATTCGACTGGCAGGTTTACCGGCTGGGGCGCTGTGCGCCGGGACTTCTAGTGACATGGGCGGTTCCGAACAGGTCGTGTGGGAGCGTCAGGGCACTGATAACTCACTCAATCGCAACAAACAAGCATTTAGATCAGCGGGTGGCCGCCAGGCTCTCCAGAAAGCTTTCGAGCACCAGATGCGGGCGCCGCCCCTTGCGGGTAACCCAGGACAGGTTCAGGTCATAGAAGCGCTCGCTGGCCTTGAGTGCGCGCAAGCGTCCCTGCTGCACCCAGAAACTGGCGTAATGGTCCGGCAGATAGCCGATATAGCGTCCGGTCAGGATCAGGAACGCCATTCCTTCACGGTCCGAAGCGCTGGCGGTGCAATTGAGCGCCTGGTACAGCGCCTGGATCTCGGCCGGTAAGCGGAAGGTCGGTGCGATGGCATCCTGCGCGTTGAGGCGCTCATCGTCCAACTGCCGATCGTCTACATAGAACAGCGGGTGGCCGACGGCGCAATACAGCAGCGAGCGTTCGCTATAGAGAAATTCGTATTCAAGCCCGGACAGCGGGCTGGCCTGGGGCACCACACCGACATGCAGGCTGCCATCGAGCACACCCTGTTCGACCTGGCTGGGCGCGATCATGCGGATCTGGATGCGCACGTCCGGGCCACGGTCCTTGAGTTGGGCCAGGGCGTGGGTGATGCGCATGTGCGGCAGGGTGACCAGGTTGTCGGTCAGGCCGATATTCAGTTCGCCGCGCAAATGCTGATGCAGGCCGTTGACCTCGGTGCGAAAGCTTTCCAGGGCGCTGAGCAGCTGCAACGCCGACTGATACACCTCGCGGCCTTCCTCGGTCAGTGAAAAGCCGGCGCGGCCACGCTGGCACAGGCGCAAACCCAGGCGCTGCTCCAGGTCGCTCATCTGCTGGCTGATCGCGGATCGACCGATGCCCAGCACGTTCTCCGCCGCAGAGAAACCACCGCACTCCACTACACTGCGGAAGATCTTCAACAGACGGATGTCGAAATCGCTGACTTGCGCGAGGGCTTCCTGACGACGGCTCATAGTTTAGTGACCGGCTAACTGAAGATTAGAAAAGTAGGCTTTTCCAGACTTTATCCCCGTGACAACTTAGCGGCAACACGCTTGTTAATAAAACTGCATAACACCTTGCGAGGTTTTGTTCATGAATCTGCCCGAAAACGCTCCAGCCGGTCTCACTAGCCAGCTCAAGCTCGATGCGCACTGGATGCCGTACACCGCCAACCGCAATTTCCAGCGTGATCCGCGTCTGATCGTGGCCGCCGAGGGCAGCTACCTGACCGACGACAAGGGCCGCAAGATTTACGATGCGCTGTCTGGCCTGTGGACCTGCGGCGCCGGTCATACCCGCAAGGAAATCCAGGAAGCGGTCGCGCGTCAATTGGGCGTGCTCGACTACTCGCCAGCCTTCCAGTTCGGCCACCCGCTGTCGTTCCAACTGGCCGAGAAGATCACTGACCTGACCCCGGGCAATCTCAATCACGTCTTCTATACCAACTCCGGTTCCGAGTGCGCCGACACCGCAGTGAAGATGGTGCGTGCCTACTGGCGCCTGAAAGGCCAGGCGACCAAGACCAAGTTGATCGGCCGTGCCCGTGGCTACCATGGAGTGAACATCGCCGGCACCAGCCTGGGTGGGGTCGGTGGCAACCGCAAGATGTTCGGCCAGTTGCTCGACGTCGACCATCTGCCTCATACCCTGTTGGCCAGCAATGCCTATTCCAGGGGCCTGCCGGAAGAGGGCGGTATCGCCCTGGCCGACGAGATGCTCAAGCTGATCGAATTGCATGACGCCTCGAACATCGCCGCGCTCATCGTCGAGCCACTGGCCGGCTCCGCTGGCGTGCTGCCGCCGCCCAAGGGCTACCTCAAGCGCCTGCGCGAAATCTGCGACCAGCACAACATCCTGCTGATCTTCGACGAAGTGATCACCGGCTTCGGCCGCATGGGCGCGATGTTCGGTGCCGACGCCTTCGGTGTTACCCCGGATTTGATGTGCATCGCCAAGCAGGTCACCAACGGCGCCATCCCGATGGGCGCGGTGATTGCCAGCAGCGAGATCTACCAGACCTTCATGAACCAGCCAACGCCGGAATACGCTGTCGAGTTCCCGCACGGTTACACCTACTCGGCCCATCCGGTGGCGTGCGCCGCAGGCATTGCCGCACTGGACCTGCTGCAAAAGGAAAACCTGGTGCAACAGGCCGCTGAACTGGCTCCGCATTTCGAGAGCGTGCTGCATGGCGTGAAGGGTGCGAAGAATGTCGTCGACATTCGTAACTACGGCCTGGCCGGCGCGATCCAGATCGCTGCTCGCGATGGTGATGCCATCGTCCGTCCATTCGAAGTGGGCATGAAGCTGTGGAACGCTGGCTTTTATGTCCGTTTCGGCGGCGACACCCTGCAGTTCGGGCCAACCTTCAACAGCAAGCCGCAAGAACTCGACCGCCTGTTCGACGCCGTCGGCGAAGCCCTGAACCAGATCGACTGATACCTCTTTGTGTGACGGGGGCGAGCAGACTCGCCCTTGATCCAGCCCTTTAGGAGTTTTGCATGAGCACTATCCAGCACCTGATCAATGGCGACCTGATTGGCGGCAGTGACCGTACGGCTGATGTTTTCAATCCCTCGACCGGCCAGGCTATCCACAAGGTGCCGCTGGCGAGCCGCGCCACCATGCAGTTGGCCATCGACGCCGCCAAGGCCGCCTTTCCGGCCTGGCGCAACACCCCGCCGGCCAAGCGCGCCCAGGTTCTGTTCCGCTTCAAGCAACTGCTCGAGCAGAACGAAGCACGCATTGCCCAGCTGATCAGCGAAGAGCATGGCAAGACCCTGGAAGATGCTGCCGGTGAATTGAAGCGTGGCATCGAGAACGTCGAGTACGCCGCCGCCGCCCCGGAAATTCTCAAGGGCGAATACAGCCGCAACGTCGGCCCGAATATCGACGCCTGGTCCGATTTCCAGCCACTGGGCGTGGTTGCCGGCATCACCCCGTTCAACTTCCCGGCCATGGTGCCGCTGTGGATGTATCCACTGGCCATCGCCTGCGGCAACTGCTTCATCCTGAAGCCGTCGGAGCGTGACCCGAGTTCCACTCTTTATATCGCACAGCTGATGCAGGAAGCCGGCCTGCCCAATGGCGTGCTGAACGTCGTGCATGGCGACAAGGAAGCCGTCGATGCGCTGATCGAGGCGCCGGAAGTCAAAGCGCTGAGCTTTGTCGGTTCGACCCCGATCGCCGAGTACATCTACAGCGAAGGCACCAAGCGCGGCAAGCGCGTGCAGGCACTGGGCGGGGCGAAGAACCACGCGGTACTGATGCCCGATGCCGACCTGGACAACGCCGTGAGCGCACTGATGGGCGCAGCCTACGGTTCGTGCGGCGAGCGTTGCATGGCGATCTCGGTTGCCGTTTGCGTGGGTGACCAGGTTGCGGACGCATTGGTTGCCAAGCTGGTACCCCAGGTCAAGGCGCTGAAAATAGGTGCAGGCACTTCGTGCGGCCTAGACATGGGCCCACTGGTGACCGGCCAGGCTCGCGACAAGGTAGCCGGCTACGTGGAAGACGGTGTCAAGGCCGGCGCCAGGCTGGTGGTCGATGGCCGTGGCCTGGTGGTACCGGGTAACGAAGAGGGCTTCTTCCTGGGTGGTTGCCTGTTCGACAACGTCACCCCTGAAATGCGCATCTATAAAGAAGAAATCTTCGGCCCAGTCCTGTGCATCGTGCGCGTGAACAGCCTGGAAGAAGCCATGCAGCTGATCAACGATCACGAATATGGCAACGGCACCTGCATCTTCACCCGTGACGGTGAGGCCGCGCGCCTGTTCTGCGACGAAATCGAAGTCGGCATGGTCGGCGTCAACGTACCGCTGCCGGTGCCGGTCGCTTACCACAGCTTCGGCGGCTGGAAGCGTTCGCTGTTCGGCGACCTGCATGCCTACGGTCCGGATGGAGTGCGTTTCTACACCCGCCGCAAGGCGATCACCCAGCGTTGGCCGCAGCGCGCCAGCCATGAGGCTTCGCAGTTTGCGTTCCCAAGCCTGTAAGTAGTGGTGAAGAAGGGGGCGGGCCGAAAGGCCCGCCCCCTTTGCTTTTATAGGGCTGTTTGACCTTTATGACACTTTCTTTAAATTAAGTGTTGACGCGCTCTTGGATCTCTCTATAATTCGCCCCACTTCCGGCGCAGACGAAACGGAAAACTCCTTGAGAATCAAAGAGTTAACCGAAGTAAGCAGCGAAGAAGCAGCTTCGATCTTCCGATCGAAAGCGGTGGAAAAGGTGGTTGACAGCGGTTTGAAACGCTGTAGAATTCGCCTCCCGCTGACGAGTGATCGAAGCGAGTCAAGTGTTTGAAGTTAAACGAGAAAATCGAAAAACTTCTGAAAATAAACGCTTGACAGAGACCGAGGAAAGCGTAGAATTCGCGCCTCGGTTGAGACGAAAGAATCAACCAACCGCTCTTTAACAACTGAATCAAGCAATTCGTGTGGGTGCTTGTGAGCTCAGACTGATAGTCAGAAAGATTATCAGCATCACAAGTGGCTACATGAGCAATCATATAGTTCATTTTGAGATTGCTGAGCCAAGTTTAGGGTTTTCTCAAAACCCAAGCAGTATTGAACTGAAGAGTTTGATCATGGCTCAGATTGAACGCTGGCGGCAGGCCTAACACATGCAAGTCGAGCGGCAGCACGGGTACTTGTACCTGGTGGCGAGCGGCGGACGGGTGAGTAATGCCTAGGAATCTGCCTGGTAGTGGGGGGATAACGTTCGGAAACGGACGCTAATACCGCATACGTCCTACGGGAGAAAGTGGGGGGATCTTCGGACCTCACGCTATCAGATGAGCCTAGGTCGGATTAGCTAGTTGGTGGGGGTAAAGGCTCACCAAGGCGACGATCCGTAACTGGTCTGAGAGGATGATCAGTCACACTGGAACTGAGACACGGTCCAGACTCCTACGGGAGGCAGCAGTGGGGAATATTGGACAATGGGCGAAAGCCTGATCCAGCCATGCCGCGTGTGTGAAGAAGGTCTTCGGATTGTAAAGCACTTTAAGTTGGGAGGAAGGGCATTAACCTAATACGTTGATGTTTTGACGTTACCGACAGAATAAGCACCGGCTAACTCTGTGCCAGCAGCCGCGGTAATACAGAGGGTGCAAGCGTTAATCGGAATTACTGGGCGTAAAGCGCGCGTAGGTGGTTCGTTAAGTTGGATGTGAAATCCCCGGGCTCAACCTGGGAACTGCATCCAAAACTGGCGAGCTAGAGTAGGGCAGAGGGTGGTGGAATTTCCTGTGTAGCGGTGAAATGCGTAGATATAGGAAGGAACACCAGTGGCGAAGGCGACCACCTGGGCTCATACTGACACTGAGGTGCGAAAGCGTGGGGAGCAAACAGGATTAGATACCCTGGTAGTCCACGCCGTAAACGATGTCAACTAGCCGTTGGAGTCCTTGAGACTTTAGTGGCGCAGCTAACGCATTAAGTTGACCGCCTGGGGAGTACGGCCGCAAGGTTAAAACTCAAATGAATTGACGGGGGGCCCGCACAAGCGGTGGAGCATGTGGTTTAATTCGAAGCAACGCGAAGAACCTTACCAGGCCTTGACATCCAATGAACTTTCCAGAGATGGATTGGTGCCTTCGGGAGCATTGAGACAGGTGCTGCATGGCTGTCGTCAGCTCGTGTCGTGAGATGTTGGGTTAAGTCCCGTAACGAGCGCAACCCTTGTCCTTAGTTACCAGCACGTTATGGTGGGCACTCTAAGGAGACTGCCGGTGACAAACCGGAGGAAGGTGGGGATGACGTCAAGTCATCATGGCCCTTACGGCCTGGGCTACACACGTGCTACAATGGTCGGTACAGAGGGTCGCCAAGCCGCGAGGTGGAGCTAATCTCACAAAACCGATCGTAGTCCGGATCGCAGTCTGCAACTCGACTGCGTGAAGTCGGAATCGCTAGTAATCGCGAATCAGAATGTCGCGGTGAATACGTTCCCGGGCCTTGTACACACCGCCCGTCACACCATGGGAGTGGGTTGCACCAGAAGTAGCTAGTCTAACCTTCGGGAGGACGGTTACCACGGTGTGATTCATGACTGGGGTGAAGTCGTAACAAGGTAGCCGTAGGGGAACCTGCGGCTGGATCACCTCCTTAATCGAAGACATCAGCTGTCTTATAAGCTCCCACACGAATTGCTTGATTCATTGAAGAAGACGATAGAAGCAGCTTTAAGCTCCAAGCTGATAGCGCCAAGCTAACAGTTACAAGCTCGAAATTGGGTCTGTAGCTCAGTTGGTTAGAGCGCACCCCTGATAAGGGTGAGGTCGGCAGTTCGAATCTGCCCAGACCCACCAATTTTGTTATGGGGCCATAGCTCAGCTGGGAGAGCGCCTGCCTTGCACGCAGGAGGTCAGCGGTTCGATCCCGCTTGGCTCCACCATAAACTGCTTCGAAAAGCTTAGAAATGAGCATTCACTTTGAATGTTGATTTCTAGTCTTTTGATTAGATCGTTCTTTAAAAATTTGGGTATGTGATAGAAAGATAGACTGGATAGCACTTTCACTGGTGTTTATTCAGGCTAAGGTAAAATTTGTGAGTTTAATCGCGAATTTTCGGCGAATGTCGTCTTCACAGTATAACCAGATTGCTTGGGGTTATATGGTCAAGTGAAGAAGCGCATACGGTGGATGCCTTGGCAGTCAGAGGCGATGAAAGACGTGGTAGCCTGCGAAAAGCTTCGGGGAGTCGGCAAACAGACTGTGATCCGGAGATGTCTGAATGGGGGGAACCCAGCCATCACAAGATGGTTATCTTGTACTGAATACATAGGTGCAAGAGGCGAACCAGGGGAACTGAAACATCTAAGTACCCTGAGGAAAAGAAATCAACCGAGATTCCCTTAGTAGTGGCGAGCGAACGGGGACTAGCCCTTAAGTTGATTTGAGATTAGCGGAACGCTCTGGAAAGTGCGGCCATAGTGGGTGATAGCCCTGTACGCGAAAATCTCTTGTCAATGAAATCGAGTAGGACGGAGCACGAGAAACTTTGTCTGAATATGGGGGGGGACCATCCTCCAAGGCTAAATACTACTGACTGACCGATAGTGAACTAGTACCGTGAGGGAAAGGCGAAAAGAACCCCGGAGAGGGGAGTGAAATAGATCCTGAAACCGTATGCGTACAAGCAGTGGGAGCAGACTTGTTCTGTGACTGCGTACCTTTTGTATAATGGGTCAGCGACTTATATTCAGTGGCGAGCTTAACCGAATAGGGGAGGCGTAGCGAAAGCGAGTCTTAATAGGGCGTTTAGTCGCTGGGTATAGACCCGAAACCGGGCGATCTATCCATGGGCAGGTTGAAGGTTAGGTAACACTGACTGGAGGACCGAACCGACTACCGTTGAAAAGTTAGCGGATGACCTGTGGATCGGAGTGAAAGGCTAATCAAGCTCGGAGATAGCTGGTTCTCCTCGAAAGCTATTTAGGTAGCGCCTCATGTATCACTGTAGGGGGGTAGAGCACTGTTTCGGCTAGGGGGGTCATCCCGACTTACCAAACCGATGCAAACTCCGAATACCTACAAGTGCCGAGCATGGGAGACACACGGCGGGTGCTAACGTCCGTCGTGAAAAGGGAAACAACCCAGACCGTCAGCTAAGGTCCCAAAGTTATGGTTAAGTGGGAAACGATGTGGGAAGGCTTAGACAGCTAGGAGGTTGGCTTAGAAGCAGCCACCCTTTAAAGAAAGCGTAATAGCTCACTAGTCGAGTCGGCCTGCGCGGAAGATGTAACGGGGCTCAAACCATACACCGAAGCTACGGGTATCACCTTAGGGTGATGCGGTAGAGGAGCGTTCTGTAAGCCTGTGAAGGTCAGTTGAGAAGCTGGCTGGAGGTATCAGAAGTGCGAATGCTGACATGAGTAACGACAATGGGTGTGAAAAACACCCACGCCGAAAGACCAAGGTTTCCTGCGCAACGTTAATCGACGCAGGGTTAGTCGGTCCCTAAGGCGAGGCTGAAAAGCGTAGTCGATGGAAAACAGGTTAATATTCCTGTACTTCTGGTTATTGCGATGGAGGGACGGAGAAGGCTAGGCCAGCTTGGCGTTGGTTGTCCAAGTTTAAGGTGGTAGGCTGGACTCTTAGGTAAATCCGGGGGGTTCAAGGCCGAGAGCTGATGACGAGTGCTCATTAGAGCGCGAAGTGGTTGATGCCATGCTTCCAAGAAAAGCTTCTAAGCTTCAGGTAACCAGGAACCGTACCCCAAACCGACACAGGTGGTTGGGTAGAGAATACCAAGGCGCTTGAGAGAACTCGGGTGAAGGAACTAGGCAAAATGGCACCGTAACTTCGGGAGAAGGTGCGCCGGTGAGGGTGAAGCATTTACTGCGTAAGCTCATGCCGGTCGAAGATACCAGGCCGCTGCGACTGTTTATTAAAAAACACAGCACTCTGCAAACACGAAAGTGGACGTATAGGGTGTGACGCCTGCCCGGTGCCGGAAGGTTAATTGATGGGGTTAGCTAACGCGAAGCTCTTGATCGAAGCCCCGGTAAACGGCGGCCGTAACTATAACGGTCCTAAGGTAGCGAAATTCCTTGTCGGGTAAGTTCCGACCTGCACGAATGGCGTAACGATGGCGGCGCTGTCTCCACCCGAGACTCAGTGAAATTGAAATCGCTGTGAAGATGCAGTGTATCCGCGGCTAGACGGAAAGACCCCGTGAACCTTTACTATAGCTTTGCACTGGACTTTGAATTTGCTTGTGTAGGATAGGTGGGAGGCTTTGAAGCGTGGACGCCAGTTCGCGTGGAGCCATCCTTGAAATACCACCCTGGCAACTTTGAGGTTCTAACTCAGGTCCGTTATCCGGATCGAGGACAGTGTATGGTGGGTAGTTTGACTGGGGCGGTCTCCTCCTAAAGAGTAACGGAGGAGTACGAAGGTGCGCTCAGACCGGTCGGAAATCGGTCGTAGAGTATAAAGGCAAAAGCGCGCTTGACTGCGAGACAGACACGTCGAGCAGGTACGAAAGTAGGTCTTAGTGATCCGGTGGTTCTGTATGGAAGGGCCATCGCTCAACGGATAAAAGGTACTCCGGGGATAACAGGCTGATACCGCCCAAGAGTTCATATCGACGGCGGTGTTTGGCACCTCGATGTCGGCTCATCACATCCTGGGGCTGAAGCCGGTCCCAAGGGTATGGCTGTTCGCCATTTAAAGTGGTACGCGAGCTGGGTTTAGAACGTCGTGAGACAGTTCGGTCCCTATCTGCCGTGGACGTTTGAGATTTGAGAGGGGCTGCTCCTAGTACGAGAGGACCGGAGTGGACGAACCTCTGGTGTTCCGGTTGTCACGCCAGTGGCATTGCCGGGTAGCTATGTTCGGAATAGATAACCGCTGAAAGCATCTAAGCGGGAAACTAGCCTCAAGATGAGATCTCACTGGAGCCTTGAGCTCCCTGAAGGGCCGTCGAAGACTACGACGTTGATAGGTTGGGTGTGTAAGCGCTGTGAGGCGTTGAGCTAACCAATACTAATTGCCCGTGAGGCTTGACCATATAACACCCAAGCAATTTGCTGCTCCTGTAAAGAGCAGGGCCAAATTGCGGTAGTGAAGACGAAACGAACCGAAAGTTTGCGACGCACAAATCATCACATACCCGATTCGCCAAGACGTCGAAAGACGGCCTGGCAGCAGAATTTCTTGACGACCATAGAGCATTGGAACCACCTGATCCCATCCCGAACTCAGCAGTGAAACGATGCATCGCCGATGGTAGTGTGGGGTTTCCCCATGTGAGAGTAGGTCATCGTCAAGATTAAATTCCGAAACCCCATCTGCGTAAGCAGATGGGGTTTTGTTTTTGCGCCGAAAAAAGCCCAGGCGACACCGAGCCTGTAGCCGCAGCCTGCGGCAGCGGCTACAGGTTCCGCGTTGATTCGGATTCATTTCTCGCGACAGGATCTGACGGCCGGATTTGAGCCAAAAGTGATAAGGTTCGCCCCTATCAGCACAGCCTCAAGGGACGCCTCATGCCGCAAGCAAGCTCACTCACCCCGGGATTCATGGTGGTCCATGGCAACCGTCTGGATGAACTGCGCAGTCTGGTCGTGAGCTGGATGCGTCGCTATCCCCTGGCGCCGCTGGAAAACGAAATTGCCCTGGTGCAGAGCAACGGCATCGCCCAGTGGCTGAAGCTGGCCCTGGCCGAAGATCCTGGAGCGGATGATCAAGGCGGTTGTGGCATCGCTGCCGCCATCGACGTGCAACTACCCGGCAGTTTCATGTGGCAGCTGTACCGGATGGTCCTGGGTCGCGAAGAAATCCCCGAAAGCTCGTTGCTGGACAAGGCCCCACTGACCTGGCGTCTGATGCGCCTGTTGCCCGAGGTGATCGACCAGCCACACTTCGAACCCTTGCAGCGTTTTCTCGTCGACGACGCCGATCTGCGCAAGCGCTACCAATTGGCCGAGCGTCTGGCCGACCTGTTCGACCAATACCAGGTCTACCGCGCAGACTGGCTCGAAGACTGGGCCGCCGGTCGACATCAAGTGCGCAATGCCCGTGGCGAGAATATCCCCTTGGCCGAGGCCAACTGCTGGCAGGCCGAACTGTGGCGCGCGCTGTTGCTGGATGTCGGCACCGAAGGCATGGCCCAGAGCCGTGCCGGTGTTCATCAACGGTTTATCGAACGTATCAGGAACCTGAGCGAAGCCCCGACCGGGCTGCCCTCGCGCGTCATTGTGTTCGGCATTTCTTCTCTTCCGGCCCAGGCGCTCGAGGCCTTGGCAGGCCTGGCGCGCTTCAGCCAGGTGCTGCTGTGCGTACACAACCCCTGCCGGCACCACTGGGCCGATATCGTCGCCGACAAGGATCTGCTGCGCCATCAATACAAGCGCCAGGGCCGCAAAAGCGGCATGCCGAGCGTGATCGCCGCCGACGCCTTGCACCAGTATGCCCACCCGCTATTGGCTGCCTGGGGCAAACAAGGCCGCGATTACATCAACCTGCTCGACAGCTACGACAATCCCGACAACTATCGTTCGGCTTTCAGCGATAGTCGTATCGACCTGTTCAGCGACAATGACCCCAAGACCCTGCTCAACCAATTGCAGGACGACATTCTGGAACTGCGACCGCTGAGCGAGACGCGCCAGCGCTGGGAGCCCATCGATCCCGGCAAGGATCGCTCGGTACGTTTCCATGTCGCCCACAGCGCCCAGCGCGAAGTCGAGATCCTCCACGATCAATTGCTGGCCCGCTTCAGCGCCGACCCCACGCTGCGGCCTCGCGACGTCATTGTCATGGTGCCGGATGTCGACGCCTATGCGCCGCACATACGCGCGGTGTTCGGCCAGATCGGCCGCGACGACCGTCGCTTCATTCCCTTCACATTGACCGACCAGGGCCAGCGCGGGCGCGACCCGCTGCTGATCGCCGTCGAGCACTTGCTCAAGCTGCCCGATAGCCGTTTCCCCGTCAGTGAGATCCTCGACCTGCTCGACGTACCGGCGCTGAGGGCGCGCTTCGGTGTACAGGAGCGCGACCTGCCGACCCTGCATCGCTGGATCGAGGGTGCCGGCATTCGCTGGGGCCTTAACGCCGAACAACGGGCCGGGCTGGGTTTGCCCGCTGACCTTGAGCAGAACAGTTGGCGTTTCGGCCTGCGACGCATGCTGCTGGGCTATGCGGTCGGTGCCGGCGAGCCTTGTGACGGCATCGAACCCTACGATGAAATCGGCGGCCTGGATGCCGCGCTCATCGGCCCATTGGTCGCGCTACTCGATGCCCTGGAAGTCGCCCATCAGGCGCTTTTACGGCCGGCAACGGCGCAGCAGTGGGGTGAGCGTCTGCAAGCACTGCTGCAGGTGTTCTTCCAGGCCGACAACGAACATGACGACTATCTGTTGGTGCAATTGGAGGATCTGCGCGAGGATTGGCTGCAAACCTGTGAAGGCGTCGGCCTGCAGGACTTGTTGTCACTCACGGTTGTGCGTGAAGCCTGGCTGGCCGGCCTGGATCAGGGGCGTTTGTCCCAGCGCTTCCTTGCCGGCTCGGTGAACTTCTGCACCCTGATGCCCATGCGCGCGATTCCGTTCAAAGTGGTCTGCCTGCTGGGCATGAACGATGGCGACTATCCGCGTGCGCAGCCACCGCTGGATTTCGACCTGATGGGCCACGATTACCGCCCAGGCGACCGTTCGCGCCGCGAGGATGACCGCTACCTGTTGCTCGAAGCCCTGCTTTCGGCCCGCGATCAGCTCTACATCAGCTGGGTCGGCCGCAGCATTCGCGATAACAGCGAACGGCCGGCTTCGGTATTGATCGGGCAATTGCGCGACCATCTGGCCCACGGTTGGCAGCTGCTCACCGCCAGCGACGACAAGCGCGATGCCGGTGAGCAGCTGATTCACGCATTGACGGTGGAGCATCCCTTGCAGCCCTTCAGTGCGCGCTACTTCCATCAGGGCACCGGGTTGTTCAGCTATGCCCGGGAATGGCAGCAGTTGCACGCCGGGCCTCAAGCGGCACATGCCGCAGTCGGCCTGACCCCCTTCGAGCCCGAAGAGCCTTTGAGCCTGACTCAGCTACAGGACTTCTTGCGCCATCCTGTCCGTCACTTCTTCAGCCAACGACTGAACGTATTTTTCGAGTCGGCCGAAGCGCCCTTGGCCGACGAAGAGCCTTTCGTGCTCGATGCACTCGAGCGCTATAGCCTGAGCGAGAGCCTGCTCGGAGCGGCCATGGCCCGGCCCGCCGAGATCGAGCATGCACTCCAGGCCCAGGCCCGGCGACTTCAAGGTAGCGGCCTGTTGCCCATGGCCGGTTTCGGTGAGTGCCTGCAGGCGGAGTTGATTGAGCCACTGCCGGACCTGTTGCAACGCCATGCGCAGTTGTTGTCGCTATGGCCGACGCCGGTGAACAGCGCACTGCCGATCAGCTTCGAGTACCGGCAACTGGCACTCGAAGGCTGGCTTGGCGGCCTGCATCAACGCGCCGACGGTGGATTGCTCAGCATCACCACGATCCCCAACGCCATCGGATCAAGCCGCTCGCGCAAATGGCACCGTTTGATCCGGACCTGGGTCACCCATCTGGCGGCCTGTGCGGTTGGCTTGCCGCTCAGCAGCGCAGTGGTCGCCAGCGACGACACCCTGTTGCTGGCCCCGATCCCCCAGGCCGCTGCCCAGGAAACCTTGGGCAATCTGCTGCTGGCCCGGCAGGCGGGCATGTCCGAGCCACTGCCGGTGGCGGTGAAAACCGCGTTTGCCTGGCTGGCCCAGAACGATCCGGCGAAGGCCCAGGCGGCTGCCTGCAAGGCCTATGAAGGCGACGGCCAGACCAGCGACGGCGAGCGCCGTGAAAGTATGGCGCTGGCCCGGCAGTTCCCGGACTTTGCCGCCCTGACTGAAAGCGAAGAATTCGAAGGCTGGTGCGAGGCGTTGTACCGGCCGTTGTTCCAGGCCCCCTGGCAATCCTTGAGTGCCGAGGAGGCTCGCTGATGACTACCGATGCCATGAAATTGCCGCCACTGGCGCTGGCCTTTCCCCTGCACGGCAGCCAACTGATCGAAGCCAGCGCCGGTACGGGCAAGACCTTCACCATTTCCGCACTGTACCTGCGCCTTGTGCTCGGGCATGGCGGGCAGAATGGTTTCGGGCGCGAATTATTGCCGCCGCAGATACTGGTGGTGACCTTCACCGATGCCGCGACCAAGGAATTGCGCGACCGGATCCGAACCCGTCTGGCCGAAGCCGCCCGTTTTTTCCGCGCGGAGATAGCAGCGCCGGACGCACTGATCGAGCAGTTGCGCGAAGAGTTCGCGCCCGAACATTGGGCCGGTTGCGCAAACCGTCTTGATGTTGCGGCCCAATGGATGGACGAAGCCGCAGTGTCGACCATCCACAGTTGGTGCCAGCGCATGCTGCGCGAACACGCCTTCGACAGCGGCAGCCTGTTCACCCAGACCCTGGAAACCGATCACAGCGAATTGCTCGGCGAAGTGCTGCGCGACTACTGGCGGCGCTTCTGCTACAGCATGCACGGCGAGGCATTGAACTGGGTTCGCAGTCACTGGGGCAGCCCGGCTGCCTTGCTGCCCAGGGTTCGGGCCATGTTCGGCAAGCAGAAGGCCGGTACCGACAGTGACGAACCGACAGTTCTGATCACGGCCTGCCTGCAGCAGCGTGCCGATGCCTTGCGCGTGATCAAGGCGCCGTGGGTGCAGTGGTCGCTCGAACTGCGTGAGATCTGCAATCAAGGCCTGGCGAGCAAATCGGTCGACGGCCGCAAGATGCAGGCGCGTTTCTTCGAACCCTGGTTCGACAAGCTGACCGCCTGGGCACAGGATGAGGCCGAGCAAGAGCTGGACATCGGCACCGGCTTTATCCGCCTGACCCCGGACGGCATGGCCGAAGCGTGGAAGGGTGCAGCCCCCAGCCATCCGGCACTGGAGGCCATGCTCACCTTGCGTGACAGCCTGCAAGCCTTGCCTACTCCCGACGCCGCCGTGCTGGAGCATGCCGCACGCTGGGTCGGCGCACGTTTTGAAGAAGAGAAGCGCCGCCGCGCCGAAATGGGCTTCGACGATATGCTGCTCAGGCTCGACGCGGCCTTGCAGGGCGCCGGTGGCGAGCGGTTGGCGACGCTGATCCGCGAACAGTTTCCGGTCGCCCTGATCGACGAGTTCCAGGACACGGACCCGGTGCAGTACCGGATCTTCGAGCGCATCTATCACATCGAGGCCAACGACCCCAACAGCGGCCTGTTCCTGATCGGCGACCCGAAGCAGGCGATCTATGCCTTCCGTGGCGCCGACATTTTCACCTACCTGCAAGCCCGCCAGGCGACCGAGGGGCGCCTGCATACACTCGATACCAACTTCCGCTCCAGTCACGCCATGGTGGCGGCGGTGAACCATGTGTTCGCCCGTGCCGAAATGCGCGAGCAGGGGCGCGGGGCGTTTCTGTTCCGTCGGGATGGCGACAATCCGGTGCCTTTCATTTCGGTCAAAGCCCAGGGCCGCAAGGAAGTGCTGCAGGTCGATGGGCAGCCGCTTGCAGCGCTGCAGGTCTGGCAATTGCCCAGCGACGAGCCGCTGTCGGGCACGGTCTATCGCCAACAACTGGCAGCCAGCTGCGCGAGCGAGATCGTCCGCTTGCTCAACGGTGGCCAACAGGGCCTTTGCGGCTTCGCCCTGGCCGACCAGCCACTGTGCGGTGTGATGCCTTCGGATATTGCGATTCTGGTACGCGACGGCAACGAGGCCCAGGTCATCCGCAGCGAACTGGCCGCCCGTGGCATACGCAGTGTCTACCTGTCGGACAAGGACTCGGTCTTCGCTGCGCAAGAGGCCCACGACCTGCTGGCCTGGCTGCGTGCCTGTGCCGAACCCGATGCCGAGCGCCCGCTGAAGGCGGCCCTGGCCAGCATGACATTGAACCTGTCGCTGCCTGAGCTCGAGCAACTGAACCAGGACGAACGCGCCTGGGAAGCGCGGGTCATGCAGTTCCGCGATTACCGAGCGGTGTGGCGCAGTCAGGGTGTGCTGCCGATGCTGCGCAAGCTGCTGCACGACTTCAAGCTGCCCCAGGCGTTGATTACCCGCAGTGACGGAGAGCGGGTGCTGACAAACCTGCTGCACTTGTCCGAACTATTGCAGCAGGCCGCTGCCGAACTCGATGGCGAACAGGCCTTGATCCGTCATCTGGCCGAGCACCTGGCCTTGTCTGGCCAAGCGGGTGAAGAACAGATTCTGCGCCTGGAAAGCGACGAGCAACTGGTCAAGGTGGTGACGATCCACAAGTCCAAAGGTCTTGAGTATCCGCTGGTTTTCCTGCCGTTCATATGCTCCTGCAAGCCGGTGGACGGCAAGCGCCTGCCGCTGGCCTTTCACGACGCACAGGGCCTTGCACAGGTAACCCTGACGCCGACGGCCGAGCAGATCGAGCTTGCCGATGACGAACGCCTGGCCGAAGACCTGCGTCTGCTCTATGTGGCCTTGACCCGCGCGCAGCATGCCTGCTGGCTCGGCGTGGCAGACCTCAAGCGCGGCAATACCAAGGAGTCGATCCTGCATCGTTCGGCGCTGGGTTACTTGCTTGGCGCAGGCGCCGCGCTGGCTGAATCGGCCGGCCTGAGCCTCTGGCTGCGGGACCTGCAACAGGGCAGCACTGCCCTGCAGCTCGCCGAACTGCCAGCGGCGGACGAGCAACGCTTCACGGCGCCACGCAACGAGGCCACGCTACTGGCGCCGCGCCAACCGAAACGACGTGCCACCGAGCACTGGTGGATCGCCTCCTACAGCGCGCTGCGCATCGGCGAAAACATTACCCCCGGCAGCGACCAGTCGCCTGACAGCCCGCAGGCCCAGAAGCTGTTCGACGACGAACGACTCGACCCCCAGGCTGCCCGCGAGGTGATGCCCGACAGCGGGGATATCCATCGTTTCCCGCGCGGGCCAAACCCCGGCACCTTTCTCCATGGCCTGCTCGAATGGGCTGGCAAGGAAGGCTTCGCCCAGGTTTCGGCGAACCCGCAAGGCGCGCTCAAAATGGTCGCCAGCCGTTGCAACCGGCGCGGCTGGACGGGCTGGATCAACAGTCTCGGCGACTGGCTGCTGCACCTGATCAATGAGCCGCTACGCCTGACCGCCGAGGGCGCGCCGGTGGCGCTGAGCCAGCTGCGGCACTACCAGATCGAGATGGAGTTCTGGTTCGCCAGCCATAAGGTCGATGTCGGCGAGCTCGACACCCTGGTGAGCGAGCATACCCACCAGGGCGCCGTGCGCGCCCCCGCCGAAAGCGCGTTGCTCAATGGCATGTTCAAGGGCTTCATGGACCTTGTCTTCGAGCATGACGGCCGCTATTACGTCGCCGACTATAAGTCCAACTGGTTGGGCGCCGATGAGTCGGCCTACAGCGAGCAGGCGATGACCACCGCGATTCTCGACAACCGATATGACCTGCAATACATGTTGTACCTGCTGGCCTTGCATCGCCAGCTCAAGGCGCGGCTGCCCGATTACGACTACGACCGGCACGTGGGCGGCGCGTTGTTCATCTTCCTGCGCGGTACCCGTGCAGTAAGTCAGGGCGTGTATTTCACCCGGCCTCCCCGTGAACTGATCGAGCGGATGGATGCCTTGTTCCAGGGCGCCAGCCGTCAGCCGCAAGCCGACCTTATTCAGGGAGAACCCACATGAACCGTACACTGGTCGACCTGCTGCCGACGCCACTGGATGCCCAGAGCCTGGCGGTGCTTGAGCCATTGGCGCGCGGGGGAGACTTGCTCAAGCTGCTCGACCGCTGGGTGGAACGCGGCTGGTTGCGCGCCCTGGACCGAGCGTTCGTCGCCTTTCTTGGCGAGCGCGACCCACAAGGTCATCCGCTGGTGCTGCTGGCCGCTGCCTTGACCAGTCACCAACTGGGCCATGGTCATGTCTGCCTGGATCTGGGCGAGACCCTTGCCGCACCGGATTTCGCCTTGTCCTTGCCGCCTGAAGGCGATGCGTTGGCCGGTCCGCTGTTGCTGCCTTCGCAGTTGCTCGAGCATCTGGATGCGCACACCTGGCGCCAGACCCTGGCCGGCAGCCCATTGGTGGCGCTGGCCGGTGATGACAGCGCAGCCGCTCGACAGAGGCCGCTGGTGCTGTCCGGGCAACGCTTGTACCTGCGTCGCTACTGGGGCTTCGAGCGACGGATCGACAGCGCCCTGCGCGAGCGTCTGATTGAAGCCGAGGAGGTGCCAGGCGATCTGTCGGCACGCCTCGATCAACTGTTCCCCACCCGGGATGCCCAGATCGACTGGCAGAAACTCGCCTGTGCCCTGGCCACGCGGGGTGCGTTCAGTATCGTCACCGGTGGCCCGGGTACCGGCAAGACGACTACCGTGGTGCGCTTGCTGGCCTTGCTCCAGGCGCCGGCGGTGGAGGCGGGCAAACCCTTGCGCATTCGTCTGGCGGCGCCCACCGGCAAGGCGGCGGCGCGCCTGACCGAGTCCATCAGCCAGCAAGTGCAGAACCTGACGGTAACGGCGCAGGTACGCGAGAAAATCCCCACTGAAGTGACCACCGTGCACCGCTTGCTCGGCAGCCGCCCGAACACCCGGCATTTTCGGCACCACGCGGGCAACCCGTTGCCGCTGGATGTGCTGGTGGTCGATGAAGCCTCGATGATCGACCTCGAGATGATGGCCAATCTGCTCGACGCCTTGCCTGCCCATGCGCGCCTGGTGCTGCTGGGTGACAAGGACCAGCTCGCCTCGGTGGAAGCCGGCGCGGTACTGGGCGACCTGTGCCGGGATGCCGAAGCCGGTCGCTATAGCCCGGCTACGTGCGCCTGGCTGGAGCACGTCAGCGGTGAGAGCCTGGCCCAAGGCGGCCTGCAGGAGGGCAGTGACCAGGCTTATCCGCTGGCTCAGCAAGTGGTGATGTTGCGCCACTCGCGTCGCTTCGGCCAGGGCAGCGGCATCGGCCAGTTGGCGCGGCTGGTCAACAGTCAGAATGCCGAGCAGGCGCGAGAACTGTTGGCCGCTGGCACCCACGCCGACCTGTTCGACCTGGCCCTGCGCGGCGAACAGGATCGGGCCCTTGAACGCCTGCTGTTGCAAGGGCACGGTCGTGGCAACGATGGCCCGCAAGGCTATCGGTATTACCTGGGGGTTATCCACAGCGCCCGGCCAACCGGGCAGGCGCCGGCCGATGATCCGTGCTGGCGCGAATGGGCACGCTCGGTGCTGCAGGCCTTCGAGTCATTCCAATTGTTGTGCGCCGTGCGCAAGGGGGCATGGGGTGTCGAGGGCCTGAACCAGCGAGTCACGCGGGCGCTGTTCGCGGCCCGGCTGATCGAGAGCGAAGACCTCTGGTATGAAGGCCGCCCGGTACTGATGACCCGCAACGACTACGGATTGGGGCTGATGAATGGCGACATCGGTATCGCCCTGCGCATGCCCGACGACGAGGACAGCCAGCGACAGGTGCTGCGGGTCGCATTCCCGCGCAACGATGGCAAGGGCGGGGTGCGTTTCGTGCTGCCAAGCCGGCTCAACGATGTGGAGACGGTCTATGCCATGACGGTGCACAAGTCCCAGGGCTCGGAGTTTGCCCATACCGCGCTGATTCTGCCGGATGCATTGAACCCGGTGCTGACCAAGGAACTGATCTACACCGGGATCACCCGCGCCAAGCATTGGTTCAGCCTGATCGAGCCTCGCCAGGGCGTATTCGAAGAGGCAGTACGACGCAAGGTCAAACGCCTCAGTGGCTTGATGCTGGACCTCACCGCCAGCTAGCGGTGAGGTCCAGGGTCACTATTGCGCGAGGATGGTCCCCAGCTCGCTGGGCTCCTCGGCTTTCGGTGAGGCATCGATGCCCATGAAGCGCCGGACCCGCTCGCCGGACGCATCGGTACGGATCGTACTGGGTGCGGCGTCCAGTTGGATGTTGCCGTTTTCCATGAAAATCACCCGATCGGAGATGGACATGGCGAAGTCCATTTCATGGGTGACGATCAGCATGGTCATGCCTTCCTTGGCCAGGTCGCGGATCACATTCAGCACATCGTTGACCAGCTCAGGGTCCAGGGCCGAAGTCGGTTCGTCGAACAGCATGATCTGCGGTTCCATCGCCAAGGCCCGGGCGATCGCCACGCGCTGTTGCTGGCCGCCGGAGAGCTGGTGCGGGTACTTGTGGGCATGGGTCAACAGGCCGACCTTGTCCAGCAGCGCGTAGGCGCGGTGTTCGCTCAGCTCTGTCGGGTTGCCGTGGTAGCGCGGCGCCAGGGTGACGTTGTCGAGAATGGTGCGATGGGGGAACAGATTGAAGTTCTGGAACACCATGCCGATGTGTCGTACGCCGCGACGCAGCAGGGCGCTATTGGGCTTGTCCGTCGGGCTGATGAACTTCTCGCCGAACAGCATAATGTCGCCCTTGTCGATGCTTTCCAGGCCGTTGACGGTGCGAATCAGCGAGGTCTTGCCTGAACCCGACGGGCCGATGATCGAGACCACTTGGCCGTAGTCGACGTTCAGGTCGATGCCCAGCAACACTTTATGCGTGCCATAGCTCTTCTCGATGTTCTGCAGCTGCAGGATCGGTGCGGTGCCGGCGTTGGCTGGCTTGCGGGCACTGTCGGGCAAGGCTTCGGCGCTGGCCTTGAGTTTTGCTACGGCGGCCTCGTCAAGCGTGTGCGGCTTGCGGAAGTTCAAATCCAGGTGCCGTTCCAGGCGTTGCAGGAACCAGCCAAAGACAGTGACGATCAACACGTAATACACCGCCACGGCGGCGAGGGTTTCCATGACCAGGAAGTTGGTCGCGTAGAGGCGTTGGCCGACCGTCAGGATTTCGGTCAGGGAGATCACCGAGACCAGCGACGTCAGCTTGACCACCGTGATGTATTCATTGATCAGCGTGGGCAGCGAGATACGGAACGCCTGGGGGATCACTATCAATCGCTGCAAACCGAACAGGCCGACACCCAGGGCGCGCCCGGCTTCCTTCTGGCCCTTGGCGACCGATATCAAGCCGCCGCGATGGATTTCCGCCATGTACGCCGCCTCGGTGACCACCAGGGCCAGCAAGCCGGAATAGAAGGGGTTGGAAAGAATAGGGCCACTACCCGGAAACAGCTGCGGCAAGTTGTAGACGAAGACCACCAGCACCAGCAACGGGATGCTGCGGAAGAACCAGATATAGACCGCCGCGGGAATGCGCAGCAATGGCGATTGGGAGAGCTTGGCCGTCGCCAGCAAAAAACCGAGCAGCATGCCGAGGAACCAGGCCAGGGCACTGAGTTGGACGACCGTGACACAGGCTTTCCAGAAGTCCGGCAGGGAGAACAGGGAAAAGAAGTACGACCATTCGAATTGCATAGAACACCTCAAACTGCCGCCCCTGGGCAGGGGCGGCAGACGACCAAACTATAGGGGCAGGTTCTTAGTTGGCAGTCGGTTCTTCCAGGCCGTACTTTTTAAGAATAGCTGCGTACTCACCGCTCTTTTTGGTTTCCTCGAAAGCCTTTTGCACGGCCTGGTAGGTCGCGTCGTTGCCTTTCTTGACGAAGATGCCGAGGGTTTGCTGATAGATCGGATGCTCGGTGGTGATCACCACCCGGCCGTTGGTTTTTTCGGCGATCATTTTTGCGGCACCGGCGATTTCAACCTGGGCCTCGATGTTTTTGGACAACAGCGCCTGGGTCACCTCTGGAGCGGATGGGTATTCGCTGACGGTGATGGCGCCTTTGTTGTTCGGTACGCAGTAGGTCTCGGAAAGTTTCCTGAATTCCTTGACCCAGGTCGTGCCTTGTTCCAGGCCAAGTTTCAGGCCGCAGAGGTCTTCAGGCTTTTGCGCCTTGATCGGGCTGTCCTTGGGGACCATGACCGCGGCGCCGGTATTGGCATAGGCGATGGTCTGGGCCTGGGTCTGGCGCTCGGGGGTGATGTACATGCCGGAAATGATCGCGTCGTACTTCCCGGAGTTCAGGCCGAGGATCAGGCTTGGAAACTTGGTGTCGACGAATTCCACCTTCGCGTTCATGTGCTTGGCCAGGGCTGTGGCCAGCTCAGGGTCGGAGCCCACGACGTTTTTATCCTTGTCGTAGGACTCGAAGGGTGGATAGGTGATTTCCATGCCGACCTTGAAGGTGTCCGAAGCGGCCATGGCCAGTGATGCGCCGAGCATGCCGGCGGCGAGCAGAGACATACGTGCAAGGGTGTTTTTATTGTTGTTTTTCATTTTTACAGACTCCGGCGTAGGTAAGTGTTGCTGAAAACGTCAATCAGGACGGTTGCGCCTGATTTTTCAGGTGTCCGAAACTCGAAGGCTTGCGTGCCTTCTCCGGCAATTTGACTTCTCCATTTGCCACCCGCTTGCGCAGGTATTGATAGGTCTGCAGTGCCTGCCCATACATGTGTTCACCGATAGCGATTTCCTCGTAATCCCTGTCTGCCTGGGCGAAGGCAGGCAGCGGCAATCGGTGGTGCGTCGATCCACTGGTCAAGGTCGTTCATCACTTCCAGGCCCGGCTTGTCGGCCAGCAGGATGGTGAAGCACTCGTAGTCGGTATGCGCACCGATGCCCGGTGCATCCTGGGCGGCGCCATCGAAGGGGTAATGAATCAGCCGAAGCTTGGACGGCGGGCGGGTGACCATGCTGTCGAAATAGTCTTCCTCAAGACCCAGCGCCAAGGCGAAACCGCGACAAACTCTGCCCGCTCGCGCGCCTCCAGTGGCAGGCGAGCTTCCATGCCGTCAAAGCCGGCCTGCAGCAGTTCTTCGAGTGCCTGGGCCTTGCTGGCGGTGTAGCCCCACAGTGTGCGGAAAATTTCCAGCTTCATCGGTGATCCTCAAAAATCCCTTGGCCTACTGAAAAAGCACAACGACGGCGGCAAGCCGGTCGGCGATCAATGGGCAGCAACAACAGATGATTTTTGAGCCGGATCTCTGCGTATCTGGTCCCACCAAGCGACGCCGTGGGTCGTTCGCTCTGGTGTTGATGGTAGGCACAGGGTGGCGGGTTGAAGAATCCAAAAGATCAAATCAATACTTCAGATTTTTCTGAATAAATAGCTTGCATAATTAATGCGGATTATTGACGTCAAAAAGGCTAAGAAAGGCGTCTATGTTGGCTGTTCGCAAGAGTGCCATTATTGAGACATTATTTTGAATGGATCCAAGCGAAGCCCTGCGGAGCATACAGGCGTTATGCTTTTTTGCCTGGTTGGCAGGGGTTTATGTACAGGTTTATCAGATGCTTGCGCGTCTATACTCAAAATCAGACCCATCCGTGGCGCAACACCTTCCCCCGTGCTTCGACATCTCCGCAACAATAACCAGGAGAATTCTCATGAGCGCATCCCCGCAATCCGACCCGAAGGTCGAAAACGTTAAACTGCTGATCGACGGCCAGTGGGTCGAGTCGAAAACCAGCGAATGGCGCGACATCATCAACCCGGCTACCCAGCAGGTCCTGGCCAAGGTCCCGTTCGCCACCGGCGAAGAAGTCGACGCTGCCGTTGCGGCGGCCCAGCGTGCCTTCAAGACCTGGCGTGCCACACCGATCGGCGCGCGCATGCGCATCATGCTCAAGTTGCAGGCGCTGATTCGTGAACACTCCAAACGCATCGCCGTGACCCTCAGCGCCGAGCAGGGCAAGACCATCGCCGATGCCGAAGGCGACATCTTCCGCGGCCTGGAAGTGGTCGAACATGCCTGCTCGATCGGCAGCCTGCAGATCGGCGAGTTCGCCGAGAACGTTGCCGGTGGCGTCGACACCTACACGCTGCGCCAGCCGATCGGTGTCTGCGCGGGCATCACCCCGTTCAACTTCCCGGCCATGATCCCGCTGTGGATGTTCCCGATGGCAATCGTCTGCGGCAACACCTTTGTGCTCAAGCCTTCCGAGCAGGACCCGATGTCGACCATGATGCTGGTTGAGCTGGCAGTCGAAGCCGGTGTGCCGCCTGGCGTGCTGAACGTGGTGCATGGTGGCAAGGACGTGGTCGATGCGATTTGCACCCACCCGGACATCAAGGCCGTGTCCTTCGTCGGTTCGACCGAAGTCGGTACCCACGTCTACAACCTGGCCGGCAAGCACGGCAAGCGCGTGCAGTCGATGATGGGCGCGAAGAACCACGCCGTGGTGCTGCCCGATGCCAATCGCGAGCAGACCCTCAATGCGCTGGTCGGTGCCGGCTTCGGTGCGGCCGGGCAACGTTGCATGGCCACGTCGGTGGCGGTGCTGGTGGGCGGGGCACGCAAATGGCTGCCCGAGCTCAAGACACTGGCGGAAAAACTCACGGTCAATGCCGGCTCCGAACCGGGCACGGATGTCGGCCCGCTCATTTCCAAGCGGGCCAAGGAACGCGTGCTCGGCCTGATCGAAAGCGGCGTGCGCGAAGGCGCCAAGCTGGAACTGGACGGGCGCGGCATCAAGGTGCCGGGTTACGAGCAGGGCAACTTCATCGGCCCGACCCTGTTCTCCGGTGTGACTACCGACATGGAGATCTACACCAAGGAAATCTTCGGCCCGGTGCTGGTGGTGCTGGAAGTCGATACCCTCGACGATGCCATCACGCTGGTCAACCGCAACCCCTACGGTAACGGCGTTGGCCTGTTCACCCAGAGCGGTGCGGCGGCACGCAAGTTCCAGAACGAGATCGACGTGGGGCAGGTCGGAATCAACATTCCGATCCCGGTTCCGGTTCCGTTCTTCAGCTTCACCGGTTCACGCGGCTCCAAGCTCGGCGACCTGGGACCGTATGGCAAACAGGTGGTGCAGTTCTACACCCAGACCAAGACGGTCACCAGCCGCTGGTTCGACGATGAAAGCGTCAATGACGGTGTGAACACCACCATCCACCTGCGTTAAGGAGAACCATCATGCGTATTGCATTTATCGGCTTGGGCAACATGGGCGCGCCGATGGCGCGTAACTTGATCAAGGCCGGGCATCAGCTGGACGTGTTCGACCTGAACACGACGGTGCTGGCCGAATTCAAGGAACTGGGTGGAAATATCTGCGCTTCGCCGCGTGAGACCGTGCGCGAATGCGAGCTGGTAATCACCATGCTCCCGGCTGCCGCGCACGTGCGCAGCGTCTACTTGAACGAAGACGGTGTGTTGGCCGGTATTCGTGCCGGTACCCTGGCAGTGGAATGCAGCACCATTGACCCACAGACCGCCCGGGAAGTCTCGGCCGCGGCGGCCAAACAGGGCGTTCCCCTGGCCGATGCGCCGGTTTCCGGAGGCACCGGTGGCGCGGCGGCCGGCACGCTGACCTTCATGGTTGGCGCCACCGATGAGTTGTTCGGGAAGCTGCAACCGGTACTGGCACAAATGGGTCGCAATATCGTGCATTGCGGTGAAGTCGGCACCGGGCAGATCGCCAAGATCTGCAACAACCTGCTGTTGGGTATCTCGATGATCGGGGTGTCCGAGGCCATGGCATTGGGTGAGGCGCTGGGTATCGATACCAAGGTCCTGGCCGGGGTCATCAACAGCTCGACCGGGCGCTGCTGGAGTTCGGACACCTACAACCCATGGCCCGGCATCATTGAAACGGCCCCGGCTTCACGGGGTTATACCGGTGGGTTTCATGCGGAGTTGATGCTCAAGGATCTGGGCCTGGCCACCGAGGCGGCGCGCCTGGCGCATCAGCCGGTGATCCTGGGGGCGGTGGCGCAGCAGTTGTATCAGGCGATGAGCCTGCGGGGGGAGGGGGGCAAGGACTTTTCGGCGATTGTGGGGGCTTATCGCAAGCCTGAGTGATCGCGTAACGGCCAATCGCTGGCAAGCCAGCTCCCACAAGGGATCTCAGTGATCTCTCCTGTGGGAGCTGGCTTGCCAGCGATAAGGTCCGTGAGGACCTTCAAAAATCAGGCAAACACAAAATACTTGCGCACGGTCTCGACCACTTCCCAGGTACCGCGCATACCCGGCTCCACGATAAAGATATCCCCGGCACGCAGGTGCACCGGCTCCTGGCCATCGGGGGTAATCACGCAGTAGCCTTCCTGGAAGTGGCAATACTCCCACTTCTCGTAATTGACCCGCCATTTACCCGGCGTACAGATCCAGGTACCCATGATCTTGCTGCCATCTTCACTGGTGTAGGCATTGAGGTTCACGGTGTGCGGGTCACCGGCCAGTTTTTCCCATTTGCAGGCGTCGAGCACTGGCAGCGGGTGAGTATCGCGAAGGACAACGAGGGATTTCGACATGAAGGCTCCGAGCGGGGTGAATGACAGAGCAACACCCTAGCCCTCCAGCCTGTGTATCGATTGTCTGAACTCGACCTCCAGCTGTCCAAAACGCGACAAGCACTAGCCCGTAACGCCTGCCGTAATGCCTGCCGCTCGGGCACGCAAGGCCATCACGGTTTTCGCTGGCAGCTTTTTGATTTCGTCCGCCCAGAACGCCAGATAAGCTCGATGCTCCTTCGACTCATCGTCGTGCCGGGGCAAGTCTTCGAGCGAGAATTGGTACCGGCTCAGGTAGGCCGCCGATAAATCGTCTGCCAGCGCTCTGGCAGGCTCCCCAGGCTCGGCCAGGCACCATCGAGCAATATCCATTGCCTGGTCTGTGGGCGATTTTGGCGAAACCCCATGCATGAAATTCAAAATGTACTTGTTATAGCGCATCGCGCCTAGCTCGGGCTCGTCCGTAGGATTACCCGGACAAATCCTGCGCTCCCAGGGGAGCGAGTAGACTTTCTTCCCCTCAACGTCCCGCAGGACGTAATCCGACGGACTGGCAAAGCGCTGCATAGTTCTCTCCTTAGAAAAAACAACAGATCGATAGCGGCTAACGGCTACTGTAGCTAACCCGCTGGCGGGGTCAAAAAAAAAGAGCGTGCCGCGCGCCATTGCCGACCAGCTGTAGTTCCCTCAAGTTTTTCAGCGGATGGCCGCTGCAGCGGAATGCCCAGCAGTTTCATCGGCTGCGAATACCTGAGGCTTCCAGCAATGATCAACAAATCCCGGCGGTTATCCTGTTTAGCAGTGAGTCTGTCCTTGTCAGGTGCGGCGATTGCTTCGAACGGAGGGGTTATTCATTTCACTGGCAGCATTGTAGAGCCACCTTGCCAGGTCCAGACCCAGGCGGGCCTCCGCACAATCCGACCAACGGCTGGTTTTGACGCTGGAGTATCGTTGATCGAAAAATTGCTCAACGGCTAGCGGAGGGGAGGTTGCAATTCTACGGCATGAATAACGCCTTGATTCGTGCGTTACAGTCAAATGTATTTTGTCTCGCGGCCGGTTTTTCCCGGCCAACCCGCTGCTTAAGATGCCGCCATCCCATTTCATCAGTCCAACGGCCCGGCAAGACCTGGCCAGGATTGAACAGCAGCTGAGGCATCACATGAAAAAAGTACTGTTGCTCAACGGTGGCAAGCAATTCGCTCACTCCGACGGTCGCTACAACGCGACCTTGCACGAGGCCGCCCTGGCGTTCCTGGACCGCTCGGGTTTCGACGTCAAGGAAACCTTCATCGATGGCGGCTACGACATTGAGCAAGAGGTGCAGAAGTTTCTCTGGGCCGACGTGATCATCTATCAAATGCCCGGCTGGTGGATGGGCGCCCCCTGGACGGTGAAGAAGTACATCGATGAAGTCTTCACCCAGGGCCACGGCAGCCTGTATGCCAATGACGGCCGCACCCGTTCCGATACCTTGCAGAAATACGGCAGCGGCGGCCTGATCCACGGCAAGCAGTACATGATCTCCGCCACCTGGAATGCGCCACAGCAAGCCTTCGACGACCCGACCGACTTCTTCGAGGGCAAGGGTGTGGACGCGGTGTACTTCCCATTCCACAAGGCCAATCAATTCCTGGGCATGACGGGCTTGCCGACCTTCCTCAGCGTCAACGTGATGAAGATGCCGGCTATCGAAGCCGACGTGGCCCGCTATGAGCAGCACCTGGCCAAGGTCTTCGACGTGGCGGCTTGAACCGGGGCGTTTCAAATGCCTCCCGGGCGGCTACTATCAAACGCTGTCTTGACCAGAAGGGGGCGCAGTGAAAGCCAGATCCGATGAGTTGCAGGTGTTTGTCTCGGTGATCGAGTGCGGCTCGATCTCGGCTGCGGCCGAGCAGATTGGCCAGACACCATCGGCCATCAGCCGCACGTTGTCGCGGCTTGAAAGCAAGCTCGACACCACCCTGATCAACCGCACCACGCGACGCATGGACCTGACCGAGGAGGGGCGCTTCTTCTTCGAGCGGGCCAAGCAGATCCTGGCGCAGATGGAAGAGCTGGAGGAGCACCTGTCGCTGCGACACCAGACGCCGTCCGGGCGCTTGCGCATCAATGCGGCCCTGCCGTTCATGCTGCATGCCATCGTGCCGTGGATCGGTGAGTTTCGGCAGTTGTATCCGGATATCCAGCTGGAACTCAATACCAATGAACTGATCATCGATCTGCTCGAGCAGAGCACCGATATCGCGATCCGGATCGGTGCCCTGGCTGACTCGACCTTGCACGCGCGCTCACTGGGTTGCAGCCCGTTGAACATCCTGGCCAGTCCCGAGTACCTGGCCAAACACGGCACGCCAACCGACGTCGAAGCGCTGGCCGGGCATGTGCTGCTGGGCTTTACCCAGACCGAAACCCTCAACCACTGGCCTTTGCGCCATACCGAAGACGACCGGCTGCAGATCCAGCCGGGGCTGTCGGCGTCCAGTGGTGAAACCTTGCGCGAATTGGCACTGGCCGGCGTGGGGATTGTCTGCCTTTCGCACTTCATGACCCATGAAGACATTCGCAGCGGACGCCTGCAGGTGATCCTGGCCCAGGCCAACAGCGGCTATCGCCAGCCGATCCACGCGGTGTATTACCGCAACTCGCAACTGGCGTTGCGGATTCAGTGCTTTCTGGATTTCATCCAGGAGAAGCTGGCGATTTATGCCGTTTGAGATTCTCTGTTGTCTGTCAGGGCCTCATCGCTGGCAAGCCAGCTCCTACAGGGTCCGCGCTGAACCTGTAGGAGCTGGCTTGCCAGCGATTGGGCCGCGAGAGCCCTACACCCGGAAATGGCTCACCATCATCTGCAACTGATTCCCCAACCGCGCCAATTCAACGCTCGACGCTGCAGTCTCATCACTGGCTGCCGCCGTCTGCTCGGACACATCACGCACATTCAGAATGCTGCGGCTGATTTCCTCGGCCACTGCGCTTTGCTGTTCGGCAGCCGCAGCGATCTGCTGGTTCATCGACTGGATGTTCGACACGGTGCGGGTGATGTTCTCCAGCGACAGGCCGGCCTTGCGCGTCAGTTCCACGCTGCTGTCGGTCAGGCTGCGGCTGCCCAGCATCACATTGGCGACCTGTTGGGTGCCGCTCTGCAGGCCCGCCACCAGCTCCTCGATTTCCTCGGTGGACTTCTGCGTGCGCTGGGCCAGGCCGCGGACTTCGTCGGCGACCACGGCAAAACCGCGCCCGGCTTCACCGGCGCGCGCCGCTTCGATCGCGGCATTGAGGGCGAGCAGGTTGGTCTGTTCGGCCACGGATTTGATCACGTCCATGACACTGCCGATCTTGTCGCTTTCCTGTTGCAGCTGCGCCATGGCTTGCGTGGAGCGGCGGACCTCTTCGGCCAGCCGCTCGATCTGGGCGATCGCCTCTGCGACCACGCGATCACCCTGACGGGCTTCGCCATCGGCAGCGGTGGCGGCCTGGGAGGCCTGTTCGGCATTGCGGGCGACTTCCTGCACGGTTGCGGTCATTTCGTGCATGGCGGTGGCGACCTGATCGGTTTCGACCTTCTGGCTGTTGACCCCGGCACTGGTCTGTTCGGTAACGGCCGACAGCTCTTCTGCAGCGCTGGCAATCTGGGTCACGCCATCGCGAATGCCACTGATCAGGTCCCGCAGGGTCACGCCCATGCGCTGAATGCCTTGCTGCAATACACCCAGCTCGTCACGGCGGGTGATGTGCTGGTCGTGGGTCAGGTCGCCAGTGGCAATCCGTTCGACCACCTGTAGCGTTTCCTTGAGCGGACGGGTGATCTGCCGAGTGATGACCCAGGCTGCAAGCACGCCGAACAGCAGGGCCAGCAGCGTGCTGCCGATCTGCAAGGTACGTGCGTGGGCGCTTTCGTTGTCGCGGCGGGTCAGCTGGATCTGGTACAGCTCATCACTGCGCTTGACGATCTCGGCCCCCTGCACCGTCATTTCCTGACGGGCGACCACACCTTCATTGCTGGCCTCCTTGAATTGACGGACCGCCTCGCGATAGCTGATCAAGGCCGCCTCGAATTGTTCGATCCGGGCTTCTTCGCCAGGCAGGTGATTGTTCAGTTCGCGGATATCGGCCAGGGCAGTATCGAGCTGACGCATGGCGGCTTGTTCATTTTCAAGAGAAACGTTCGTGGTGTAGCCAAGGACTTCAACACGCACCAGCAGCAGCTGTTTCCTGGCCTGGGTAATGGCCTGGAGTTGGGCGAAGCGATGCTCGTCGCTGTCGGGCAGTGCGAGCACCGCCTTGTTGAGCTCCTCGATCAGCGCCATCGCGCCGCTGGCCTTCGCCTTCATCTGCTGACGCGCAGCGTTGCCGGCGTTGTAGGCGTTGCGCATCTTGGCCAGCGATTGTTGGTAGGCGCTGATCTGCTCGCCAGTCTCACGCAACAGTTTGATGTTTTCCGGGCTTTTGAAGCTGCCCATCAGTTTTTGCTGTTGTGCACTGAAGGCCTCCAGCTTCTGCTGCACATTGCCAGCCGAAGCATCGTCGCCATTGGTCAGCATGTACTGCAGGCGACTGATGCGCAGGTTGGTCAGGGCCGAGTTGAGCTGGGTGATGTCGCTCATCCAGTTACTGCGGTCGATCAGGCTGCCCAGGCTGATCCAGCTGGTCAGGGCGAGCAAGGTGGTGAGCAGCAGCACGAGGCCGAAGCCCAGGCCGAGTTTCAAAGTGACGCTGATGTTGCCGAACCAGCTATTCATACAATCCCTCCAGGAGCGTTGAGCTTTTTGATCGAGTGGCCGGGAAGGTTGTTGTTCTTGGAGGCCAGCTTGTGTGCTTGAGAGGCTGTATCGGCCGCGGGCGGCAGAGCTGAAACGCTTTTTCAGGGGGCGCAGCGACGGACATCGGCCGTTCGGACTAGGCAGCCCTAACGATTCCCCCTCCGCCCCCTGACGCCACACTCGTTGCTGAAATGGGTGTTGCGCCCTGCGCACCCGCCATACAGCAAAGGCGCCGCGATGGAATTTGCATTCAGCGACGAGCAGGAAATGATTCGCGCATCGGCAGAAGGCTTTCTTGCTGATGTGTCTGACTGTGCCGCGGTTCGGGCGGCAATGGCGACCGAGCGAGGTTACGACAGCGACCTCTGGCAGCGACTGTGCAGCGAGATGTACTGGCCTGCCATCCATATACCCGAAGCGTTCGGCGGCCTCGGCCTGGGCTTTGTGGAACTGACGATATTGCTTGAGCAGATGGGCCGGCGGCTGCTCTGTTCGCCTTTCTTCGCCACGGCCTGTATGGCGACGCCAGCGTTGCTGCTGGCCGGCAGTCATGAACAGAAAGACACCTGGCTGCCACGGATCGCCGACGGCAGCCTGACTGCTACCCTGGCCTTCACCAGTGGCAATGGTTACAGCGCTGAAGACGTTCAGGCCACCGCCACCGCCATCGGCGAAGGCGAAGGGTTTGTTCTCAATGGCACGTTCAAACATGTGATTGACGGGCACAGCGCGGACCTTCTGGTCATCGCTGCGCGCATCCCCGGTACCGCGGGCGAAGCGGGTATCAGTCTGTTCGTGGTGGATGCCGCCAGCGTCGGTATCGAACGGCAGTGGTTGCCGACCATGGACCAGACGCGCCGCGTGGCACGCATACAGCTCACTGATTTGTACCTCGGTGCCGATGCTTTACTGGGCGAGTTCGGAGCGGGCTGGCCGCAGCTGGAGCAGGTTCTGCAACTGGCCTGCATCGGCCTGGCCGCCGAGCAGACCGGTGGCGCCCAGCAGGTGCTGGATCTGAGCGTTGCCTACATGCAGGAGCGCCAGCAGTTCGGTCGGCCGATCGCCAGCTTCCAGGCGCTCAAGCACCGCGCCGCCGACATGATGCTGCAGGTCGAATGCGCCCGCTCGGCCAGTTACTACGCCGCCTGCGTCGCCCAGGAAGTGCTCGACCCGCAGGGCGATGCCCAGGTCGCCACCGAGTTGTCCCTGGCCTCGGCTTTGGCCAAGGCACACTGCTCGGAAACCTATTTTCACTGCGCCGCCGAGTCGATCCAGCTGCACGGCGGGGTTGGTTTTACCTGGGAATACGACCCGCATCTCTATTTCAAACGCGCCCGCGCCAGCGAAAGCTTGCTCGGCGCACCGGCCTGGCACCGCGAGCGGATCGCCACGCTGATTCTCGGGGAGCAGCCATGAAGATCAGTTTCAGCGAGCAGGACGAGCGCTTCCGCCGGGAGGTGGCCGACTGGTTGGCTGCCAACCTTTGCGGCGAATTCGAGCAACTGCGTTTTCGTGGTGGCCCGGGCGACGAACATATGTTTCCCGAAGAGCGCAAGGCCTGGGAGCGCAAGCTGGCCAGTGGTGGCTGGACCTGTGTCGGTTGGGCCCCGAAGCACGGCGGGCGCGGCCTGTCGATCAGCCAGCAGGTGATTTTCAACGAAGAGTACGCCCGCGTCGGTGGCCCCGGGCGCATGGGCCATATCGGCGAAGGGCTGGCCGGGCCGACCATCGCCGCCTTCGGCAGTGAAGAACAGAAGCAGCGCTTTCTTCCGGGGATCGTCAGCGGCACGGCGTTCTGGTGCCAGGGTTACTCCGAGCCGGGCGCAGGTTCCGACCTGGCCAACGTCAAGACCCGCGCGGCACTGGATGAGGCCGGCAGCTGGGTCATCAACGGGCAGAAGGTCTGGACCTCGCTGGCCCATGAGTCGGACTGGTGCTTCGTCATCGCCCGCACCGAACCGGGCAGTGTCGGCCACCGTGGCCTGTCGTTCCTGCTGGTGCCCATGGACCAGGCCGGCATCACCGTGCGCCCGATCGAGCAACTGACCGGCACCTCGGAATTCAACGAAGTGTTCTTCGACAACGCCCGGACCGACGCGGCAAACATCGTTGGCCTGCCCGGCGAGGGCTGGAAGATCGCCATGGCACTGCTCGGTTTCGAGCGCGGAGTCTCGACCCTCGGCCAGCAAATGCAGTTTCAAAATGAGTTGAGCGAGATCATCGCCATCGCCAGGGCCAACGGTGCCGCTCGCGATCCGATCCTGCGCCAGCGCCTGGCCGAGGCCTGGAGCGGGCTGCGGATCATGCGCTACAACTCGCTGCGGATGCTCTCCGGCGCGCAGGACGGCGCTCTGCGCAAAGAGGCGACCATCTACAAGCTGTTCTGGTCCAGCTGGCATGCCAACCTCGGCAAGCTGGCGATGGACGTGCTCGGTGCCGAAGCGGAACTGCTCGACGCCGCGCCTTATCAGCTCACCCGTCTGCAATCGCTGTATCTGTTCAGTCGCGCCGACACCCTTTACGGCGGCAGTAACGAGATCCAGCGCAATATCATCGCCGAGCGCGCTCTGGGCATGCCCAAAGAGCCGCGCCTGCGTCCCTGACCCAAGGAGTTTGCCCATGTCCGTTCCTAACTATGTGCCGGGCCACGGCCTGTTGCGTGACAAGTCGGTGCTGATTACCGCCGCGGCAGGCGCCGGTATCGGCTTTTCCGCTGCTTTGCGTGCTGCCGAAGAAGGCTGCCGGGCGTTGATGATCAGCGATATCCACGAGGGTCGTTTGCAAGAGGCCGTGCTGAAAATTCGTGAAGCGACCGGCCTGCAGCAAGTCTTTGGCCAAGCCTGCAACGTCGCGGACGAGACCCAGGTACAAAACCTGATTGCTTGCGCCGAGCGCGATCTGGGGGGCGTCGATGTACTGATCAACAACGCCGGTCTCGGTGGTTCGCGCCTGTTGGTAGAGATGGGCGACGAAGAGTGGAACCGCGTGCTCGATGTGACCCTCACCGGCACCATGCGCATGACCCGCGCCATGCTGCCCAGAATGATGGAGCGCCGCGCCGGCGTCATCGTCAACAACGCCTCGGTGCTTGGCTGGCGCGCACAGAAAGAACAATCGCATTACGCCGCTGCCAAGGCTGGGGTCATGGCCTTGACCCGCTGCGCCGCGGTCGAGGCGGCCGAATACGGGATCCGCATCAATGCGGTCAGCCCGAGCATTGCCCTGCACGATTTCCTGCGCCGCTCCGCACCCCAGGCGGTGCTCGAGCAGCTTGCGGCGAACGAGGCCTTCGGCCGTGCCGCCGAGGTTTGGGAGGTGGCCAACGTGATGATGTTTCTGGCCAGCGATTACAGCTCCTACATGACCGGCGAAGTTTTGTCGGTTTCCAGTCAGAGGGCTTGAGCATGGCACGTATTTTCGACACGCCGTTCGCCCTGGGCAATGCCGTAGGCGAGGTGCTTGGCGTCAGCAACTGGCTGAGCGTCGAACAGGAGCGCATCGACCTGTTCGCCGAGGCCAGTGGCGATCACCAGTGGATTCACGTGGACCCAGTCAGGGCGGCCAGCGGCCCCTTCGGTGCCTGCATCGCCCACGGCTATCTGAGCCTGGCGCTGGTTAATTTGTTTCTGCCGCAGATCGTCGAGGTGCGCGGCATCGCCATGGGCGTCAATTACGGTTGCGAGCGAGTGCGTTTTCCCAACGTTGTGACGGTCGGCTCGCGGGTTCGCGGCAACGCCCAGTTGGTTGCAGTCGAGGAGGTCAAGGGCGGGGTCCAGGCGACCATCCGCGTCACCATCGAGATCGAAGGTCAGGAGCGTCCTGGCTGTGTGGTCGACACCATCAGCCGCTACTACCCCGCCTGAGCCATCTGCCCACCCATTCGAGGAATCCAGCATGAAAGAAGCCGTCATCGTTTCCACCGCCCGCACGCCGATCGGCAAGGCTTTTCGCGGTGCCTTCAACGATACAGAGGCACCCACCCTCGGTGGCCACGTGGTGCGCGAAGCCGTGCGCCGCGCCGGCATTGAACCGGATGAGGTGGACGATGTGATCATCGGCGCCGCCGCGCAGCAGGGCACCCAGTCGTATAACCTTGGCCGTCTGTGCGCCATTGCCGGTGGCTTGCCGACCTCGGTGGCCGGGATGGCGGTCGAGCGTCAGTGCGCCTCGGGTCTGATGAGCATTGCCATGGCGGCCAAGGGCATCATTTGCGACGAGATCGACATCGCCGTCGCCGGTGGCCTGGAGTCGATTTCGCTGGTGCAGAACAAGCACAAGAACCTGTATCGCAATCAGTCCAGCACGGTGATCGAGCTGGACCCGCGCGCCTATATCCCGATGATAGAAACCGCCGAGATCGTCGCCCAGCGTTATGGCATTTCCCGTCTTGAGCAGGACGAGTACAGCTACCAGAGCCAGATGCGCACCGCCATGGCTCAGAACGCCGGGTTGTTTGATCGCGAGATGGCCCCGCTGGCCACACGCAAGTCGATTTTCGACAAGGCCAGCGGCGAGACCCGCCATGAAATCGTCACGTTGCTGCGCGACGAGTGCAACCGAGCCGACACCACCCGCGAAAGCTTGAGTGCTCTGGAGCCGGTCTGGCAAGGCGGCCAGTGGAGCGAACAAGGGCGCTTCATCACAGCCGGGAACGCTTCGCAGCTGTCCGATGGGGCATCGGCCTCGGTGCTGATGAGTGCCAGGCTCGCCGAGCAACGCGGCCTGGAGCCGCTGGGCATCTATCGTGGGCTGGCGGTGGCCGGCTGCAATTCCGACGAGATGGGCATCGGCCCGGTCTACGCGATCCCGAAACTGCTCAAGCGTCATGGCCTGACCGTGGACCATATCGGCCTGTGGGAGTTGAACGAAGCCTTCGCCAGCCAGGTGCTGTACTGCCGCGACACCCTGGGCATTCCCGATGAACGCCTGAACGTCAATGGTGGCGCCATTGCCATTGGCCATCCATTCGGCATGTCCGGCGCGCGGATGGTTGGCCACGCCTTGATCGAGGGCAAGCGCCGCGGTCTGCGCTATGTGGTGGTGAGCATGTGCATTGGTGGCGGCATGGGTGCCGCCGCGTTGTTCGAAGTGGTCTAGGAGAACGCAATGCTCAGCCCGCAAGAGGTTCAAGCGACGATGGCGCGCTATGTCGAGCTGGTCGATGCCGGCGACATCGACGCCATTGTCGCGCTGTATGCCGAGGATGCCGTGGTCGAAGATCCGGTCGGTAAACCGGCGATGCAAGGTATCGCCGAGATTGCCCGTTTCTACCGTGAAGGCCTGGGTGTCAGCAATGCCTCGGCGGTGCTCACGGGCGCCGTGCGGGCAACCCACAACGGCTGTGGGGCGATGCCGTTTCGCGTCGACCTGGTATGGGGCGGGCAAGCCTGCTCGATCCATGTGATCGATGTGATGGAGTTTGATGCAGCGGGCAAGATCCGCTCGATGAAAGCCTACTGGAGCGAGGTCAACCTGACCGCGCAGGAGTCAGCATGAATCTGGAACAACGTATTGCTCGCCTGGAAGCGCTGGAAGACATTCGCCAGCTCAAGCACCGCTACCTCAACGCCTGTGACCTCAAGGACGTGCAGGCCATTGCCGACTGCTTCGCCGAGGGCGAAGTGCTGATCGACTATGGCCCCCTTGGAATCTTCCGTGAACGCGACAGCTTCGTTGCGCTGTACCGCGAGCTGGCCTGCCATGCGCGGGTGATCGACCTGCACCACGGCGCCAACCCGGAGATCGAACTGCTGAACGAGGAGGAGGCACAAGGCCGTTGGGCGCTGTGGTACTTCAATCTCGACGGTGAAAGCGGGGCGACCCGGCAGTTGGGAGGCTTCTATCAGGATCGCTACCGGCGCATTGCCGGTAGCTGGAAGATTGTCGCTACCTGCTTCAAGGCTCACTCCGAAGTGGCGCGGCCTTGAAGACTGGCATCAAGAAAGTCGCGATTCTGCGTCTGCCCGCTTTCGTAGTAAGCCTTGAGGTTCTCGGCGATTTGCCGCACCACCTTGGCGAAGGCGTTGCTCAATAACCACTCCACCATGCGACCACCACGCAGGCAGTAATGCATGCTGGTGGTAATGCGCGTGGCTTCGCCCTCGGCCTGCAAGGCATAGTGGAAGCTGGCCTGACGGAAAGGAAAGGGCGCGCCGCCATTGCCCTTGTGCAGGATCAGTACGAAGCCTTCTCCTTCCTGCCATTGCACCACGCTTTCATCAAGCCACTGGCCGCCTTTGCGAAACACCCGGCGGCTGGCGCCGAGCCCTTCACGCGCGCCTGGGTGGAACTGACAGCCGGTAAGCCCGGGCACGTAGTGCGGGGCGAGGCTCAGGTCACGCAGCCTGGCCCAGGCTGCGGTCGGGGTGAGTGCGAGCAGGACGCTGTGGCTGGCAATGGCTGGCATTGAAAATTTTCTCTAATTCAGTGGGATTTAGCAGCATCGAGAAACGCCGGGCGTTCGCCGCCGCCATGCACGGCGAGGTCGGCGCCGCTCACATAACGGGCCAATGGCGAGGCCAGGTACAGGCAGGTGTCGCCGATATCTTCAGGTGCTGCCAGGCGCTGCAGTGGAATGGTTGCAGCCACCCGGGCAACTTCGGCTTCATCGCCATAGTGCATGGCCGCCTGCTCGGTGAGGATCAGCCCCGCCGTTATCGCATTGACGCGCACCCTGGGTGCCCACTCTACCGCCAGCGAGCGGGTCAGGTTCAACAAGCCGGCCTTGGCCGCGCCATAGGCTGCCGTGCCCGGGGAAGGGCGCGTCGCGCTGACGCTGCAGATATTGATTATCGCACCGCCTTCGGCTTGTGCCTGCATCACCCGGTTGGCCATCTGGCTGAGGTTCAACGGGGCCAGCAGGTTGAGACGGATGATCGACTCGGAAAAGCGTGGTGAGGCCGTGGCGGCATCGGCAAAGGGGGCGCCACCGGCATTGTTGATCAGCACATCGAGGCGCCCGAAGCGCTCGACCAGGGCATCGATCAATTGCTGCGACTGCTCGATATCGCGCAAGTCGCAGGGCAGAAACAACGCCTCACGGCCGGCATGGGCCGGTAGTGTGTCCGGTGCCTGGCGCCCGCAGATCACAACCTGGGCCCCACACTCGAGAAAGCGCTGGCTGATGCCGCGACCGACACCCTTGCCGCCGCCGGTGACCAGTACCACTTTGCCGCGAAAGTCCATCGGGTCGTGCATGGCTGCCTCGTTCTATCAATCGGGAATGGTGTCGATGCTAGGTCGTGCAGCCTTTGGGAGCCAACGTCCGAAGAGACTAGTAGTCCTGACGGACGATGTTGCCTGCAGGGTCCCTCTGAATAATCCCGGTACAACAACAGGCCGGGAGGACACCTCATGGGCGCATCAGCGCAAGGGCACTTCGTAACGTTGCCCGATGGTTTGCAGCTGCACTACCAGGACGTCGGCGCGGGTGAGCCGGTGGTCTTCATTCATGGCAGCGGCCCGGGTGCCAGTGGCCACAGCAACTTCAAGCAGAACTACCCGGTATTCGCCGAGGCCGGCTACCGCGTCATCGTCCCGGACCTGCCCGGCTATGGCGCCTCCGACAAACCGGAAACCATTTACAGCCTGGATTTTTTCGTCAGCGCCTTGAGCGGTTTGCTCGATGCCCTGGATATCCAGCGCTGCGTGCTGGTCGGCAATTCCCTGGGCGGTGCCATTGCCATCAAGTTGGCGTTGGACCAGCCACAGCGGGTCAGTCGGCTTGTGCTGATGGCGCCCGGCGGCCTGATGGAAAAGGAGCAGTATTACCTGCAAATGGAAGGCATCCAGAAGATGGGCGCCGCCTTCGCCAATGGTGAGCTCAACGATGCCGCCGGGATGCGTCGCCTGCTTGGCTTGCAACTGTTCGATGCCTCACTGATCAGCGATGAAACCGTCGATGAGCGCGTCGCCGTGGTCAAGCAACAGCCGATCTGCGTGCTGTCGACCATGCAGGTGCCAAACATGGCGTCGCGCCTTGCCGAACTGCAATGCCCGATCCTCGGTTTCTGGGGCATGAACGACAAGTTCTGCCCGTCTTCCGGTGCGCAGACGATGCTGGAAGGGTGCAGCCGCATCCGTTTCATCATGCTCAGCGAATGTGGCCATTGGGTCATGGTCGAGCACCGTGAGCTGTTCAACCGCGAATGCCTGGCGTTCCTTGAGGAGGCCCGCCCATGAGCGAGCACTTGCGCCGCCAGTATGGCGAAGAGCTTTATCAGGCACTGCTGAGTGGTAAAACGCTGGCACCGCTGACCGAGCGCTGGGAGCAGATCAGCATCGAGGATGCCTACCACATCTCGCTCTACAGCATCGAACGCCGCGTGGCCGCCGGTGACCGCATTGTCGGCAAGAAGATCGGGGTGACCTCGGCAGCCGTGCAGAAAATGCTGAATGTGCATCAACCAGACTTCGGCTTTATCACCAAGGAGATGGCGTTCGCCGATGGTGCGCAGATTTCCCTGTCTGCCAACAAGCTGATCCAGCCGCGTGCCGAAGGCGAAATCGCCTTCAAGCTCAAACATGATCTGGTCGGCCCCGGCATCACCGAGGCCGACGTGCTGGCTGCTACGGAGTACGTGATGCCGTGTTTCGAGATTGTCGATTCGCGAATTCACGACTGGCGCATCCGCATCCAGGACACGGTCGCCGACAACGCGTCGTGCGGCGTATTCGTTCTGGGCGACACCCGGGTTGACCCGCGCGAGCTGGACTTGCCCAACTTGCGCATGCGTGTGTTCAAGAACGGTGAGCCGATCAGCGAAGGCCTGGGATCGGCCGTACAGGGCAACCCGCTGACCGCCGTCGCCTGGCTGGCCAACACGCTGGGTGCTTTTGGCATTCCCTTCAAGGCCGGGGAAATCATCCTTTCCGGATCCCTGGTGCCGCTGGAACCGGCGCGTGCCGGCGACAGTTTTCTCCTGACCATCGACGGCCTGGGCAGTGCCCGGGTGTTCTTCTGCGCCTGACTTGCGGGGTAGTAACCGAATGAGCAAGAAACTGAGAGCGGCCATTATCGGCCCGGGCAATATCGGCACCGACCTGCTGATGAAAATGTGCCGATCGGAGTGGATCGAACCGGTCTGGATGGTCGGCGTCGACCCGGAATCGGAAGGCCTCAAGCGCGCTCGGGAAATGGGCGTGAAAACCACCGCCGCCGGCGTCGATGGGCTGCTGCCGCATGTGCTCGACGATGATATCCGCATCGCCTTCGACGCCACTTCGGCCTATGTGCATGCCGAGAACAGCCGCAAGCTCAATGAGCTGGGCGTGATCATGATCGATCTCACCCCGGCAGCCATCGGCCCATTCTGTGTGCCGCCGGTCAACCTCAAGGAGCACGCGGCGTCGTTGGCGATGAACGTCAACATGGTGACGTGCGGCGGGCAGGCGACCATTCCGATGGTCGCGGCGGTCTCGCGCATCCAGTCGGTGAGTTACGGCGAAATCGTCGCCACCGTGTCCTCCGGTTCCGTGGGTACCGGCACGCGGCAGAATATCGACGAGTTCACCCGCACCACCGCGGGCGCCGTGGAGAAGATCGGCGGTGCGCGACGGGGCAAGGCGATCATCGTCATCAACCCGGCCGAGCCACCGCTGATGATGCGCGACACCATCCACTGCCTGACTGATGAAGAGCCGGATCAGGACGCCATTCGCACTTCGGTGCTGGATATGGTCAAGGAAGTGCAGCGCTACGTGCCTGGCTACAAATTGATCAACGGGCCGGTCTTCGATGGCCGCAAGGTGTCGATCTTCATCGAGGTCGAAGGCCTTGGCGACTTCCTGCCCAAATCCGCCGGCAACCTCGACATCATGACCGCCGCCGGTCTGCGCACTGCCGAGATGTTCGCCGAAGAAGCCCACAAGGGCGCCCTGCAACTGCCCGCCCGCTGAGTGGAGAACTGCCATGAATTTGCAAGGTAAGAGCGTCCGTCTGCATGACATGAGCCTGCGCGACGGCATGCATGCCAAACAGCATCAAATCAGTCTGCAACAGATGATCTCGGTGGCGACCGGCCTGGATGCGGCCGGTGTCCCGCTGATCGAAATCACCCATGGCGACGGCCTCGGTGGTGCTTCGTTGAACTACGGCTTTCCCGCTCACAGTGACGAAGAGTACTTCTCGGCAGTGATTCCACGGCTCAAACAGGCCAAGGTTTCCGCGTTGCTGCTGCCGGGCATCGGCACCCTGGACCACTTGAAGATGGCCCATGAGCACGGGGTTTCAACCATTCGCGTAGCCACCCACTGCACCGAGGCCGATGTCTCCGGGCAGCACATCGGCATGTCGGCAAAGATGGGCCTTGATACCGTCGGCTTCCTGATGATGGCGCATATGATCAGCGCGGAAAAACTGCTTGAGCAGGCGCGCTTGATGGAGAGCTACGGCGCCAACTGCATCTACTGCACCGACTCGGCCGGCTACATGCTGCCCGACGAAGTCAGCGAGAAAATCGGTGCTCTGCGTGCCGGGTTGAATGCCGGGACCGAAGTGGGTTTCCACGGCCACCACAACATGGGCATGGCGATTGCGAACTCGCTTGCGGCCATTGAGGCCGGCGCTGCACGCATCGATGGTTCGGTGGCCGGGCTTGGCGCGGGCGCCGGCAACACGCCGCTGGAAGTGTTCGTTGCGGTGTTGGAGCGCATGGGCGTCAACAGCGGCATCGACCTGTACCGGATCATGGACGTCGCCGAGGACCTGGTGGTGCCGATGATGGATCATCCGATCCGCCTTGACCGCGATGCGCTGACCCTGGGGTATGCGGGGGTCTACAGCTCGTTTCTGTTGTTCGCCAAGCGCGCCGAGCAAAAGTACGGCATCGCCGCCCGCGATCTGTTAGTGGAATTGGGCCGGCGTGGCACTGTCGGTGGGCAGGAAGACATGATCGAAGACCTGGCGCTGACCCTGTCGCGCGCCCGGGGCTGAAACCCTTTTGCCGTGGGAGCGGCCCTGGCCGCGAAAGGTCTGGAGTCGCATCCGGCCTTCGCGGCCAGGGCCGCTCCCACGGCTTCTTTTCAGGGTAAGAGCTTTCAGGGAAAGCGCTTTCAGGGCAACAGGTTGCGTACGACAGGCGCGTAACAACTGCTGTTCATGCTGGCGCAGCTACTGAGGCCGGCTATGCGGTGGGGTTCATTCTTGAGTAATTGGCACAGGCCTGCAGAGCTGCCGGCGCAAAGGATGACTACAAAGGCGTAGGAACGGATTCGCATGGCGGGCCTCGGTGCTGATTTTATTGTTGTGAAATCACCCTATTGCCTTCGTCACAGAGCGGCCTCGTCCAAACGGACTATATGCGGCACAGTTCGATCAATGGCTCACACACGCCGGGCCAGAGCACCCATGGCCATGAACAGCGCCGCAATCGCCCTGGCTTCATGCAATTGGCCACAAGCGACCAGTTCGGGGATCTGCGCCAGGGGAACGCGGATGCACTCCAGCGGCTCGGGTTCGTCACCATCCAGCTGACAGGGGCTCAGGTTTTCGGCCAGTACCACCCGGTAGCGATGACACAGATGACCCGGCGCCAGGGTCAACTCGCCCAGCTCGCTGAGTCTTGCGGCCCGCAGGCCGACTTCTTCGCTGAGTTCACGTTGTGCCGCCTGCAGGTAGTCCTCATCCGGTTCGGCACCGCCCTTGGGCAGCCCCAGCACCGTCTTTTCCACACCCACGGCGTATTCGCGAACCATCAACACATGCAACGGATCGGGCATCGCCACCAGCATCACTGAGCGGTAGCCGGTCCCGCGCAAGCGCTCGTAGACGCGCTGTTGACCGTTGCTGAACTGCAGGTGCAGGGCTTCGATCTGGAAATGGCCGCTTTGGGCCAGTAGTTCGGTCTTGAGGATGGTTGGACAGTTGCGCATGTACAGGCCCCCGCGGTGGGGATGGTTGGGATGCCTACACTGTGCGCCGTGACATGGCGGTCGCCATCGTCCGAGCGGACGAGGTGGAAGCTGGTGCTAACCTAAGCAATCTCGGCTAAACACCAATCACTGTGGGAGCTGGCTTGCCAGCGATGCTGACGACGCGGTCTATCTGACCCACCGCGGTGATTCCATCGCTGGCAAGCCAGCTCCCACAAGGGCAGGAGCGGGGTCAGCCCAGGGTCGCCACGCTGCGCAGGATCAGGCGTACCAACATGGTCTGGCGGGTCACGCCGGTCTTGGAGAAGGTCGAACGCAGGTGCGCCCGCGAGGTGTTGCGGCTGATGCCCAGTTCTTCGGAGGCTTCGTCCAGGGTCAGGCCGTTGGCCAGCAACATGGCCAGCTGGGTTTCCGCCGGGGTGAAGTCGAACAATGCACGAACGATCTCTTGCGGGGCGGTGGATTGCTGTTCCGGGTCGCTGATGAAGATCACCACTGTCGGGCATTGCTTGCCTTCGCTCCAGGCCGACAGCGGTACCGAGCGCACGATGATGCCCAGGTCTGCGCGGCCGGAAGGCCGTTGCACGCGCAGGGCCTCAACCACCGAGGGGTTGCTGCTTTTCTGCGAGAGCAGCGACTGTTTAACCAGGCGGCGGAATTCCTGGGTGTCGCGCGCGGTGCCGACCTGCAGGCCGTCATTGACCAGCTTGATGCCGTCCTTCTCCTGGATCAGGCGATCGGCGACCTGGTTGGTCTGCAGCACTTTGCCGGCTTCATCAAGGATGATGGTGCCGACCGCCATCTGGTCCACTGCGCCGGAGTAGAGATTACGCTCGGCCTCGATGCGGTTGAGTTGCATATGGATCTTGATCGAGCGTTCCAGGTGCGGGATGAATTGCGCCAGCAAGGCCTTTTCCTCGTTGCCGAAGGCCTTGTCATCGCTACTGCGACTGATACGGATGCGGCACTGGGCGCCGTCGCAGGTATTGATGTCGGCACCGAGGATATGGAACACATTCACAGGCTCGAGGAAGCTCTTGTAGAACTCGGAGTTTTGCAAATCATCGTTGGAGATGAACTCGGCCAGGGTGGCGACCTGACGGTTGGGCAGGTCGACGAACGGATCGAGGGCGAAGAAGTGTTTGTTGTACGACGCGGTCGCCTCGGTCGAGGTACCGGTGGTGTTGACCATCAGCCCGTCCACGTGCGCGCTCGGCGGACGCAGGATGAAGGTCACGTACTTGCTGTCCAGGTGCACATTGAGCTGGTTGAGAAAGGTTGCCCAGGGAACGTTCTCCAGCGGCCCCTGATAGAGGTTGCCGACCAATTCACTGAATGTCTCGAGGCTGAGGGACTGCTGCATAGGAAGAACCGTTTTTATTATTAGCGTTGGCGATGGCCGAGAATAAGCGCCGCATCGACTCAGCGCAACGCTCTGGCTCAAGGCCTGACAGGCGGCAAGGGTTCCTGTCAGGCCCTGGCGCTGGTGTCAGACGCGCTCGCTGGCGCGCACGACAAAACGCTTGGTTTCTTCGACATCGACCGGCAGCGCAGCGACGTCGGTGTAGAAATGCTCGTACCAGCGGCGCAGTTGATACACCGGGCCGTCGCCGTCGCACAGCAGCGGGTTGTCGACCCGGGTCTTGCTGTGCCAGATGGCCACGTCTTCGTAGAAAGCCTCTTGCGCCTGCTGCACATAGGCCTTGGCCATCGCCTGGTTCTGCTCTTCGCTGAGCCCCGGGATCTTTTTCACCAGCACGCCGTAGCGCAGGGTGAAGCTGTTGAGGTCGATCGGCACGTGGCAGTTGAGCAGGATCGAATGAATTTCCTGGCCGTTCATCGCGCCGTTCATTTCGGTGATCTGATAGGCCGGGCCGAAGTAGGTCGCCTCAGTGCTCAGCACGCTGTCACCGGACAGGCGCTCACTGCGCGCGCGCATGATCTGGGTGGCCAAATGGCCCGCGAAGACGTTGCTGAACTCTTCGACCGGGGCGCCATGCACCGTGCCGAAGTGCGCCATGTCGGCGATGTTGTCGATCAATTCGCGGCAGTTGGTCCCGATTTGCAGCTCGGCGACTTCCCAGGCGGCCCATTCGTCGCTGAAGCAGGCGTCGATGCGTGGGATGCGCTGCTCGGCGATCGGCGGGTTGCCTTCAGGGTCGTTCCAGACGAACAGCAACTGGTTCTCTTCCATGATCGGCCAGCTTTTGACCTTGGCCCTTGGTGGAATGCGTTTGGCATAGGGAATGTCATCGCAGACGCCATCGGCGCCCCAGCGCCAGGCATGGAAAGGGCAACGGATCGAATTGCCTTCGACACAGCCGGAACTGAGGTCGGCGCCCATGTGCGGGCAATAGCCGTCGAGGATGTTCAGCTGCCCGTCATCGCCCTGGAAGGCCACCAGGCGGGTGCCGAACACGTCCAGGCGGTGCGCCTTGCCGTCGCGGTATTGCGCGGCCAGGCCCAGGCAGTGCCAGCCACGGGCATAACGGTCTTCCAGCAGTTTCGTTTCGATGCGGTGCAGGGTACTCATCTTGTTGTTCTCCGGAGGTATCACGGGTTGGGCTACCTCGGGCTCTGACTCAGGCAAGTCGGCGGGTAGCTTTAATGCACGTAATGGATTCTGCCGCCCCTGCGCAGGAGGGCATCGTCTGAATGGACGATGGCCGGTTAACTGATGGCGGCTCTACTGGTGCCATTGGACCAATGGCAGGAGTGGGCGATGAACAGTGAACTGGGGCGGGTAGCGGTAATCACCGGTGCCGCCAGCGGTATTGGCCGAGGGCTGGCCGAGCACGCAGCGAGCGTGGGTATGCGTCTGGTACTCGCCGATGTGGATGCCGTGGGCCTGCAAGTGCTCTGCGAGCAGTTGCGGGCAGCGGGCGCGCAGGCGATTGCCTGTGTCACCGATGTCGGTGATATCGCGCAGGTCGAGCGCTTGCGCGATACCGCCCTGGAGCGGTTTGGCAGCGTCGATTTGCTGTTCAACAACGCGGGAGTGATGCAAACCGGGTTCAGCTGGGAAATCAGCCCGCAACAATGGCAACGCATGCTCAACGTCAACCTGCTGGGGGTCATCAACGGGGTTCGCGTTTTCGTGCCACTGCTCCTGCAACAGGGGCGGGCGGCGCACGTGATCAACACCGCCTCGCTTGCCGGCCTGGTCAGCAGCCCGCTGATGGCGCCATACAACGTTACCAAGCAGGCAGTGGTCGCACTGTCGGAAACGCTGCATTACGAATTGGCCATGCTTGCAGCGACCGTATCGGTCTCGGTGCTTTGCCCAGGGCCGGTAGCCAGCGAAATCATGGCCTCGAACCAGACCGTGGGTGAGGCCGGCTCATCGTTCAGCCAATTGCTCGATAGCAGCATCCGCCAGGGCATGACCCCTCTGGAGCTGGCGGCGCAGGTGTTCGCTGCCATTGATGAAAAGCGCTTCTGGATCCTTCCGCACAAAGACTTCAAACCAGCGCTCGAGCGGCGCGTGCAGAGCATTCTCGAAGAAACCAACCCGCAGTTTCAGATGATCGACGTACAAGGAGACGCCCATGCCGCTCGATAGCCAGGTCGCTGCCGTGCTCCAGCAGTTCAGCGCTGTGCCGGAGCCCGATTACAGCCAGCTCGACGCCGCGCAGTATCGCCAGTTCGCCGACAACATGTTGCCGCCCATTCCGGGCGAGGCGATGGCCGAGGTTCGCGAGCTGCGCGTCGCAGGTGCTGCGGGCGAGCTGGATGCGCGCCTGTACCGGCCAGTGAATGAGGAAAACCTGCCGCTGCTGGTGTTTTTCCATGGCGGTGGTTTTGTCATCGGCACCCTTGATACCCATGACAATCTTTGTCGTTCCCTGGCAAGGCAAACCGGTGCAGTGGTTGTTTCGATTGCTTACCGGCTGGCACCGGAAGCCAGGTTTCCGGCGGCACCGCTCGATTGCTACGCGGCCACCTGCTGGCTGGTCGAACACGCCACGGAACTGGGTGTCGATGGTAGCCGCCTGGCCGTTGCCGGTGACAGCGCCGGGGGGAATCTGGCCATTGCCGTGAGCCGTCTGGCAGCGCAACGGCAGGTGCCGAAGATCAGTTACCAGTGCCTGTTTTACCCGGTGACCGATGGTGGTTGCGACAGCGGGTCTTACCAGGCCTTTGCTGAAGGCTATCTACTTTCGCGGGCAATGATGGCCTGGTTCTGGAGCCAGTATCTGGAAAATCCTGCACAGGTCGACGATCCCTTGGCCTCTGCGCTGCGTGCCGGTTCGCTTGCCGGGCTGCCCGCAACGACCTTGATCACCGCCGAGTTCGATCCCTTGCGTGACGAGGGCGAGGCGTTCGCCCATCGCTTGCAGGAGGCCGGCGTGCTAACCCGCATCGAGCGTTGCGATGGCATGGTTCACGGTTTTATCAGCATGGCGCCGTTTGTCGCGCGCGCCGCAGACGCATTGGCCGCCGCTGCCGCCGATGTTCGCAGGGCACTCAATTGAACGGCGCGGCGAGTCTGCAGTTCGACAGCGTGCCACAGCTGATCGAAGCCCTGCGTGCCGGCGCGAAAGTGGTGATTACCGATGACGAGCACAATGGCGAAGGCTCATTGCTGATGGCGGCCGAGCACGTCGATGCCACCGCTGTGACCTTCATGGCCGTGCAGGCGCGCGGTCTGATTTGCCTGGCCCTGACCGAGCAACGCTGTCGCCTGCTCGGGCTCGATTTGATGGTGCCGAACTCAAGGGCGCCGCATGGTATGGGCTTCACCCGTTCGATCGAAGCGGCGACGGGTGTGTCGACGGGGATCTCGGCTGCCGACCGGGCGCGTTCGATTCAGGTTGCGGTCGCCCCGAGCAGTGGGCCCAGCGACCTGGTCCAGCCCGGCCATATCTTTCCGGTGCAGGCACTGCCCGGTGGCGTCATGCAGCGGGCAGGGCATGTCGAAGCCGCCTGTGACCTGACCCGGCTGGCCGGCCTGCAACCGGCGGCAACCCTGGTGAGCATCCTCAATGAAGAGGGCGAGCTGGCGCGGGGGGCTGAGTTGCATACATTCGCCAGGCAACATGGGCTTCGCATCGGCAGTATTGCCGACCTGATCCACTACCGTATCTGTCACGAAGGGACCATCCAGCGCTCGGGCGTCTATCCCTTGCACACCCGCCACGGCGAATTCCAGGTCACGACCTACCAGGACACCTATCAGGGCCTCCTGCACCTGGCGCTGGTCAAAGGTCGCATCCAAAGTAGCGAAGCGACGCTGGTACGGGTACAAAGCATCGAGACGCTGCGCGATGTACTGGGTTGCGAGACCGAAGGTGGGCCGCAGCAGTGGAACCTGGAGCGCTCGCTGGCCAGCATCGCTGCGGCCGGCTGCGGCGTGGTGGTGTTGCTGGCGCAGCAGGAAACCCCGGAAGGGGTGCTCGAACAGTTGCGCCAGCGCAGCGGCGGCAAGCCACGGCCACCGCGGTTTCCACAGCGAACGCTGGGTGTCGGTGCGCAGATTCTGCGCGATCTGAATGTTCGCAAGATGCGTCTGCTCAGCTCGCCGGTTCCTTACAAGGCGGTGTCGGGCTTTGATTTGGAAGTGGCGGAGTTTGTCCCTTTTCAATCCCGACCGGAGTAAGCACCTCATGCCTCACGCCTTGGCAAAACGCTTCGGCCCGGTGTGCCATGCGCCGGGCGATGGAGGAGGGGGTTGACTATATCGCGATCGACCGCGCAAGCGGTCGCTAGCGATAGCTGATCAGGGGTTGATGCCCTGCAATATGTCCCGCGCCTGGTCTTGCAACGTCCCAGGCGCCGTCATGCTGCCATCGATCACCGTAATCACCGCATACCCCAGCCACAGCTGATAAGCATCGGCCTGCTGCTGTTCGGCAGTCGGCGTCGGAGGCGCAACCAGATTGGCGCGCACGATGCCATCGGCCCCGCGCTGAGATGTGAAGTTGACCCGGTCCCAGGTGCCAATCGGGGCATAACTGACGCCTTTGACTTCGGATGCAGCGAGGGCGGGATAGTTGATATTCAATCCGCTGGTGCCCGGCAAACCGAGGACGTTCAGTTGGCCCTTGGATTGTGCACCTGCAGCAACTGCCTTCTGGATAACCTTCACCGCGAACTGCGCGGTATCGTCCATGGCGTCGAGGGTTTTGCGGTAACCGGCTTTCTGATCGCGCATGATCAGATCCATGTCGATCGCAGTAGATACCGCCACCGCCGGTACGCCCTTGAACATGGCGCGTACGGCAGCGTTGAGGGTGCCGGACATTTGCGTCAGGGGGCCGACGTTCTCGCCAAAATTGGTGCCCGATACCACCAGGTCCGGCCGGTTGTCCTTGAGCAACACATCAAGGCCAACGTTGACTGCATCCACCGGTGTACCGATGGCGGAGGTCTTGCCCGCGGGCGGGGCATAACCCTCAGGTGGGCCGACGCAGAATTTGTGCGCTTCAAGTTCGGTGACGGCCAGGGCTTGCCCGGGGCTGACCACGCTGGCGGCGCTGATGCCACTGCTGTCGTTCAATGGGCCGACCAGTGTCACTTGATGACCGGCAGCACTCAGCGCCTGGTACATCGCATTGATGCCCGGGGCGCGGCAGCCATCATCGTTGGTCAGGAGGATATTCAAGGCATTGGCCTGCAGCGTGAGGCCGGCACTGGCTACGGCGATAACGCCAGTGAGCAGTTTATTCATGGGTGTCTCCGAGGGTTCGCACCCCGGCCGAACGAGTCGGCCGGGGCGGCGAGGTTTAGCGAGTACCGAGCTTGCGCAGGTTGCCGGCGGTGAAGTCGTCGTCGACGAAATTGCTGGCATTGAGCTTGGCAGGTTTTTGATCGACCAGCATGCGGTCAACCAGGTAAGAGCCTGCGATCAGGTCGTGGTAGATGCCGAGGCGGGCATGGAAGCGCTCGATGTCGTAGGCGTAGATCGAGGTTTGCATGTTGGTGCGCCACAGTTGCCCACGGCTGTCGTAGTTGTCGGCCAGAGTGGCTGCCCAGCTGTCCTCGTCGAGGTAAATCACCCGCTTGGCATAAATATGCCGTGCGTTGGGCTTGAGCGTGGCCTGCAGCACCCACACGCGGTGTTTCTCGTAGCGCATGACCTCCGGATTGATGTGACCTGTGGTGGACAGGACCTGGTCGGGGGTCACGGTTGGATCGTCGACCTTGTAGTTGTTGTACGGGATATAGACCTCTTTCTTGCCGACGATGGACCAGTTGTAGCGGTCCGGCGCGCCGTTGAACAAGCGGTCTTCGTCATAGACCCGGAAGCCTCCCGCACCGCTTGGCGAATCGTAGCCGACGGTAGGCGCGCGGCGTACGCGGCGTTGGCCAGGGGTGTATTGCCAGGCTTGTCGAGGTTCGGCGGTGGCGTTGATGAACTCGTGACCTACGACGATCTCACCCTTTTTGCGTACCGGCTCCAGGGTGGTGAGCAAAAAGTTCGAGAGGATGCCACCGGACGTATCCAGGGTTTTCTGCGGGTCGGACCACACCGAAAAAATCTTGTAGTCCACCTTTTCCATCACCCGGTTTTTGTCGGGATAGATCACTGCCTGCTGGTACACGGCCTCTTCGGTCTTGGCGCGCCCTTGCATGGTGTGGTTGAAGATCAGTTCGTTGCCGCTCTTCGGAATCGGGAAGGGCGAGGCACCGAAGGCGTTGCTGGTGTCGTTGCCGTCGTTGGTGACTTCCGCGTTGACGGCGTTTTTCTTGATGTTCTCTTCACTGATCTGATCGAGACGGAAGTCGCGATGGCTTGGGTACACCGGCATCTTGAACGAGTCCGGATAGCGTTTGAGCAGTGCTTTTTGACCATCGGTGAGATTGGCGGCGTACTGGTCCATGTTTTGGGCGGTGATCGTGAACAGTGGTTTTTCAGCGGCGTACGGGTCCGGGTAAGGCGTGCCGGCGCCGGCGAATTTGAGCTGCGGCGGCAGGCCGCGCCATTTGCCACTCCAGGCTGGAATGCTGCCGTCGGCGTTGCCGGCTTTTTCGGCGCCGATCGGGGTCAGGTCCTGACCCAGGCGAGCGGCTTCGTCGTTGCTGACTTTGGCCTGCAGAGCCAGGCTGCTGCCGAGCAGGGCCACGGCCAGGGTAGTGCGCAACCATGTGTGGGTGATTCTAGACATGCTGTGCTCCTCCATCAGGGGCTTCAGAACCGGTACTTGAAGTTGAGGGCGACGTTGTCGCGGTCAGCCAGGGGGGCATTGTTGGCGTTGCCAAGGTAAGCGTTGTAACGGGCCTCCACGGTGAAGTTGCCGAGGTAGCGCCAAGAGCTGCCGATGCTCGCGCGGTCGTCGCCCTGGCCGGAGTTGATCGAACCGACCAGGGCACTGTCGTGCTGCGCGGCAGTGCTGTAGGTGACCGGCACAGACATGTCCCAACCGCTGAACACGTTGTTGTAGTCGAAGGTCGCCTGCACGGTGTAACCCCAGGCATCGCGGTCGTAGACCAGGCTGTCGGTACCCGGCAGTGTGAAACCTGGCGCCAGGGTCACCGGCGCAGACTCGTCGTTGTCGAGCACGGTGTTGTAGACCAGCTCGCCGACCAGGGTGGTGTTGTCTGCCCAGGATGTAGGGCCAACCACGTGAATCATCGAGACCTGGCTTTGCAGGGTCTCGCCGCGAACGGGGCTGGAGAAACCGTTGTCGACCATGACCGACGCACCGTCGCGGTAGCTGACTTCACCGGCGATGCTGGTGGAGCCCAGCACGGTCGAGAAGCTGGCGCCGTATTGGTCGATCTTGTCGAAGTAACGCACCCGGTAGCGGCCCAGGTCACTTTGGAAATCCAGCGACGGGGTCTTGTCGTGGTAGCGCGAGTAGTAGACGCCGAACTCGGTGTTGTTCAGCGACTCGGCCGAGTAGGTGAAGGCCAGACCGTACTGGCCGCTGTCGCTGGGCTTGTCGTCCTTGAGACGGGTCAGGAAGCCGGTGGAGTCGTTAAAGCCGCCCTCGTCGATGAAGTCGGTGGTGGAGAAGTAGCTGCCGACACCGAACAGTTCGGTCTTCTCCCACTTGTATTGGTAGTAGGCCTGCACATCGAGGGCATCGGTCAGGCTGAACTGGCCGAAGATCTGGCCGACCGGCAGCAGGATCTCCTTGACCTCGACCCCGGGGGTAGTCGACTTGGTCGCATCCACCGGGCTCTGCGCGGCAGAGATGCCAGGGTAGAACAAGCTTTCACCCCAGCTCACGACCTGATCGCCAGCGCGCACGTTGAGGCTGTGCCCACCGACGTCCCAGTTGCCATAGACGTAAGCGTCGAGCAGGCGCAAGTCGTCGCGGTGCTGGTCGATGGTGTCCTGGGCGAAGCGGTCGGCACGGCTGCAGATGCCACCGGCGAAGCAGTTCGAAGTGCCGGTGTTGTTGTCATTGCCCTGGTCGTAGACGTTGTCGTAGAAGCCCGCCGCACGAATGAACATGCCGTAATCGGTACGCCACTTGATGTTGGCTTCGGTCAGAAAGCCTGCGCGGTTGTTGATCAGGCTGCCTTTGTCGAAGGCGTTGTCGCCGTCGTTGCCGTTGGCGTTGGCGACCAATTTGTGATCGCGGTCTTCGGTACGCCAGGCCAGGCTGTAAGTCAGCGTGGTATCCCAATCGACGCTGAGGTCGTCGCTCGGTTGAAAAGACATTGCGCTGGCCTGGCTACCCAGCCCCCCCGCCAGCAACAGCATGGCCATGCGTATGCAAGTGTTAAGTGGTTGTGGGGCGATTGTTGTTTTTATCATGTCGTCCTCATGCCGCGGTCAGGCCAGCCCGACCTGCAGTTCAGGGTTGGGAAGTGAAGCTGGGGCGACTATGGAGTCACGCGCCAGGCGCAACATCGTCCAAGCGGACTAAGCAATATTTGTGTGGCGCGCACGGCTGCGTCTTAGTCCCATCGGACGATGACCACCCAGGCGAGCGAGGCGAACAATCCCGACAACGACCGCACCCGGCCAAGCGCCGATAGCGGCTTCTTGTCAGTTGGCCCGCAGGGGAGGTGATCGCATGAATGATGCCGAGATCAAATGGGATGAATGCTGCGATGTGTTGGTGATCGGCTCGGGGGCGGGCGGGATGACCGCCGCGCTGCGCGCCCACGATCTTGGCCTCAATGCATTGGTGATTGAAAAGAGCGCCGAATACGGTGGCACTTCGGCGGTGTCCGGTGGCGGCATCTGGATCCCCAATAATCACCGTATCAGTGCCCTTGGCGGCAGCGATTCAGCCGAGGAGGCGATCGCCTATATCAAGGCCGTGACCCACGGCGAGATCGACGACGGGCGCATCGAGGCCTATGTCGAACATGGCCGCGAGATGGTCGAGTACCTCGAACAGCACACCCGTGTGCACTTTGAAGCGCAACCCAAATATGCCGATTACTACCCTGAGGTGGCCGGCGGCAAACCGGGCTACCGCTCCATGGACCCCAAGCCGTTCGACGCCGCCGCGCTGGGCGAAGAATTCCTGCGCATGCGTGCACCTTCACCCGGCACCTTGATGATGGGGCGCATGGCTATGACCATGAAGGAAGCACAAGTCTTGCTCTGCCGGGGCAAGGGTTGGCTGGGGCTGACCTTGCGCGTGATGTGGCGTTACTGGCGTGACCGCGAAGGGCGAAAATTGTCGCGCCGCGATCGCTTCCTGACTCTGGGCAACGCCTTGATCGGTGCACTGCGTTGCTCTTTGCTCGACCGTGGGTCGCCGCTCTGGTTCAACTGTTCGCTGCAAGAGCTGATCATCGTCGGCGAGCGGGTCGGCGGTGCGCGAGTTTGTCGCGACGGGCAGACGTTCAACATCAAGGCGCGTCATGGCGTGATCGTCGCTGCCGGTGGTTTCGAGCGTAACCAGGCGATGCGCGCGCAGTACCATCCGCAGCCTTCGCAATCGAGCTGGAGTGCAACGCCACCGAACAATACCGGCGACGGCATACGGGCAGGGCAGGCCATTGGTGCCCGCACGGCATTGATGAGCCACAGTTGGTGGGCACCAACGACCCATGTGCAGGGCGAGGAGAAACAGCGTGCGTTGTTTGTCGAGCGCACCTTGCCTGGCTGCATCCTGGTCAACTCCGCTGGCGAGCGCTTCGTCAACGAGGCTGCGCCTTACACCGATATCGTCTACGCGATGTACGCCAACAACCGTGAAGGTGCGGTAAGCGTGCCGTGCTGGATGGTGTTCGACGCCGAGTTCCGTCGCAAATACCCCTGTGGTGCATTGCTGCCGGGTTATGCCCAGCGTGATTGGCAATTGCCCAAACATCTGCGCGACTACTTTCACAAGGCCTCCAGCCTGCCGGCGCTGGCAGCGAAAATCGGCGTCGATGCCGCAGGCCTGTCGCGTAGCGTGCAGCGCTTCAATGGCATGGCGGTGCGGGGTGTCGATGAAGATTTTCGCAAGGGTGATTCGTTGTTCGATCGCTATTACGGCGACCCCAATGTGCAACCCAATCCTTGCTTGGCGCCATTGCTCAAGGGACCGTTCTACGCGGTCCGCATCGATGCCGGCGACATCGGCACCAAGGGTGGCCTGCTGACCGATGTGCATGCCCGTGTGCTGCATGAAAACGGGCAGCCGATCGCTGGCCTGTACGCGATCGGCAACAGCGCCGCCTCGATGATGGGCCGAACGTATCCAGGGGCCGGCTCCACCATTGGTCCGGCAATGACCTTCGGCTACCGGGCCGCCAATCACATCAAGAACCAGTGCCAGAGCCAACCGGCCAAGGCCTTGTCCAGGAGTAGCAGATGAATACAGAACGCAGTCAGGTTGCCGTCGTTACCGGCGCCAGCCGTGGTGTCGGCCAGGGCATCGCCCTGGCGCTCGGCGCCGCTGGCATGACCGTCTATGTCACCGGGCGTGCCCCGGAGCAAGGTGGTTCTAACTTGTATGGGCGTGCCCTCAACGGTTCGCTGCAAGAGACGGCAGCGGCTATTACCGCTGCCGGTGGCCGTGGCATCGCCGTAATCTGTGACCATGGCGACGATGCCCAGGTGCAGGCGCTGTTCGCCCAGGTCGAGCGCGAGTGCGGGCACCTGGATTTGCTGGTCAACAATGCAGCCTTTATCCATGACCAGTTGATCGAGCCGGGACCGTTCTGGGAAAAGCCGCTGGACCTGGTGCGCATTCTCGATGTCGGGCTGCGCTCGGCTTATGTCGCCAGTTACCATGCCGCACCGCTGCTGCTGCGCAGCGAGCGTGCACTAGTGTGTTTTACTTCGTCGTTCGGCGCCGGTTGCTATATGCACGGGCCGGCTTATGGCGCGCAGAAAGCCGGCTGCGACAAGTTGGCGGCAGACATGGCCATCGATTTCGAAAACCGTGGGGTGGCTGCGCTGTCACTCTGGCTCGGTCCGCAACTGACTGAACGCACGCGCATTGCCGGTGAGCAGCATGGTGAGCAGTACAAGGCCTTTTTGGCCCACGCGGAAACCCCGGAGTTCAATGGCCGGGTGATTCATGCGCTGCTCAATGATCCGCAGTTGATGGAGTATTCAGGGCAGACGTTGATTACTGCCGAGATTGCGCCGGGGTATGGGATCAGTGAGGCCGAGGGGCGCCAGCCGCCTTCGCATCGGGCGATGCTGGGGGATCCGCGATTGCAGCATCCTGCTCGGGTGACTTGAGCCTGCCTCATCGCTGGCAAGCCAGCTCCCACAAAGGGCCAGGCTTGCCGCACCAAGTGTGAACAACCTGGGCCACTGTGGGAGCTGGCTTGCCAGCGATAGGGCCCTCAAGGCAGAGCAGATCTAAACCAACTCGCGCAACGCATTCTTGGTCACCTTGCCCGCCGCATTCAGCGGCATGGCCTCCAGCACCTGCACCCGACGCGGCACCTTGTAGTTGGCCATCTGTTCCCGACACCAGGCGATGAACTGCACCTGATCGATTACCTGGCCTGGCGCCGGCAGCAGGAAGGCCATGGCCACCTCACCCATGCGTTCGTCGGGAATACCGATCACCGCCGCCTGGGCAACGCCCGGGTAGTGCAGCAGGCACTGCTCGATCTCCGCCGGATAGACGTTGAAGCCGCCAGTGATGAACATGTCCTTGAGGCGGTCGGTGATGCGCAGGTAGCCGTCTTCGTCGAGCACCCCGATGTCGCCGGTATGCAGCCAGCCCTCGGCATCGAGAATTTCCTGGCTGGCATGCGGGTCGTTGAGATAGCCCAGCATCAGGTTGTAGCCGCGTATCAGCACTTCGCCGGGCACGTTGGCCGGTTGGGTTCGGCCAGTGTTGCTCACGCAGCGGACCTCGACGCCTGGCATCGCGCGACCACTGGTGGTGGCGACCCGCTCCGGCGAATCGCCGGGACGGCAAATGGTGGCAAAGCCACAGACTTCGGTGAGGCCGTAGGCGGTGACGATGGTGGCAAAGCCCAGCTCGTCGCGCATGCGCCGGACCATTTCCACAGGAATCGCCGCTGCCCCGGTCACGGCCACCCGCAGCGAGGACAGATCGTACTCACCGCGTTGCGGATGGGCGAGCAGTGATTGATAGAGGGTCGGTGGCCCGGGCAGTACCGTGATGCGTTCACGCTGCACGCACTCGAGCACGGCCTGCACATCGAATACCTGCTGCGGCACGATGGTGCAGCCGCGCATCAGCGCTGCCAGCCAACCGGCCTTGTAGCCAAAGGAATGGAAGAACGGATTGACGATCAGGTAGCGATCGCCCTCGCGCAGGCCGACCACTTCACTCCAGTCCCGCACAATGCGCAGGTTTTGCCCATGCTGGGTCATGACGCCCTTGGGCTTGCCGGTGGTGCCTGAAGTGAACAGCAGATCGGACAGTGCGTGCGGCCCAACGCCCTGCTCTCGGGTTTGCAGGGCGGCCTCGGGAACCTCGGCGGCAAGGGCGAGAAAATCGTCCCAGGCCAACGTGTCCGGCCCGCTGCCGCGCAGGCTGACGATGCGGCGCAGGTCCGGCAGATCTTCCGCTGCCAGCATGCGCGGGTAATCGGTACCGAGGAATTCACCGATGACGAACAGTACGCTGGTGCCGCTCTCGCGCAAGATATAGCCAGCTTCGGTCCCCTTCATCCGCGTATTGAGCGGCACCAGGGCGGCGCCGATACTCTGCAAGGCGCCGGCGGCGACGATCCATTCCCAGATGTTCGGCGCCCAGACGGCCACTCGGTCCCCGGCCTGCACGTTCAGCGCCAGCAGGGCACGGGCGGCCTGCTGGCGCAGTTGATCGAGTTGCCGGTAGCTGATTCGTCGCCCCGCGTCGTCGATGGCCAGGCTGTCGCCATAGGCCAGGGCTGCGTTGGCGAACAATTGCGCGATGGTCAGAGCGTTTTCGACGGGCGGCATGGTGCCTCCTCAGCAGAGGATGAATACGGAAGGGAAAAGGCCGGGCAGTGCGCCCGGCCGGAGGCGCACTCAGGCGGCGGGCGGAGCGAAACGGCGACCGGCGGAGAAACCGCCATCGACCGCAATCATTTGCCCGCTGACGAAGGAAGACTCGTCCGAGGCCAGGAACAACGCAACGTTGGCCACCTCTTCCGGTTGACCGGAGCGGTTGAGCATATGTTGCGAAGCGAAGAAGGCGTGGAAGGCTTCCTGTTCGCGGACCATGGTGGTCATCGGCGTTTCGATCAGGCCCGGGCACAGGCCGTTGACGCGGATATTGGCGTAGCCGTAGTCGATGGCCATGGAGCGGGTCAGTTGATTGATCCCGCCCTTGGAGACGTTATAGGCGACGTTACCGTCGCAGCCCTGCAGGCCGAAGATCGAGCCGATATTGATGATCGAACCGCTGCGCTGGGATTGCATCTGCGCCAGCACGTACTTGCTGGTGAGCATGCTGCCGGTCAGGTTGATGTCCAGTACCCGTTGCCAGCTGGCGGTGCTGGTCTGGGTTACGCTGCCCTGGTCGGCGACGCCGGCGGCGTTGACCAGTACATCGATGCGGCCGAAGCGGCTGATGACTTCGTTCATCACCTGCTGGACCTGCGCTTCATCGCGCACGTCCAGGGTCATGAACAGGCCAGGGAAATCCGCCGGTGCATTGCCGATGTCCAACCCCACAACCTGCGCACCTTCAGCGACGAAGCGGCGTACGCATGCCAGGCCGATACCCGACGCACCGCCTGTGACGACCGCGACCTTGTTCTGCAAACGAGCCATAACTGAACCTCTTTTATTGTTGTGGGCCATGTTCCTGTTGCCGAGTCTAACTCCGGGTCAACCTTGAGTGATCGTCCGTTGAGACTATTGGCTAAACGGCTTTAGTCCGGGAACTTCAGCCATACCCGGGCACCGGTCGGGCGGCTCTGGCAGGCCAGGGTCCATCCCTCGGCCAGCTCCTTGGCACTAAGCACGTCATTGCGTGCCAATTGGGTTTCGCCTTCCCGGATGGTGCACATGCACGCACCACAAAAGCCTTCTTCGCAGGACGAAGGGACGTCCAGGCCTGCGGCCTTGCAGCTCTGCAGGAGAGTATCGCCAGGGCGACAGGCAATCTCGTGGCGATGACCATCGAGCTCGACGATCAAGGCCTCGCACGCCGAGTTGGCCGCTGCAGCGCGCGCCAGGGCTTCTTGCGCCTGCACTTCATCAGGATCAGGCGGAGAAACGAAGCGCTCGACATGGATACGCTCGGCGGCCTCGCCCAGGCCAAGCAGCGTGCGCTCCACGGTGTCCATGAACGGGCCGGGACCGCAAATGAAATAGTCGCCGGCACTGTGTCCGCGAACCAGTTGGCGCACCTGCGCGTCAGTCAGAAACCCCTGCACGGAATCGAGTACGTGCACCACTTCCAGTTGCTCAGGGTTGTCCCTGGCGAGCTGGCGCAATTGGTCGCGGAAAATCACCGAGGCTTCGTCGCGGTTGGCGTAGATAAGCTTGATCGGTCGCGCACTGGTCTGCAGCGACGACTTGAGAATGGAGAAAACCGGTGTGATGCCTGAACCGCCACCAAAGAGAACCAGCGGTTTTTCGCTGTCCGTTTGACGCTCGTCCAGATAGAAGTGCCCGGCCGGTGGCAGCACTTCCAGCCAGTCACCGACCTGCACCTGCTGGTTCATCCAGTTCGAGACCCGGCCGCCGTCGACCCGTTTGATCGTCACCTTGGGCCTGGCATCGCACACCGGCGAGCTGGCCATGGAGTAACAGCGGGTCAACAGCTTGCCGGCGCAGGGCACGCGAAAGCTCAAGAACTGTCCCGGCTTGTAGCGAAAACGCTCGTGCAGCTGTTCCGGTACTTCGAGCACCAGCGAGCGGGCATCGGCGGTCTCAATGATCACCTCGCTGACTTGCAGGCGGTAACTCCCGCTCGCCGATTGCTCAGCCGGGTTCAGGTTCAGCTGTTGCGTGCCCATAGTCACCTCTACCTCAGATCCCGCTGATCAGTTGCGCGTTGTCGACACGAATCTCGGCGCCGTTGACGAAGCGCGACTCATCGGCTGCGAGGAACAGTACAACGTTGGCGATGTCCCGGGGCGCGCACATGCGGTTCATGGGGTCCTGATCCAGCAGTTCCTGGGAGATCGGCTGGCCACCGGCCAGGGCCTGGGTCATCGGCGTGTTGACGCCGTCCGGGTGCACGCTGTTGCAGCGGATGCGATAACCCTGCTGTTTGCAGTGCAGTGCAATGGAGCGAGTCATTGCCGCCACCGCGCCCTTGGAGGCGGAGTAGGCGCAGAACATCGGCATCGCGCCCAGCGCCGCGACCGAAGACATGTTGATGATCGAGCCGCCACCGGTTTCCTTCATGGCTTCGATGGCGTACTTGCAACCGAGAAAGTAACCGTCGCCATTGATCTTCTGCACCTTCTGCCACAGCTCCAGGGTGGTGTCCTCGATGCTGGCCATCGCGAGTATGGCGGCGTTGTTGACCAGCACATCCAGGCGACCGAAGTGTTGCACGGTGGTCTTGATCACCTGTTGCCAATCGCTTTCGCTGGCAATGTCATGGCGGATGAACAGGGCATTACTACCGATCTCGGCGGCCACCTGGCGACCGGCTTCTTCGTTGAGGTCGGTGAGCACTACCTTGGCGCCTTCGCGGGCCAGCAGCAGGGCGTCTTCACGGCCGATGCCGCTGGCGGCGCCGGTGACGATGCAAACTTTACCTTCTACACGTTGCATTGTTGTTCTCCTGATCGTGCGGTTTGAAAGTCGGCGTGGTCCGCCATAAGGCTGGCCTTAGCCGGCTGCTGCGAGAGAGGGGGCGGGTGCAGCGGTCGTGGTGTAACTGCCGTCGAGATAGACCAGTGGGGTAATGGTGGCGCTGGTGTGAATCTGCAGGATGCGACCGATGAAGACAGTGTGGGTGCCGTAGCTGAACTGGCCGTCCTGGCGGCAGAGGATCGCCGACTGGGCGTCGCCCAGATACGGAATGCCTTGGGCACTGGTCAGCCAGTTGCCGCGGCCGAAGCGTGCCTCGCCCTTGATTGCGCCGCTGCACAGGTGCGCCAGGTCCTGTTGCTCGAGCCCAAGGATGTTCACGCAGAAGTCTGCACCGGCCTCGAGGGCGGCATGCGGCGAAGCGGTCTTGTTCACGCAGATCAGCAGCGATGGCGGCTCGGTGCTCAGCGAGTCGACCGCCGTGGCCGCCATGGCGAAACGCTCGGTGCCGTTGCTGGTGCTGATTATGGTGACTGACTTGGCCAGGCGGCGCATGGCCTGGAGCATGTCGGCTTTCAGATTGACGTCATTCATCGCACGGCCCTCTCGTTGTGCATGGAGTGGGATGAATTCTTGCAATGACGTCCAGCGGCAACATCGTCCGAGGGGACTAGTCGCCCCTCACAAGGGCACGCATGGTCCGTTTGAGGGATGTTCGCGCGTGCGTGCGTTGCTTGAATGCCGAGGTGGAGGCGAGCGCCGCCCCCGCTGCACGCGCGCCCCGGCGGACGGGGTGAACAGAGGAGAACAACAATATGCTCAACCAGGACCTGATTCGCCAGCGTCTGAGCCAACGTGCCCGCGAGCTGGTGCCGATCTTGCGTGAACGCGCCCCGCATGCCGCCCAGCTTGGTCAGCTATCGCCAGAGACAATTCGCGATTTCCAGGAAGCCGGTTTCTTCCGCATCCTCCAGCCGTCGCGCTGGGAGGGCTATGAACTGGAGCCCAAGGATTTCTTCGACGTCCAGATGACCCTGGCCGAAGGCTGCATGTCCTCGGCATGGGTGCTCGGGGTGGTGGCCATCCACAACTGGCAGCTCGCGCTGTTCGATGATCGCGCCGCCCAGGATGTCTGGGGTGACGATTCAAGCGTGCTGATTTCTTCCTCCTATATGCCGGTGGGCAAGGTCGAGCGGGTCGAAGGGGGCTTCAAGCTGAGCGGGCGTTGGGGTTTCTCCTCCGGCAGCAAGCATTGCGACTGGGTGTTCCTTGGTGCAATGGTGCCGCCAGAAGAGGCGGGCGGTGCACCGGATTATCGGACTTTCCTGGTGCCGCGCAGCGATTACCAGATTCTCGATAACTGGAACGTGATGGGCCTGGAGGCCACCGGCTCCCACGACATCCTGGTAGAAAACGCTTTTGTGCCCGAATACCGCACGCACCGCTCCCTGGACGGCTTCATGCAGAACAGTCCGGGCAACGCGGTGAACACCGCGCCGCTGTTCCGCCTGCCATTTGGTCAGATATTCGTGCGGGCGGTGTCGTCTTCGGCCATCGGTGCCCTGCAAGGCGCGGTCGATCAGTTCGTGGAGCACAACCGCGCCCGCGTCGGCGTCAACGATGGCCGCAAGATGCTTCAGGACCCGGCCGCGCAGACCGTGCTGGCCAACGCCATGGTCTGCGTCGATGAGTGCAAGACCGTATTGCACCGCAATTTCGCCCTGATGCTGCAACGCGCACAAAGCGGCGAGCCGTTGAGCATGCCGGAGCGGGTGAAGATGCGTTACGACTCGTCGCTGGTCGTCGACAAGTGCGCCAAGGCGGTCGCCGACCTGATGTTCAACAGCGGCGCCTCGACGATTTTCCGTAGCCACGCAATCAACCGCGCCTTCCGCGACATTCATACCGGCCGCGCGCATGTCGCCAACAACCCGGCCAAGTACGCCTGGAATCTGGGTGGTGTGAGCATGGGTCAGGACAGCAGCGACTTTTTCCTCTGAACCCAGGGCGGCGCCGCCAATGTGCGGCGTTGCTACCAAAACCAGCTAGTCCGTTTGCGTGATTCGAGCGCCCCGGCGATCCCCGAGCATGGTGGCAAGGCGTAGGTCTCAGGCGCCGACTGCGCATTCAATACAGAACAAGGATCAACCATGAAATTCTCATTGATTTACGAAGCCCAGACGGTGGACTCCAGTCGCGAAGGCGACCGCCGGATTTTCGATGACACCGTCGAGCAGGCCGTGCTTGCCGACAAGCTTGGCTTCGACACCTTCTGGTGCGTGGAGCACACCGCGCTGAGCAATTACTCGCACATGTCCGCGCCGGAAACCATGCTGGCCTTCGTCGCCGGCAAGACCGAGCGCATCGGCATCGGCCACGGCGTGGTCTGCCTGCCACCGGCAATGAACCATCCGGTGAAGGTGGCTGAGCGCATCGCCACCCTCGACCTGCTGTCCAAGGGCCGTGTGCACTTCGGCGTCGGCAAGGGCGGAACTCAACAGGAAGCCGGCACCTTCGGCTATGACCTGGCGACCCTGCAGCCGCAGATCGACGAAATGATGTACCTGATCCCGAAAATGTTCGTGCAGGACGAGATCGAGCACCACGGCGATTTTGTGCAGATCCCCAAGCGCCCGATCCATCCAAAGCCTTACCAGGACCCGCACCCGCCGATGTACCTGGCGTGCACCAACACCGAATCGCTGAAAAACGCCGGCGGTCGCGGCATGGGCGCCCTGGTGCTGGGCTTCGGTGGCCCGGAAGAAATCGCCAAAAAGGTCGAGGTGTACCACGAGGCCTGGGATAACCGTGACGAGAAGAAGCAGGTGGGCTTCCGTCCCAACCGCCACATCGCGGCCCTGTGCCCGGCGATCGTGCTCGATGACAACGCAGAAGCGCGGCGCATCGGTATCCGTGGCCAGCGCTACTTCATGGAGTCGCTGGGCTACTGGTACGGCGGTGGCGAGCGTCCGGACCCGGAGAAGTGGAAAGACGACACCTTCGTCGATGGCAACGGCCAGAGCGTGATCAAGTCACGCTTCGCCTCCGAAGAAGTCAGCGTCGACTTCTCCGACCCGACCATGGCCATGATGAACCCCAACCATGCCTACGGCACGGTCGAGGATTGCATCGGTTATGTGCAGCGTCTTGTGGATGCCGGGGCCGATGAGATCCTGTTCATCTGCCAGATGGGCACCGTGCCGCAGTGGGCGCAGTTGGAGACCCTGAAGAATATTGGCGAGAAGGTGATTCCTTACTTCCGTAATCAGCAGAAATAATGATTGAAGGCCCTTTGGGCCTTATCGCTGGCAAGCCAACTCCCACAGGTATTGCGTTTGGCATAAACCTCTGTGGGAGCGGGCTTGCCCGCGATCGAGTGCGAAGCACTCGCCATGCCACGCAAACGGGCCTTCATGGCCCGTTTTACGTTTCTCTCAGATATCCGTTTACATCCGTCAGATGGGGCTTTGCCACATTGGTCTCGCCCATGGTCCCGAACGATTATGAGTCATTCGTGAAGTCTGGCCGGTTTCGCGTCTGAACTTCGTGTAGTCCATTTCCCAAAGATGCAGCAGGGGGCTGCACCCCTAGCTCCTCCTTTGCACACTGGTCGCCCAACGATTCAATGAAGGTCCATACCTTGGCAGGGGAGTGCACTCAGTGGTGCAGAGGAGTTGCTAAGGGAACTTGCGGAGTAAATATTTTGGATTCTTTCTATCGGCACTACTTGGCTGAAAAAAATCATCCCATTGAAGATGATACTTTGGAGAAGGCGCTTGAAAGTTTTGAGGGGCGGCGCTGAAGTTTTCTTCGGATTTTATAAATGATGCAAAGCAGCGAGACAACTACAATCGCAACGTCAAGAGGGTTAAGGCTGAAGTTCTGGCTCAAGTGAAGTCTGGCAATGTTTCGGTGAAAGAGGCGGCGGAGCACTGCTACGAAATGCGAAACAAGATTATGGCTGAGGTGAGAGCGAAGACATCAAGGAGTGGAGTAGCCATCACGGAGCGAAAAAAGGTTGTCTCTCCTGCGCTAGAGCAATTGCTGGATGAGAAAGCTATCAAGAAATTTGGTAGAAGATTTGTTGAGCTTGGTGCTGAGCAGAAAAATTCAATTCACTATGAAATTGTTGAGTCTTCAGCCAGGCCGAACACTAAATATAATACGCTCAATAAAACGTTAAGGGTAACAGGTAAGGTGCTAATAGTAGTCACTATCACGTATGCCGTATACGACATCGCTAATGCTGAGAACAAGGCAAAAGAAGCTATAAAGCAGGGAGCTGTAATCGGCGGAGGGATAGCAGGGACGATCGCGGCGAATGCTGCAGTTTTAACGGTATGCGGGCCAGCAGCTCCGGTGTGTACGATTGCACTGCTGCTCGCTGGTGGTGCCTCGGCTGGCTGGCTCACATCAAAAGTATTGGATTCTTTTAATGATGAATTAGAGGAGTTTACTAAGTGGCAGGTTAAATAGCGGGAGTAGGGGTGGGTGTAGGCGGAGTAAAGTATTTTTAAATGGATAATGCAGGTTGGTTTATAAGGTGTGGAGGTGATTTTTAAGGGGGGGGTATGGATAATTCAATGTTGTTGGTGGTTTTGAAGTTGTCCTTGGTTTTTGGACCTTTATTTGTTAGTTTTATAGGGGTTGGTGTTAATTGCTATATTGCATGTCGTGATTTGGATGTGATACTTAATAATTTTAAGAATAGCTATGTCATAACCTCCTGCGGAGGTATGTGGGAGGGTGGTTCATTTTTTGCGCGCTGCATGTTGACTGCTATGATTTCCGGGGGGGTACTTTGGCCTAACAAACATATTCGTAATGGGTCGCTAGATCCAGAGGAGCTCGCTCGTTTGCCGGTCTCAATAAAGCTGCGCATGAAGTGGTCGGTAGGGCTCATGTTTTTCGGTCTTGCATGGCTGTTCGTTGTTGCTGTTATTGTTGAGTTTTTCAAATAGCTGGTCAGGGTATGCATGGTTGCCGTGCCGCAGTGGGCGCAGTTGGAGACGCTGAAGAAAATTCGCGAGAAGGTGATTTGTTACCTCCGCAAGAAGCAAGGCTGATCCAGCGGGCACCGTAAACCCTGTAGCCGCTGCCGAAGGCTGCGCTGGAGTCCCGCAGGGGCTCCTCAGCGATCTCAAGATCTTGCGCCTGCTTCGCACGCGAGCGCAGCCTTCGGCAGCGGCTACAGGGGTTATCTGCAATTCGAAACGGGCCTGTGATGGCCCGTTTTTACATTCCCCCAACCACCCATTCCCGCTAGTCCCATTGGACGATGTTGGCCCTGCCCAAACCCGCTTAAATCCCTCTCCATAAGGCCTCCCCGGCATTTGCCACGGGGCGGCTCGGCCTGTTCAAAGCGAGGAGTGCATCCATGGATATCCGTGGTCTGGGTTACGTCACCCTGTTATCCAGCGACCTGGCGCAGTGGCGCCATTACGCAAGCCAGGTGCTGGGCATGATGGTCATTGCCGGAGCCGACGAGCAAGAGCGGCTGTTCCTGAAAATGGACGACCGTGCCTACCGCATTCTGGTAGAGAAAAGTGACCGCGACGGCTTCGGTTCCTGCGGTTGGGAAGTGGCCGGCAAGGCTGCTTTCGAACAGGCCATCGCGGACCTGCAACAGGCCGATGTGCGGGTCGAGCGCGGTACGGCGGCGCAAGCCGGAATTCGTAAGGTCCAGGAGCTGGCCCATTTCAGCGACCCGGACGGCAATCGCCACGAGCTGTTCTGGGGCCCGCAGCAGGACTTCAGTCGCTTCGTATCTCCTGTCGGGGTCAAGGGCTTCGTCACCAACGAGCTGGGCATGGGCCATGTGGTATTGCCGGCACCAAGCTTCGAGCGTTGCCGAGATTTCTACGAGCAGGTGCTGGGCTTCGGCCTCTCGGACCTGATGAAAGTTCGTTTCACGCCGGACCCGGCAGAGCCGGAAAAGCGCATCCATTTTCTGCACTGCAATAACGGCCGGCACCATTCGCTGGCGATCTTCGAGTGCCCGATGCCGCACGGCTGCGTGCACATGATGGTCGAGGTCAACGCATTGGACGAGGTCGGCCGTGCGCTGGATCGCATGCACGCCAACGGCGTCAAGCTGTCGGCCACCCTTGGCCAGCACACCAACGATCAGATGGTTTCGTTCTACATGAAGACCCCTTCCGGGTTTGACCTGGAATACGGCTGCGACGGCCTGGTGGTCGACTGGAACCAGCACACCCCCTTCGAAAGCACCGTGGTCAGCCATTGGGGCCACGACTTCAGTGTCGGTCGCCAATGAGGATGATGAGTATGGACAAGCGAATGACCACGGCCGAGATGGTCGGCCAATTGCGCGATGGCATGACCATCGGCATCGGTGGCTGGGGCCCGCGGCGCAAGCCCATGGCCCTGATCCGCGAGATTCTGCGTTCGGATCTGAAGGACCTCACAGTCGTCGCCTACGGCGGTGCAGACGTCGGCATGCTCTGCGCTGCCGGCAAGGTGAAGAAACTGGTGTTCGCCTTTGTTTCCCTGGACTTCATCCCGCTGGAGCCGTATTTCCGCAAGGCCAGGCAGGAAGCGGCGATCGAAGTGATGGAAATCGACGAAGGCATGCTCCTGCTCGGCCTGCGCGCCGCCGCCATGGGCGTGCCGTTCATTCCGACCGCCGTGGGCCTTGGCACCGATGTATTGCGCCACAACCCGCAGATCAAGCTGATCGCCTCGCCCTACGCCGACGGCAAGGACTGGGTGGCCATGCCGGCGCTCAAGCTCGACGCCGCCTTGATCCACGTCGACCGTGCCGATGTGCGCGGGGTCTGCCAGATCACCGGGCCCGACCATTACATGGATGACCTGTTCGTAAGGGCCGCCGAGCGCAGCTATGTGACCTGCGACGAACTGGTCGACAGCGACTATTTCCACAGCGCCCCCGAACGTGCCCGCCAGGTGTACTGGGAGCGCAACCTGACCACTGCCGTGGCCCACGTGCCGGGCGGTGCGCATCCGTCTTCCTGTGCGCCGCTGTATGGCTTCGATGTGCCGCACTTCAAGGCCTACAACGCCTCGTCCCAGGCGCCGGAAGGTTGGCAGGCCTACGCCCTGCAATATGTCGACTGCACGCATGAACAGTACCTGGAAAAGGTCGGCGGCCTGGTTGCCATCCGCCAGCTTCCCCTGCCGGTTTTCTAAGCGAGTTTTGATATGACGACGCCTGCAACGACTTACAGCCTCGCCGAACTGATGATCTGCGCTGCCTCCGAGGCCTGGCGCGACGATGGTGAGGTGCTGGCCACCGGCATCGGGGTGATCCCGCGCCTGGCCGCTTCGCTGAGCATGCTCAGCAGCAACCCGCGATTGCTGATGACCGACTCCGAAGCCTACATGGTCGCCGAACCGGTGCCCCTTGGCGCGCGCAATGGCTATCAGCCCAAGCGTGACAGCTGGATGGGCTTCTCACGGATCTTCGACAACGTCTGGGGCGGCAAGCGTCATGCCCTGGTCGGCCCGACCCAGATTGACCGCTTCGGCCAGGCCAACATCTCCTGCATCGGCGACTACGCCAAGCCCAAGGCGCAAATGCTCGGGGTGCGAGGTTTTCCTGGCAACTCGATCAGCCACGCCAACTCCTTTTTCGTGCCCGGCCATAACCGTCGAGTCTTCGTCGACGGTGAGGTCGATATGGTCGCCTCGGTCGGCTACAACCCGGCGCGCCTGGCACGTGGCTGGTCGCTGGACGAGATCGATATCCGCCTGATCGTCACCGACCTGTGCGTACTGGATTTCCAGGGGCCGGACCGGCAGATGCGGATTCGCTCGCTGCACCCGGGCGTGACCGTGGCCCAGGTGCAGGACAACACCGGTTTCGCCCTGCATGTAGCGCAGGACTGCCCGACCACGCCAGCGCCGAGCGCAGAGCAATTGCAACTGATCCAGCGCCTGGACCCGCACAACCTGCGTGCCAGCCAGCTCAAAGACAACCCACCGGGCCAGCGCAACGCGCGTTGACGGTCGCCTGGGCAGTCCCGCCTTGCCGGAGAAACAACCGATGAGTGAGCAGAACAATAACGATGAGGCCGAGGTGGTGCTGTACGAAGTGCGTGGCGAGGTTGCCCTCGTCACCATGAACCGCCCCGGCTACCACAACGCGCAGAACTCGCGGATGACCTACGCACTGGACGCGGCCTTTCGCCGGGCCTGCGATGACGACGAGGTAAAGGTCATCGTCCTGCGCGGCGCCGGCAGGCATTTCTCTGCCGGACATGACATCGGCACGCCGGGCCGCGATGTGAACCAGTCGTTCGACCGCGCAAGCCTGTGGTACGACCATGTCGGCAAGCCCGGCGGCGAGTTTCTCTATGCCCGCGAGCAGGAGGTCTACCTGGGCATGTGCCGGCGCTGGCGGGAAATGCCCAAGCCGACCATCGCCATGGTCCAGGGCGCCTGCATCGCCGGTGGCTTGATGCTGGCCTGGGTCTGCGACTTGATCATTGCCAGCGAGGACGCCTACTTCGCCGACCCGGTGGTGCGCATGGGTATCCCCGGCGTCGAATATTTCGCTCACGTGCATGAACTGAACCCGCGCATCGCCAAGGAATTCCTCTTCCTCGGTGAGCGCATGCCGGCGCCACGGGCCTACCAGATGGGCATGCTCAACCGCGTCGTGCCCCGCGATACGCTGGAGCAGGAAACCCTGGCGATCGCCGGGCGCATTGCGCAGATGCCGCGCCTTGGCCTGCAATTGAGCAAGCAAGCGGTCAACAACGCCGAAGACTTGATGGGCAAGCGCGCGACCATGGACATGGTGTTCGGCCTGCATCACTTCGCCCATGCCCACAATGAGCTGGTCTCCGGCGACCGGCTGGGCGGCTACGACGCCAAGGCCATGGCCAGTTCGCAACGCAAGCAGGGTGAGGCATGAGCATGACTGTCTCTCTCAACACGCGACTGACCGAACTGCTGGGCTGCCGCTATCCGATCATCCAGACTGCGATGGGCTGGGTTGCCGATCCGAAACTGGTGGCGGCCACGGGAAATGCCGGAGGCTTCGGCTTCCTTGCCGGGGCAACTATCGAGCCCCATCGGATGGAAGCAGCAATCCTGGAAACCAGACGCCTGACCGAACAACCCTTCGGCGTGAATTTCCATATGTACCAGGCCAATGCCGGCGACATCGTCGAACTTGTCTTGCGTCATAGAGTCAGGGCGGTCAGTTACAGCCGTTCGCCCGGCAAGCAGATGATCGCTCGCCTCAAGGATGCCGGGGTGGTCTGCATTCCCACCGTCGGAGCACTGAAACACGCACAGAAGGCAGTGGAAATGGGCGCCGATGCCGTCACCGTGCAAGGTGGCGAAGGCGGTGGCCATACAGGCTCGGTGCCGACGTCGCTGCTGCTCGATCAAGTGGTCAAGTCGGTGTCGGTGCCGGTGGTCGCAGCCGGCGGCTTCAAGGACGGCAATGGCCTGGTCTCGGCCCTGGCCTTTGGCGCCGAAGGCATTGCCATGGGCACGCGGTTTTTGATGTGCGCCGACAGCCCGGTGCCGTCGGCCACCCTGGCGCGGTACCTGGCGGTCAAGGACCCGGCCGCGATCATCATCAGCCGAGCCATCGACGGCATGCCGCAACGGATGATCCGCAACGAATTATTGAACCAACTGGAAGCCAGCGGTGGCCTCAAGCGCCTGCTGCTGGCGTTCAGAAGTGGCCTGGCCTACCGCCGCCACAGCGGCATGAGCCTCGCGCAGCTGATCGCCAGCGCGCTGAAAATGCGCAGCAGCGGCGAGCTGACGGCCGCGCAAAGCATCATGGCCGCCAACGCGCCAATGGTGATTCAGAAGGCCATGGTCGATGGGCTTCCTGCAGAGGGCGTACTGCCTGCAGGGCAGATCGCCGCGAGCATCGACAGCTTGCCCAGCTGCGCCGAATTGATTGAACAGATCGTCCGCGACGCCGAAGCGCGCCTGGGCGAGTTGTGCCGTCGTATGTCGTGAAGGGGAAAGACATGAAACCATTTAGCGTCAGTATCGATAACGGCGTCGCGGAGCTGGTGTTCAATCGCCCGCCGGTCAACGCATTCAACTGCCAGGGTTGGGCCGATATCGCCAGCAGCATCGAAGAACTCGGCCGCGATGCCAACGTCCGGGTCATCGTTATCCGCGCCGAAGGGCGTGGCTTCTGTGCCGGGGTCGATATCAAGGAACTGGCCGCCGACGGCAACCTGATCGTCGCGGTGAACAAGGGTAACTACGACAGCTTCAAGGCCATTCACCGCAATCCGAAGCCGGTGATCGTTGCCGTGCACGGTTTCGTCCTGGGTGGCGGCATTGGTATCTGCGGCGCCGCTGACATTGTCGTTGCCTCCGAATGCGCAAGCTTCGGTGTGCCGGAAGTGGACCGCGGCGCCATGGGCGGCGGTGCTCACCTGCAGCGCTTGTTCCCGGTACAGAAGGTCCGCCACATGTACTTCACCGGCGAGATGATCGACGCCGCCGAAGCCTATCGCCTGGGCGCGGTCGAGCGTGTGGTCAAGCGCGAAGAACTGCGTGACGCCGCCCTGCAGATCGCCCAAAAGATCGCTGCCAAGAGCCCGGCCATGATCAGCCTGGCCAAGGAAGCACTGACCGGCATCGAAGACGGCAATCTGGAAGACAAATACCGCTGGGAGCAGGGCTTCACCCTCGAAGCCTACCGCTCGCTGGACTCTCAGGAAGCACGCGACTCGTTCGTCGAGAAACGCGATGCCAACTTCAACGGCTGAAGGCACCCCCATGGACCTGACTTATACCCCGGCCCAGCAGGCCTTGCGCGCCGAAGCGCGGGCCTGGCTTGCGGCCAATGTACCGGCGCAACCGCTGCAATCATTCGACACTGAACAAGGCTTTGCCGAACATCGCGCCTGGGAGGCCAAGCTCAACGAAGGACGTTGGGGCATGGTGACCTGGCCCACCGAACTCGGTGGGCGTGGTTGCGACCTGATCGAGTGGCTGATCTTCGAGGAAGAATACTATCGCGCCGGCGCCCCGGCGCGGGTCAACCAGAACGGCATCTTCCTGCTCGGCCCCACCCTGATGGAATACGGCACCGAAGCGCAGAAAGCCCGCTTTCTGCCGCGTATGGCAACGGGTGCCGACATCTGGGCCCAGGGCTGGTCCGAGCCGGGCGCCGGTTCCGATATGGCGGCTATCCGCTCCAAGGCCGAAAGGGTAGGTGATCACTATGTGATCAACGGCCAGAAGACCTGGTCGACTCGTGCCGTGTGGGCAGACTGGGTGTTCGGGATCTTTCGCACCGACCCCAACTCCCAGCGCCATCATGGCCTGACCTTCATCCTGGTGCCGCTCGATACCCCCGGTATCACGGTGCGGCCGATCCCGCAGCTCAACGGCCTGCCGGGCTTTGCCGAGATTTTCTTCGACGATGTGAAAGTGCCGGTGGAAAACGCCCTGGGTGGCGAAGGCATGGGTTGGCATGTGGCGATGTCCACCGCTGGATTCGAGCGCGGCTTGCTGCTGCGTTCGCCGGCGCGCTTCCAGGAAACCGCACGGCGCCTGGTGCAGCTGTATCAGGACAACCGCGAGCAGGCTGACCGCGACCCGGTCATTGGCGAGGCGGTGATGCGCGCCTGGCTGGATGCCGAAGCCTACACACTGGCCACCTACATGACCGCCTCGCAACTGGTGCAGGGCGGGAAGATTGGGCCGGAGTCCTCGACCAACAAGATCTTCTGGTCGGAACTTGACCAGCGCATGCACGACACCGCGCTGAGCATTCTCGGCCTGCGCGGCGAGCTGCTGCCCGAAGCACCGGCGGCCGGCGACGTCGGCCACTGGCTGGACGGTTTCCTGTTTGCCCAGGCCGGGCCGATCTACGCCGGCACCAACGAGATCCAGCGCAACATCATCGCCGAACGCATGCTCGGCATGCCACGGGCCTGAGGAACAGACCATGGACTTTAGTTTCAGCCGCGACCAATTGCTGTTCCAGGATAACGTGCGCAGCTTTCTGATCAACGAAGTCACTCCCGAGCGCATTCGCGAAATGTGGCTCAGCGACACAGGCCGTAGTGACGCGTTGTGGGGCCAGCTGGTGGAGCTGGGCCTGAGCGCGATGACCGTCCCTGAAGGCGACGGCGGCATGGGCATGAATGAGCTGGACTTTATCCTGCTCGCCCAGGAGTGCGGCTATGCCGGCCTGCCCGAGCCGCTGGTCGAGACCATGCTGATCGGTGTGCCGATGCTCGCAGGGCTCGAAGAACAGCACGCTGCGCTCAAGCAACAATGGCTGGCGCGAGTTGCCGAAGGCCGTGCGCGGTTGGCGGTTGCCGAGCCGGGTAACCCGCTGGTCAGCGATGCCCATGTCGCCGATTTGCTGTTATTGGCCCACGGTGACGAGGTGCATGCGGTGGAGCGCAGCGCCGTACAGCTGACCCGCAACTTGTCGGTAGACCCTAGCCGTCAGCTGTTCCAAGTGCAGTGGACGCCAAGCGCCGCCACCTGCGTGGCAACCGGCGAGCACGGCCGCCGCTTGTGGGCCGGTGCCTTCAACCGTGGCGCTCTGGGCAGTGCCGCGCAGCTGCTGGGCCTGGCCAAACGCATGGTAGACCTGGCGGTGGATTACACCTTCGAGCGCAAGCAGTTCGGCAAGCCCGTCGGATCGTTCCAGGCGGTCAAACACCTGATGGCCAATGTCGCGGTGCAGATCGAATTCGCCAAGGGGCCACTGTACCGCGCAGCTTATGCGGTGGCCGGGAATCTGGCAGAGCAGGCGGTGCAGGTTTCCCACGCCAAGCTGGCCAGCGCGGAAGCAGCGCTGCTGGCGGCCAAGAATGCCATCCAGGCCCACGGTGCCATGGGATACACCTGGGAAGTCGATCTGCACCTGTTCATGAAGCGCGCTTGGGCCCTGGACAAGGCCTGGGGTGATCGCGGCCGGCACAAGGCGCGCATCCGCGCCGCGCTGTTCGAAGGCAACCCGGCCCTCGGCGCCGGTTCGACTTTCTGACTCAATTACTTTCCCGAGGTAGACCATGCCTGAAGCTTACATTGTCGACGCCCTGCGCACGCCCACCGGGCGGCGCAAGGGCGGCCTGAGCCAGATTCACGCCGCCGACCTGGGGGCGCACGTCCTGCGTGCTCTGGTCGAGCGCAATGGCATTTCAGATGAAGACTACGACGACGTGATCTTCGGCTGCGTCGACACCATCGGTCCACTGGCCGGTGACATCGCCCGCACCAGTTGGCTGGCCGCCGGCCTGTCGCAGTCGGTGCCCGGCACCACCATCGACCGCCAGTGCGGTTCGTCCCAGCAGGCGGTGCACTTTGCCGCGCAGGCGGTGATGAGCGGCACTCAGGATGTGGTAATCGCCGGTGGCGTGCAGACCATGACGCAGATCCCGATTTCCTCGGCCATGACCGCCGCCGAACCCTTGGGCTTCAGCGACCCGTTCACCGGTTCCCAGGGTTGGGTCCAGCGTTATGGCGCGCAGCCGCCCACCCAGTTCCGCTCGGCGCAGATGATTGCCGAAAAGTGGGGCCTGTCGCGCGCCGATCTGGAGGTCTACTCACTGGAGTCCCATCAGCGTGCCCTGCGCGCCATCGAGCAAGGCCGCTTCGCACGCGAGATCGTGCCGCTGGCCGGTGTCGAGCATGACGAAACGCCGCGTCAGACCAGCCTGGCGAAGATGGCCGAGCTCGAGTTCCTGTTCGGTTGTGACCGGGTTACCGCAGCTGTTTCCAGCCAGACCTGCGACGCTGCCAGCGCCATGCTGATCGTGTCCGAAGCAGCGCTCAAACGCTACGGGCTGACGCCACGGGCGCGCATCCATCACCTGAGCGTGCGCGCCGAAGACCCGATCTGGATGCTTACCGCGCCGATCCCGGCCACGGCCTACGCGCTCAAGCGTGCCGGCATGAAACTCGACGATATCGACCGCGTAGAGATCAACGAAGCCTTCGCCTCGGTAGCCATGGCCTGGCTCAAGGAGACCGGCTACCCGCACGAGCAAACCAACGTCAATGGCGGTGCGATTGCTCTCGGCCATCCGCTCGGGGCCACAGGTACCCGACTGATGTGCAGCCTGCTGCATGAACTGGAGCGTAGCGGTGGTCGCTATGGCATGCAGACCATGTGCGAAGGCGGCGGGCAGGCCAACGTGACCATTATCGAGCGCTTGTGAGCTTCGCTCCGAGGCGAGTGCGCAAGCCAGAAAAACAAGTAACTGGAGAACGACAATGCAGATCTGCGAGAACCGCGTAGTGATCATCACCGGCGCCGGTGGCGGTTTGGGTCGCGCCTACGCGCTGGCCTTCGCGGCCGAAGGCGCCAAGATCGTGGTCAACGATATCAACAGTGAAGCGGCGCTGGCCGTGGTCGCTGAAATCCAGGGACAGGGCGGTGTGGCGGTTGCCAACAGCAACGACATCACCCGCTACGACGATGCCGCGCTGATCGTGCGCCAGGCCATCGAGACCTTCGGTGACCTGAATGTGGTGGTCAACAACGCCGGCATCTGCCGCGACCGCATGTTCGCCAGCCTCACCGAAGCCGATTGGGATTCGGTCATGGCCGTGCACCTCAAGGGCCATTTCTGCATCGCCAGCCATGCCGCGCGCTACTGGCGCGAGCAGGCCAAGGGCGGTGCCAAGCTGAGTGCGCGCATCATCAACACCAGCTCCGGGGCCGGCTTGCAGGGTTCCATCGGCCAGTCCAACTATGCCGCCGCCAAGGGTGGTATTGCGGCCCTGACGTTGGTGCAGGCCGCTGAACTGGGCCGCTACGGGATTACCGTCAACGCCCTGGCCCCGGCCGCACGCACCGGGATGACCGAGCAGGTTTTCGCCGATGCGATGAAAAAGCCGGAGGAGGGTTTCGACTACTTCGCCCCGGAAAACGTCGCGCCGCTGGTGGTCTGGCTGGGCTCGGAGGCTTCCCAGGCGGTCAATGGGCAGATGTTCGAGGTCGAAGGTGGCAAGTTGTCGATTGCCGATGGCTGGCGTCGAGGGCCGGAGCTGGACAACCAGGGGCGCTGGGCGGTGGGCGAGGTCGGTGCGGCTGTGGAGCAGCTGATGGCTCGGGCGGTCCCTGCGCAGAAAGTCTATGGCAGTTGATTGAAGTTTTTCGCCGGTATGGCGAGCCGCGCCGCCCGTGAGGGCAGCGCGGCTTTTTACTTTTACCCGGGGCTACTTTTCAGTCAGGCGTGGCTGTTCGCTCGCAGCGTTTGCGCCTTTGTCCCAGAGCGCGACCAGGCCACCGAAGGTGCCGACATAGGCAGTGCCATCCGGCGCCAGGGTGATGGGCGACCAATTATTGTCAAAGGCCTGGCCCACGCCGCTCAGGGCCTTGAATTGGGTTTTGCCGCTTTCGAAGTCCAGCGCCATCAGGTACCAGGCGTTCTCGCCTTCGGGCTGCGGCTCGTAGGTGTAGAAGTAGACCAGGCCGTTGGCCACCGACAGCTTGGGCACCACCGACGGCGAACGCTCGGCCGACTGCCAGACAAGGTCACACCCCGATTCGTCTTCGCGGATGTCGACACGGCTGATGCCCCCGCTGACCGCCTGCCAGTCCTTCTGCGCGAAGGCGCTGGTATAGCCGTGGTTGTTCTCGAGAATGATCGAGCGACCCCAGCCGATCGCTGAGTTGTCGGTCGCCGAGGCGCCTTTGCCGAACACCGGTATCTTGCAGATCAGACGGTCACCGGCAAAATTCTGCTCGCGACGATAGACCAGCAGGTTGATGCGCTCGTCGCTGTTGTCGGTGATGGTCACGTAGCGGCTGCCGAGCAGGGTCGGGGTGGTGCCGCTACCCTGATTGATGGCCCCGACCTTGCGCGCGGTACCCCGGTCGTAGGCTTCGCGCCAGCCTTGCACCGGCTTGCCGTCGGCATCGGCGGCGAAGCGGTACATGGCGTGGTCGGACACCAGATAGACGCCGTCGGCGGCGACCGACAGGCCATTCTGGATTTCTTCGCCGACCAATTGGCTGCCCTGGACCTGACCGGTGTGCGGGTTCAGCGTGCCGATGCGGCCACGCCGGGTTATCCACCAGATCAAGCCCTGGTGATCGGGCATGACCCCGGTGATGGGGTCGCACTCGCCTTTTGGAAACCAGGCGGTAGGGCGTGCGCAGTCGTGCGGGACCTTGTCGCTGAGGTCCCAGCTGTCGACTTCTTCGAAGACCCAGCGGCCTGTGCTGTCCTGGCGATGAGCGATGCGCTGGATGTGCTGTTCGGCATCGGCGATGACCACGCGATCCTGCTCATCAACATAGAAATAGGCGCCGGAGGTGTCGGCCATGATCTTGTCCGGGTCCAGGGTAATCAACGCATGGAAGGTGGACGGTCGCGGCGGCAGCGGGTAGCGCGCCAGCAGCTTGAGGGTGCGTGGCTCGAGCAACTGCAGCTCGAACTGCATCAGGTTGGCACACAGCACCACCAACCGGCCTTGGCTATCGAACGTGTGAATCGGACACATGCCGCCCGGCTTGCGGCTGCCGTCGCGGCTGTTCACCTGCATTTCCCGCCCCAGTGGCCCTGGGCCCGGGTGCGAGTCGGAGCTATAGCCATCGGCGTGCATGTAGCTGCTGCCGTTGGCGGCCATATACGGATTGGCGGGAATCGCACCGGTTAGCGGGTGGGCCGTGGCGGCGGCACCGATCAGCGCGGGTGCATTGCTCTCACTGGCCAGCGGCACGGGGTCATGCGGTTCGGAACAGGCGCTGAGCACGCCGAGCAGGGGCAGGGCAATCAGGAGTGGAGCACGCATCGAGGCCTCGCGATTTTATTGCTGGAAGGTTGTACGCAATACGCAATAAGCCGCAGCCGTGCCGTGCGGGCATCGGCTATTTGGACTAGCCATGCCAGGGCTTGGTGATGCCGGTGGGCGCTGTGTAAAAATCGGACGGCCTGCATGGGGAGGGCATCTTGTTTTTGTGTGGTGCAATTCAAGCTGCCGACCCATGCAGGTCACTTCAATTCCTATATTCTTGGGCAGTTGCATAAGCCGAGTGCAACACGGTTAATGAATTGAAGACGGCGCAGCATGATGGGTACTCATCACTTCTGTAATAACTTCAATTGGGCACTCGAAGCCAAAGCGTTTGTGAGGGCGCATATTGAGTTCGTATGCGATGGCGTCCAGCACCTCCTGACTGTGTATCGACAGGTCCGTGCCTTTGGGCAAGTACTGGCGAATCAAGTCATTGATACTCTCATTGCTGCCGCAAACCACCTTCAGTGTGTTTTCATACAATCTGCCCAGCTGATCTTCCCCCTCCAGTGCTGACCTACTTCCACCAAATACATAATTACCTTTTTCCAGATCATGACGCTTTAAACCTAGCCAAGCCTTGAGAAATCGTGGTCTGTCCCCTATTTCCTCTATTTCCTTGTCCCCTATTTCCTAATTATAGCGGGCAGATCACGACTGACCGACATTAAAAAACCGTGATCTGTCCCGATTACTATCTAATTTCAAATTTTATATATCTAAAAAAAACACAACTACATATAAAAATAACGCAAAACCGGCCAGCGCTGCTCGCCATTCGGGGTTTGCATCCTTACTCAGCCCTCCAGGAGCTATAGCAACCCTTCCACCTCTTAAATAATTATAAACACCCTGAGCAAACCATAGCTGGACCATCAGAATAGTAAAAAACCTTTTCCAACTCCCATCATATCGAGCAAAGCAATTCACCAAAGAAGCAAGAGCCAACGCCCCCCCCAAGAAAAAATCTATATTTATATAAAAAACCATTCATTTAATCCGCCTTAAATATTTCACCTGCCTTATCGACTAGTGTATCCCAAACACCCGCAACTCCCAAAACATTAGTAATGGCGGTTGCAGGAGCTGAGTGCAACACAGTTATTGAGTTGAAGGCGGCGCAGCATGATACATATCCATCACTTCTGTAATCACTTCAATCGAGCACTTGAAGCCGAAGCGTTTGCGAGGGCGAATATTGAGTTCGTATGCGATGGCGTCCAGCACGTCCTGACTGTGTATTGACAGATCCGTGCCTTTGGGCAAGTACTGGCGAATCAAGTCATTGATATTCTCATTGCTGCCGCAAACCACCTTCAGTGTGTTTTCATACAATCTGCCCAGCTGATCTTCCCCCTCCAGTGCTGACCAATTTCCGCCAAATACATAGTTACCATTAACAAACGCTTATATCTGAAAATATTTCCCTCGACATATAATGCTTGAAGCCAAATAAAATTTAGAATTCCAAAAAAAAGACTACCAGATAAACCAGTAAGGCGACACTTGCCAATATAGCCCGCCATACTGGATCTGCATCCTTCTCTAGCCCGCCCGGACCAATAGATACTCTTCCCCCTTTTAAATATCCGTAGATAGCCTGAGCAAACCACAACTGCACCACTAAAACAGTAAAGAACTTCTTCCAATCTCCACCGAATCTATAGAAGCAACTTGCCAGAGAAGCAGCAATCAGCACCCCGCCAAGAAAATTACTATACTTATGCAAAGCCTTGATCATATCAATCCGCCTTAAGCAGTTCTTTGGAACTATCGAAAAGTTTATTCCATGCCCCTGAAACACCCAATGCATTCGACACTTTTAAAGCATCACCTGCTGACATTCCTCTGGCAATGGCATAACGCTCAAATCCATCACTTAATATAGCGGTAGTTGACACCTTAGCAAGATCGCTTTTTAAATACCCGGATAGAAATGATGCAATTGTCGAACCACTCGACATCCCTGCAGATACCCCTCCAGTAGTGACGATTGCCCCTGCACTCAAAGCAGTTCCAAGATCCTCAATCATCTTTGTATCTGCGGCTTTAATCCAGCGCAGAGTGTTCGCATCACCGAAATCAATATTTGCACCTGTTGCTATACACTCGGCATTTCCACAAGACAGGAACCGGGGGCTATAAAAAACTCCTTCGATAGCAACGGGCACTCTGTAGCCACCATTTTCGTCCAAAGGATAGCCTGTCAGTCGATCCCTATTGCCAGTACCATTCTGAGCATATTTCGACCAGTCAGGCTGAGTTAGTGATGAAAAACCAGTCTCTGCCTCAAGAGTCCAAGTGTACGCATCGGTGCTCTGTTTTATATAGGCAATAATCTCTTTGTCTGCATCATTGAGGTTCTGAACAAAATTATTATCGCCCAAGGATATCCAATTACCATCATGGTCATAGATGCCTTCAGACTTAACCACCATATCGGTAGCTGGTGTAATATTCGTGCCCTTTATAGAAGATAGTCGGAGCTGTGCCGCTATTTCTTCGATGCTATATTTCCCGCCGCTCTCCTCAGCTAACTTGCGAGCCAATGCCTTCTCATCTGAGTGCAACTGTCTATTATAACGCTCGGCATTCCCCGCAATCCAACTTCCAGTCGCAGGGTCCCCGCCGCCAAGGGATCCAGCAAGAATACCGATTATCTGCGCTGCACCAACCTTGAATTGATCATCCGTGGCAAACCGCGCATCCAGGTATTTGCCCAGCGCATCAGTTGTGGCCTGCGTCAGGCCTTCGGTCGCAGCGCCTGCCAGAGCGCCCGTCGTGAAGTCCCCACCCTTCGCAGCCGACAGCGCACCACCCAGCAGTGCATGCATCAGGATTTTTGAAGCCGTACCTGGATCAACTTTCAAGTACTCGGCCAGATCACCCACTTGCTTGTTACCAAACGCAGCCGCTAAATCGAGCCCCTCCGATACCAGCGCAGTGCCCAGGTTATCCTTCAGGCTCCCGCCGTTGATGGCGGTGTTGATTCCCCCCGAAACCAGTACATGCGCACCGCTCCGCAATACGTTCTGACTGACGGTGTTCCAGTCCAACAGGCTCGATGAGAAGCCGGGATTATTGATTCCATTGCCATTGAGGATCAGCGCACCGTTCGTTTGCCAGCCCGAAACGTAACTGTCCAGGCCGTTCAAGGCGTACCCCGTCGCCCATTGAGTGGCATACCCTTTGATTGCATCACTACTGGTTGCAGCTTTGAAGCCCGCGCCAATGTCGCCGCCACCGTTGATCGTGCCCACCACGAAATTGCTGACGAGGGCTCCGCTCAAGGGACCAATGACCATACTGGCCACAATCGCAATGATGAGTGCCGGCGCGGCACCTAATCCTGAGTTTTCATATTTCCAGCTGTCGTGCACCTCTTTCACCAGACGCCAATCCACTTGGCCGTTCGCCTCGGCTTGCTTGATCCAGGCCAGTTGAGGCTCGGCCTCAACCATTGCATCAATCGCTTGGCTCACCGTCTGCTGATTGATTTCCTTTACATCTATCGTGACCTTGCCCGCAGCGCGAATCGCTAACTGCCCTTGCGCAAACATCTCTGTTTGTCGCAGCGTTTCATCGGTGCTGCCAATTCCCTTGGCACTGTTCCAAGCGAGGTCGCCCTTACTCTTCTCATGACTCTCCTGACGCAGATCCTTCACCCCCTCAAAGGTGATACTGCCGCCACTCTCCATGGTCAGGTCCTGGCCACTCTCCAGCTTCGCCACCTGGTAGCGCTGATCACCGCCACTCACGAGGGTCAGGTCACCGCCGCTCTTGATCTCGCTGCCGACATGGGTGAGTTGGGTGACTTCGTCGCGCTGGGTTTGCTTGCTGCCCCAGCCGCCGTTTTTCTGCAGGTCGTACAGCGTGTAGTCGCTGTTCTGTTCGGCGAGCAGGTTCAGGTGGTTGCCGGTGTAGATGTAAGCCTCGTCACCGGCGCTGATGTGGCTGGCGATCAGGGTGGTGTCGCGGCCAGCGATGCTGAGCACGCTGCCGCCCGCGCTGAATTGCGCGGCCTGCTGGCGGGTGTGGTTGTCTTCTTCGTGGAGGCGTTTCTTGCCGTCCTTGCTGCGGGTTTCGACGTTGTGTTCGTCGCCGGCGGACGCCAGGGTGATGTCGCGGGCCGCACTGGCGTTCAGGTCGCCTTCGGCCGTGGCGCGGCTGGCGACGAGGTTCAGGTCGCGGCCGGCTTCCAGGCTGAGGTTGCCGCCGCTGGTGACGCTGGAGCCGAGGTTTTTCACCTCCGTGGTGATGCTGTAGCGGTGGCCGCCGTTCTCGCTGGTGTGGGTCTCGCTGGCGTCGGTGACCGCCAGCAGGTTGAGGTCACGGCCGGCCGTTAGGCTGGCGTCGCCAGCGCTGCTGATCTGGCTGAGGTGTTTCAGGTCGCGGCCGGCACTCATCCGCAATTGGTCGCCGGCGCTGATCCGGCCGCCCGCGTCCACCAGGGTGCGCATCCCGGCGCCCTGGCTGACCTGGATGGCGCTGCGGTCGTTGATGATGTCGCCCTTGAGCGCGGTCAGGCTGACCTGGTTGGCGCGGATCTCGCCGGCCATGGCGTTGCGGATCGTGTCTTGCGCCAGCAGCGTGAGGCGTTCGTTGGCTTCGCTCAGGCCGCCCTGGAACAGGCTGCCGCCGGCGATGGCGCTAAGGTCATGGCTGGCGCGCAGGGTGCCGACGGTGGTCAGGTCGCCGCCGGCGATCAGGTTGAGGTCGCGGCCCTGGATCAGGCTGCCGCCACGCACGTTGCGCGATTCGGCCTGGGCCAGGTACAGCACCGGGGCCAGGACCTTCTGCCCCTCCACCACGCGCGCTTCCATCCAGACGATGTCGTGGGTCAGGGCCGCGACCTGTTCGGCGCTCAGGCTGACCCCCACGCTGAGGTTCAGGGCGCGCTTGCTGGCCAGGGCGTTGTCCATCAGGTAGCGGTACTGTTCGTCATCGCTGGTCAGGCCGGCGGCGAGGAAGCGCTGGCCGGTCCGGGCCAGCACGGCGTCGCGGATCAGGCGGGTTTCATAGTGGCCGTTGCCGAGGCGGCGCCAGGCAGCGTCGCTGTTGAAGTTGAGCTTGCCCAGCAGGTAGTCGGAACTCATGAAGTTCGGCAGCTGGGTGAAGCTCGGGTTGGTTTCGATCAGGTAACGGCCTTGCGGGCTCGGGTTGCGAACGAACAGACCGTATTCGCCCCTGGGCAGGCGGAAGCTCGACAAGGCGGTCGGGTCGATAGCGGCAAAGGGCACGCCGCTGAAGTCCACGGGCACGAAGCTGACCTGAATCGCGCCATCGGCGTCGACCCGTTCGATGCGCTGTACGTCCTTGGGCGCCTGGGCAGTGGTGCCGCTGCTCTGTTTGTTGAGGGTGATGTTGAGGCCGCCGACCTTCGCGCCGGTCTGGTCGTTGCCCAGCGTTCCGGTCAGCTGGGCATAGGTGTTGTCGTGCAGGGTGCCGTTCTGGAGGGTCTCGGCGACGTTCAGGTTGACACGCCCACCGGCCTGCAACGTGGCGGCGTAGACGGTGTTGCCGTTCTCGTTCCAGGTGGTGACATCGCTCATCAGGCTGAACAACGGCCCCTCGGAGCGTGCGACCAGTTCCTCGAAGCGGGCCTCGTCGAATTGGCCGGCGGCGACGGCGGCGTTGAAGGCCGGGACGTCGACGTACTCCATCTGGTCCCAGTCGGCGGTGGGGATTCTGCCCGGCGTACCGATTTCCACGATGTGGGTGCCGGAGCGCGAAGCGGCACCCTGGTTGAGCAGGCGGGTGGCGCTGATGTCGAGATTGCCGTTGGCGGCCAGTAGGCTGTAGCGGTTCTCGACGCGCCCGGCCTGGATGGAAAGGTTGCCGCCGGCGACCAGGCGCGAGGAGGGCGAGTCGGCGAGCACTTGCTCATCGAAGACTCTGGTGATGGTGATCAAGCCGCGCTTGAACGAGTCGTGCCCGCCGCAGTGCTGGCCACACACCCAACTCAAGGTGGCGCCCCCCAACCCTTTGCGGATCTGAAAGTCGGCCTTGGCGTTCTCCAGGCTCATGGCCTTGAGGTCCATGTTCCCTTCGCTTTCGAGGGTGCCGGACAGGTTGCTGAAGGATGCCGCCTGGCCGCCATCGAGGGCCGCAAAGCTGAGGTCGCCGCGGCTGTAGATATCGCCGTAGTCGTTGCTCAGGCTGTTGCCACGCAGCGCCATCGCCCCGCCACTGAACAGCAGGGTGTCTGCCGCATTGTTGATGCCGTTCGCCGCACTGAGGCTGACCTGGCCCAGCGCGCCGAGCGTGCCGCGATTGTCGATGCGCAGTGCCGACGCCGTGAGGTTGCGGTTGGCGACCAGTCGACCGAGGTTGTCCAGGTTGCCGCGCAGCGTCAGTTGGGTGTCGCCGGCGCTGGCCAGCCGACCATTGTTCTGGCTGAGGTTGTTGGCATTGACGGTCAGTTGCTGTTGCGCCGAAATCAGGCCGCTGTTGACCAGGTCCCCGCCAAGGGTAACGGCGAGGTTGCCGTCACTGAGCAGTTCGCCGGCGTTGCTCAGGCTGGCGGCGTTCACGTTCAAGCCGGTGGCGCTGGCGATGCGCTCGCCGACGCCCAGGGCGAGTGCCTGGCTGCTGGTGTAGGTCAACGCCCCATTGAGCTGCCAGCGCCCGACGCGGTTGACACTGCCCACCGTCCAGTTGCCGCTGCCCAGGCCAATAAGGCTGCCCTGGCTGCCTGCCAGGCTGGCAAGGTTCAGGCTGAACAGCCCTTGCCCGGCGTGCTGGGCCCGCCCGGCGATGTTGTTCAACTGACGGGCCTTGAGGTTGAACGCACGGCTGCCGATGTCGATCTTGCCGCCCTGGTTGTTCAGGTCACCGAGCAACTCGATCCGGCTCAAGTCGCCAGCCAGCGCCCGAACCTGGCCCCCGGCGCTGTTGTCGAGACTGCCACCGGTCAGTACCAGTTTATTGCCGGCTTCGATCAATCCGCCCTGATTGAGTACCCGGGTACCGGCAGCGAGCACCAGATCATTGCCACTGAGTTCACCACCGGCACGGTTATCCAGGGTCGAGCCGTCGAAGGTGATGCGGGTCTTGCCGAAGATCTTGCCGGCCTGGTTGGTCAGCCTGGCAATGGTCAGCTTGAGCTCACCCACCACGCTGGAGATCAGCCCGGCCTTGCCATCCAGGGCGCTGTTTTGCACGTCGCCGGCATGTACCGTGAGGCTGTCGCCCTGAAGCGTGCCGCCCTGGTTTTCCAGGGTGCCGGCGCCGAGTTCAAGTTCGGCGTGACCGCCGTTGGCCAGCATGAAGCCGTTCTGGTTCTGCACGGTGCTGCCGGTGATGAGCAAGCCGTCAGCGCCGGCGTTGATCTGGCCCTGGTTGCGGTTGTCGACAGTATCGGCCTGGATGTCCACGCGCTTGCCGCGCAGGGTGCCGCCCTGGTTGAGCAGCGCTTTGCCGGTCAACGTCAGTTGGGTTTTAGCCTGGACCTTGCCGTTGGCATTTTCGAGTTTTTCGGCGGCCTGGAGTCTGGCCTGGCCCTTGCCTGCCGCGATCAAGCCCGCCTGGTTGCCGATCTGGTCTGCCATGATGTCCAGGCTGTCGGCAATGATCGTGCCGTTGGCGTTGTTCAGCTCGCGGGCCACCAGCTTGAAGCTGCCATCGGCCACTTCAATGCGCCCCTGACGGTTGTCGAGGCTGTCGAGCGAAACGTCGGCGGCCTGGCCATCGCCAAAGCGAATCAAGCCCTGCAGGTTGATGACTGCCGGGGTGTTGAGCACCAGGCTGGTTTCGCCACGAATGCGTGCAGCCGGGCCCTGGTTGACCAACCTGGCTGCACGCAGGTGCACGGCATTGGCCTGGAGTACGCCGGCCTGGTTGTCGAGCAGCGGCCCGGCCTGCACCTGCAGCGTGCGGCTGGCGACAATGCTGCCGCTGTTGCTCAATGCCTGGCTGTCTAGCGTGACATCGCCGCTGGCGTTGCGGCTGTTGTCGGCATTGACGCCTGCCTCGATGACGCCCTGGTTGGTCAATTGGCCCTTGGCGGTCAGGACGACCTTGTCCCTGGCCACCAGGCTCTGCCGGTTGACCAGTTCCGCGGCGGTTTGCACGTGCAGTTGCGTCCCGGCATAGACCGGCCCCCGGGCATCGAGGCTGGCAGCCTTGACGTCGATGGCCGTGCTGGCACTGACCTTGGCCAGGGTCAACTTGCCGTTGGCATCGATCTGAATGTCCCCGGCACTGGCGGCCAGGTTGCCGTCCAGCTTCACACCGACACCGTGTTCGGTGCCCACCAGGCGGATCGCACCGACATGCATCCCGCCCAGGGCCGAGCTGTCGATGGCCAGGTGCGGCTTGGCGCTGCCGTCTTCGGCACGGGCGATTACGCTGAGGTTATCGGCACCGACGTCATTGCGCCCGGTGATGACGTTGAGCTTTTTCGCATAGAGATCAGCGTTGATTCTGGCGCTGCGGGTGATCAGGTCGAACTGGTCGATCTTGCTCGCATCGAGCCCGGCACCTTCGATGGCGATGTCGCCGCCATCCACTGCAAAGCGGTCCAGCCGGCCGTTGTCGATGATCGGTTTGCCCGTGCTCAAGGTCACCCGTGGCGTGTTGATGAAGCCACAGCCATTGCAGGTGATGCCGTGAGGGTTGGCGACGATGACCCGCGCCGCTTGCCCCGCGACTTCGGTGTAGCCGTTGAGCTGGCTGCGGTTGCTGCCGGTGACTTCGTTGAGGATCGTCGCCGCTGCCTGGCCCCTGAGGTTGGGGTTGCCGAGGATGATGCCGCCCAGCTCCGTCGCCTGGGTGCGGGCGGTGGCGTTGTTGAGGATCAGCCCATTGGCACCGACGTTGTAGTCCTGGAACTGGTTGTGCGAAAGCCCGCTGGCATTGGGCGCGGCGATGTTGACGATGGGGACGCCATTGGCAGCCTGGTCGATCCCGGTGCCCGGCCCGCTGATCGCGATAGCTTCGGCCTGCACCAGCAACGGCTGCCAGAACATGGCATTGGCCAGGATCAGCGCGATACCGCGCTTGGGCATTCCCCAAAAGCGTTCACGCGAAACAAGGGCCGCCGAAGGTTGGCGTGCCAGGAAGGCAAATTGACGGGCGTCCATGTCAAAGTCTCGAAACGTGGGGCTTAAAGAAAGAAATCCAGGCGGAAATAGATAGGCGCTTCGCGCTCGGTCAGTGCATCCGGCCGTTCCAGAGAGTGGGCAAAGGTCACGCTGGCGGCCAGGTAGCGGCCACGGGCGAACAGCTCCAGCGAGTTGCTGGAAACCCGGCCATGCTGGTCGCCGTTGTAGCGGTCGCCGCGAATCACACCCTGGTCGTAACCGAGGCTGCTGCCGTATTCGGCCAGTACCGGGCGCAGCCAGTCCCAGGTCACGGGGCGGGCCCAGCGCAGTTCGTTGCGCCAGTAGCCGCCGCTGTCCCCGGACAGTGCCTGGTCCTTGTAACCGCGCACCGAGGCTTGCCCGCCCAGGCTTATGCGCTGCGGGCTGTAGAGCACGTCTTCGCTGCGCTGGCCGGTGGCCAGGCTGGTGAAGCCGAAGGACTCGCCCAGCAGCTGAAAGCTTTGCAGGTAGCTGAGGGTGGCGGTGTACTTGCGATAGCGCGCAGTCGCCTTACCGGGGCCCGGATGACCATCGCCCTGGGCATCGAAGGCGCCGATGCCGTTCTGCAGACCCAGGTCAAGGTTGACGAAGGCATTGCCGATACGCCGACCGTGGTTGATGCCGAACTGGGCTTCGCTGATCCGGTTGCTGCTCAGGCGCAGCCGGTTTTGCTCAACGAAGTTGTTGGTGCGCAGCCAGGACAGCCCGGCGTTGAGCGCGGTTTTGCTGACGGCATCGCGATGGATCACCCGCTCGGCCTGCAGCTGGTGATTCTGGCTGTCGCCGGTCTGTTTGAAGTCAAAGCCGTTGGCCTGGGCCAGGGAGCGGTACTCGCTTTGGCTGTAGGTGTAATTGAAGTTCCACCAGCCCCAGGGCAGGTTGTAATACAGCAGGGCATTGTTGGAGCCATGCTGATGGTCGCTCTGGGCATCATGCCCGCCGCGCATTACCAGCTGATCGGCCAACCCCAGCGGGCTGTCCCAGTCCAGGCCAGCGCCCCACTGCTGCTCGCCGGTGCTCTGCTGGCCGCCGTTGCTGCGCGACAGCGAGGCGCGCCAGGGCTTTTGCGCGGCGTTCTTGACCCGCACATTGCTGCCGCCGACGGCGTCACCGGGGGTCAATTCCACCTGTGCCTTGTTGGACGGCAGGCGGTTGAGCTGGTCCACCAGTTGCTCGATCTCGCGCAGGTTGAGCAGCTCGCCCGTGCGGCCGGGAAAACTCATCGCCAGTTCCCGGGCCGACAGGCCACTGCCCTCGGCCCCCTCAAGGCGCTCGAGTTTGCCTTCGACCACCCGCACGCTCAGCTGACCGCTGGACAGCTCCTGCGGCGGCAGGTAGGCGCGGCTGGTCACCAGGCCTTTGGCAATGTAGTGATCGGTGATGACCTTGAGCAGTTCGTTGAGCTGGGCAACCTCCAGGCATTGCCCGGCATAGGGCCGGGTCAGGCGCTCACGGGCAGCGGGTTGCAGACTGTCGGCGCCCTTGAGCTCGATGGTCTTGATCAAAAGACAGTCGGTGTTGATGGGCGCGGCAGGTGCACTGGGGGCCGATGCCTTGCCGGGCAGCTCCTTGAGCTCTTCGAGTCGGCGCTGCTGCTCCTCGAGCAGGCGGTTCTGCCGGTCGCGGATCAGGTCCTGATCACCGGGTGTCGGCGCGGCCGCCACGTGGCTGATTGCCCCGAAAAATAGCACGGACACCCACACACTCACCCTCGTCCCTGGGCCGAGTAACGCCATGATCAATCCTTGGAAATATCCGCAAGAGGAAAAAAGAGGCGCGATATTGATGTGCCATTATTGCGGCGTCAATTTGCCGTCTTCCGATCGGCGTGCAGGAATTCTCCGAGAGTGGTCAGGCGTGAAGCCTGCGTGAGAAATTGGAGTGACGTTATCAGCGCTAACCGGCCCGGGCCAAAACGATCTAAAAAAGCCCGCCCGCCGCGTCGGACTTTTGCTAAAGTAAAGGTGTAGGTGAAGACGCAGACTGATGCGCAAGAAGGATAGCGAGGAAGCGAGGGGCACGTTCCTTAGGGTGCACGGCCAGATTGATTCAGGCCCCGATAGCCGTGTGAAGCAGAAGAACACAGGTTCTTCCTGTCAGAAGCCCAGTAAACCTTGTAAGCCGGAAACCAGCACCGGCCACCTACACCTGAACTCTCCCCAAAGCCCGCCCAGTGCGGGCTTTCTTATTTGTGCAATGCCTACTCCTGCTTTGCTCCTTGTAATGTCGAAACCCATTCGTTGGCCACAAAGTGGACCGACGGCAGGGTGGTGCTTGAACGTCAAGGACCGAGGGTTCCTCAAACATCATAAGGACCCAGTCGACCTTGCAGAGATTAACGATGAGAAGAGAAAGAAAAGTCGGCATTGCTGAAAATGATGCGGGCCAGCCGGACGCAGCGGGCGCGTCCGGCCGGAGGGCTCAGAGCACGTAGTGGACCAGCTCGCGGGCGATCAGCAGGCGCTGGACCTCGCTGGAGCCTTCGTAGATCTGAGTGATGCGCGCGTCGCGGTAGTAACGCTCCACCGGGTAATCCTCCAGATAGCCGTAGCCGCCATGGATTTGCATGGCACTGGAGCACACGCGCTCGGCCATTTCCGAGGCGAACAGCTTGGCCTGGGAGGCTTCTGACAGGCACGGTTGCCCGGCGCTTTTCAGGCGTGCGGCATGCAGTACCAGCAGGCGGGTGGCGTTGAGCCGGGTGTGCATGTCGGCGAGCAGGTTGGACACGCTCTGGTGCTCGATGATCGGCTTGCCGAACTGGACGCGCTCGCGGGCATAGCCGAGGGCGGCCTCGAAGGCGGCGCGGGCGATGCCCAGGGCCTGGGCGGCGATGCCGATGCGGCCGCCTTCCAGGTTGGACAGGGCAATGGCCAGGCCCTTGCCGCGTTCGCCCAGCAGGTTGGCCTCGGGGATGGTGCAGTTGTTCAGGGTCACCGCGCAGGTATCGGAGGCCTTGATGCCCATCTTGTGTTCGCTGCGGTCGACCACGAATCCGGGATTGTCGGTCGGCACCAGGAAGGCCGACAGGCCCTTCTTGCCCAGCTCCGGGTCGGTGACGGCGAAGACGATGGCCAGTTTGGCGCGCTTGCCGTTGCTGACGAACTGCTTGGCGCCGTTGAGTACCCACTGGCCGTCGCGCAGCTCGGCGCGGGTGCGCAGGTTGTGCGCTTCGGAGCCGGCCTGGGGCTCGGTCAGGCAGAAGCAGCCGATCGCTTGGCCACTGGCCAGAAGCGGCAACCAGCTGTCTTGCTGCGCGGGGGTGCCGTATTTCAGCAAGGGGCCGCAGCCCACTGAGTTGTGGATGCTCATCAGCGCACCGAGGGCACCGTCGCCGGCGGAGATTTCTTCCACCGCCAGGGCGTAGGCCACATAGTCGGTGTAGCTGCCGCCCCAGGTGTCCGGTACCACCATGCCCAGCAGGCCCAGCTCGCCCATCTGCGCCACCACGGCATCATCGATCCAGCCGGCCTTCTCCCAGGCCTGTGCATGCGGGCCGACTTCGCTGCGGGCGAAGTCGCGCGCCATGTCGCGGATCATGCGTTGTTCTTCGGTCAATTCGATATCGTGCATTGCGGAGTCTCCTGCCGATCAGGCGGTGCGTACGGGCTTGCCGGAGGCGGGGCGAAAGTCGTTGAAGAAGGCCTGAACCCGCGCAGGTACCAGCTCCGTCAGGGTTGGCGGGTTCCAGCGGGGGTTCTTGTCCTTGTCGATGATCAGGGCGCGTACGCCCTCCATCAGGTCGCCCTTGTCGAACCACTGATAGTCCAGGTGCAACTCCAGGGCGAAACAGTCGGAGAGGGTCAGGTAACGACCACGGCGCAGCAGCTCCAGCGTCGCGGCCATCGCCAGCGGCGAGCGACTGTCGAGCAGCTTGACCGTCTGCTCGGCCCAGTCGCGCAACTCGGGACGCTCCTCGCGTTGCAGCGCGGTGCGAATGGCCGGGACATCGGGCAGGGCGAAATATTCGTCGATCGCCTGGCGATAGGCCTTGAGCTCCGACCCCGCAATACGCTCAGTGGCAAGGCCGGTGAGCAGGTCTTGCAGGTCTTCGTCGGGCGCAGCGGTCCAGTTCAGGTGATCGAGGGCGGCATCCAGCTCGGCCAGCCGTTCGCTGGGCAGGCAGTAGTCGGCAAGGTCGGCATAGAGGGCATCGGCGGCACGTACTTGGCAGCCGGTGATCCCCAGGTAAATCCCCAGCTCACCCGGCAGGCGCGGCAGGAAATAGCTGCCGCCGACATCGGGGTAAAAGCCGATGCCGACTTCCGGCATGCCCATGCGCGTGCGCTCGGTGATCACCCGCAGCGAAGCGGCCTGGGCCAGACCCATGCCGCCGCCCAGGACGAAACCATCGAGCAGTGCCAGCACCGGCTTGGTGTAGCCGTGCAGGTACTCGTCGAGGGCATATTCCTCCTCGAGGAACAGCTCGTGCTGGTTGTCGCCGGCCTTGTGGCTGTCGTACAGCCTGCGGATGTCGCCACCGGCACAAAAGGCTTTTTCCCCTGCGCCGCGAATGGTCACGGCGACGATTTCAGGGTCCTGTTCCCAGGCCCACAGGTGCCGGCACAGCAGGCGCACCATGGGCAGGTCCAGGGTGTTCAGCGCGCTCGGCCGGTTCAGCGTCAGGTGGCCGACGCGGTTACGCACACTGGCCAGCACCGGGGCTTGCTGCTCGCTCATGCTCAGGCTTCTCCACGGAACAGGTTGATGATGGCGGAGAAGTCCAGGCTGCCGTTACCTTGCAGGCTGAAGGTCTGGTACAGCTGCTGGGCGGCAGCACCGAGCACTACCGGCTGACGCGCATGCCTGGCCGCTTCGGTGGCGAGGCCGAGGTCCTTGAGCATCAGGTCGGTGCCAAAGCCGCCGCTGTATCCACGCGAGGCCGGCGCGTTCTCCAGTACGCCCGGGAACGGGTTGTTGATTTCCGAGCTCCAGCAGCGGCCGCTGGAGGTATTGATGATCCCGGCCAGCACCTTGGCGTCCATGCCCAGGGCTACACCCAGGGCCATGGCTTCGGCGACGCCGACCATGGAGATGCCGAGCAGCATGTTGTTGGCGATCTTGGCCACCTGACCGTTGCCGATAGCGCCGCAGTGGACGATGTTCTTGCCCATGGCCGAGAGGATCGGTAGCGCCTGGTCGTACACTTCGACCGAGCCGCCGACCATGAAGGTCAGGGTGCCGGCCGCTGCGCCGCCGGTGCCGCCGGACACCGGGGCGTCCAACATCGGGTTGCCCTGGGCGTCGGCTTGGGTGGCCACTTCGCGGGCGCTCAACGGGTCGATGGTGGAGCTGTCGATCAGCAGCACGCCCGGCTCGACGTTGGCCAGCAGGCCGTCCGTGCCGAGGTAAACCTGCTTCACGTGGCCGGCGGTTGGCAGCATGGTGACGATGGCGTCGACCTTGGCCTTGGCCACGGCAGCCGGTGAGGCGGCGGCGCTGGCGCCGGCCTCGACCAGGGCAGCGACTGCCTGGGGAAAGGGGTCGAAGACGGTCAGGCTGTGGCCAGCCTTGAGCAGGTTGCGGGCCATTGGGCCGCCCATGTTGCCGAGGCCGAGAAATCCGATATGCATGATGGCTACCTTTTGCGATGGGGGATCAACGGTGCAGGAAAGTCGGCACACGCTTGCAGTCGGCCGGCGCCAGGCGCCGGCCGGCAGAGGTCATTTCAGGGTGATGGTGGTATTCACCGCGCCGCTGGTGTCGTCTTCGTCGAACCAGCGTTGGGTGACCGTCTTGGTCTGGGTGTAGAAGGTCACCACTTGCTTGCCGTAAGGGCCCAGGTCGCCCAGCTTGGAAGCGCGCGAACCGGAGAAGGAGAACAGCGGGACCGGTACCGGGATTGGCACGTTGATGCCCACCTGGCCGACGTCGATCTCTTCCTGGAAGTGACGGGCGGCCGCGCCGGAGCGGGTAAACAGGGCGGTGCCGTTGCCGTTCGGGTTGGCGTTGATGATCTCGATCGCCTCGTTCAGGTTGGCGGCGTGCATCACGCACAGCACCGGGCCGAAGATTTCCTCGCGGTACACGGACATTTGCGGGGTGACACCGGAGAAGATGGTCGGGCCGACGAAGTTGCCGTCCTGGTAGCCTGGTACGCTCGGGTTGCGTCCATCCAGTTCGAGCTTGGCGCCTTCCTCGATGCCGCTGGCGATCAGACTGCTGATGCGGTCCAGGGCGGCGCAGGAGATCACCGGGCCGATGTCGGTACCCGGCTCGGTGCCGCCATTGATCTTCAGGGTCTTGGTCCGCTCGATCAGGTCGGGCAGCCAGGTCTGCGCTTCACCGACCAGGATCACCACCGGCAGGGCCATGCAGCGCTGGCCGGCGGCGCCGAAGGAGGCGCCCAGCAGGTTGTTCAGGGTCTGTTGCTTGTTGGCATCGGGCAGGACGATGGCGTGGTTCTTGGCGCCCATCATGCACTGCGCGCGCTTGCCATTCTGGGTGGCACGGTTGTAGACATGGGTGCCGACCTTGGTCGAACCGACGAAGGACACGGCCTTGATGTCCGGGTGGTCGCAGATCAGGTTCACCGCGTCGACGCCGCCGTGGATGACGTTGAGCACGCCCTTGGGTACACCGGCTTCCAGGGCCAGTTCGACCAGGCGCATGGTCACCAGCGGATCTTGCTCGGACGGCTTGAGGACGAAGGTGTTGCCGGTGGTGATGGCCATCGGGAACATCCACAGCGGGATCATCGCCGGGAAGTTGAACGGGGTGATACCGGCGCACACGCCCAGCGGCTGCAGCAGGGTGTAGGTGTCGACGCCGTTGGCGACGTTGTTGGCCAGCTCGCCCATCTGCAGGTTGCCGATGGCGGCGGCGTGCTCGACCACTTCCAGGCCGCGGAACACATCACCTTCGGCATCGGGCAGGGTCTTGCCCTGTTCGGCGGTGAGCAGGGCGGCCAGTTCCTTGATGTTTTCGCGGATCAGTTGCTGGTACTTGAGGAAGATCCTGGCGCGGGCGCCGATCGGGGTCTTGCGCCAGGTCTTGAAAGCTTCCTTGGCGCTGGCCACGGCGGCGTCCATTTCCTCGGCGGTGGCGAAGGGCACGCGGGCCAGGACTTCCTGGGTGGCCGGGTTGACCACATCGCGCCACTGGGTGGTGCGCGACTCGACGAATTCGCCGTTGATGAGGAGCTTGACGCTTGGAATGCTGGAAGAGGTCATTTACGGGTCCTGCCTGCTTTCGTGGGTTCGAGTGAGGCCTCTCGGCGGGGTTGGCCGAGGGGCGGGTTTGATTCAGGTCGTTTCAGCCCTTGAGCTGCGGGAAGTCTTCTTCGAAGTACTCCTGCGCGCCGCGCGCTTCGCCCTGGCGGCGCTGCACTTCCATTTGCCGCAGTTCCACCCGGCGGATCTTCCCGGAGATGGTCTTGGGCAGTTCGCTGACGAACTCGATGCGCCGCACCCGCTTGTAGGGCGCCAGGTGCTCGCGGGCGAAAGCGAGGATGTTGCCGGCCAGTTCAAGGTTGCCGATGGCTTCATGGGCCAGGATCAGAAACGCCTTGGGCACGGCCAGGCGTACCGGGTCGGGGCTTGGCACCACGGCCACTTCCATCACTGCCGGATGCTCGATCAGCGCGCTCTCCAGTTCGAAGGGGCTGATGCGGTAGTCGGACGCCTTGAACACGTCATCGGCGCGGCCGACGAAGGTGATGTAGCCGTCCTCGTCGATCTGGGCGGTGTCGCCGGTACGGTAGTAGCCGTCACGCATCACTTCGGCGGTCTTTTCCGGGCTGTCCTCGTAGCACAGCATCAGGCCGAGCGGACGCACGTCCAGCGGCAGGGCCACTTCGCCTTCGTTGCCGGGCATGCCGTCGGGGTCGAGCATGGTCACCCGGTAGCCTGGCAGCGGACGGCCCATGGAACCGGGCTTGAGCGGCTGGCCGGGGGTGTTGCCGACCAGGGCAGTGGTTTCCGACTGGCCGAAGCCGTCGCGCAGCAACAGGCCCCAGGCGTGCTGGATCTGCTCGATGATCTCCGGGTTGAGCGGCTCACCGGCGCCCACCAGTTCGCGCAGGCGCAGGCGCTCCTTGTAACTGGCCAGGTCTTCCTGGATCAGCATGCGCCACACGGTGGGCGGCGCGCACAGGCTGGTGACGCCGTAGCGTTCGAGTACGCCGAGCAGCGCCGGGGCGCTGAAGCGCGCGACGTTGTGGATAAAGATGCAGGCGCCGGCGTTCCATGGCGCGAAGAGGCAGCTCCAGGCATGCTTGGCCCAGCCCGGTGAAGAGATGTTCAGGTGCAGGTCGCCCGGTTGCAGGCCGATCCAGTACATGGTCGAGAGGTGGCCGACCGGGTAGCTCTGGTGGCTGTGCAGCACCATTTTCGGCTTGGAGGTAGTGCCGGAGGTGAAGTACAGCAGCATCGGGTCGGTGGCCAGGGTGCGGCCTTCGGCTTCGAACTGCTCGGAGTATTCGCTGGCGGCGCTGTGCGGGGTCCAGTCGGCTGGCGCCGGGCCGACGCAGATGCGGCTGCAGCCTTCGCCCAGGCCGACGAACTTGTCCACATGGGCGCTGCCGACCACCAGGTGGCGAACCTGGCCGCGCTCGATGCGGTCGCTCAGGTCATCGGGGGTCAGCAGGGCGGTGGCGGGGATGACCACGGCGCCGAGCTTGAAGGCGGCCAGCATGGTTTCCCACAAGGCGACGTCGTTACCGAGCATCAGCAGGATGCGCTCGCCGCGGCGTACACCCAGGGCGCGCAGGTGGTTGGCTACCTGGTTGGAGCGCGCGGCCAGCTGCTGGAAGCTGTAGCGCTGCTCGCTGCCATCTTCTTCGACTATCCACAGGGCGTTGGCCTGGTTGCCCTCGGCCATGGCATCGAAGTAATCCAGCGCCCAGTTGAACTCGCTCAGTTGCGGCCAGCGGAAATCACGCACGGCAGTGGCGTAATCGGTGCGGTGGGCCAGCAGGAAGTTGCGAGCGGCGAGGAAGGGGCCGGCGGCAAGCAGGGATGGTTTCACGGTGGGTGCCCTTGTTTATTTTTGTCGGGACTGGCCTGGTTCATGACCAGGCGGTTGAGCCGAGTATAGGCAGGCGCAAATCAAATAAGAACACGCAAATAATCCGGTGCGTTGTGCAAAAAAGTCATAGGTGGAGTTCCACTTCGGCCGGGAAAAATGCACAAGGCGGGTGCCGCCCGCACCGTCAGGCGCTGCGAGCGACACCCGCCTTGCGGGGTATTACCAGAGCGCGAGCGTGTAGCTGAGGATCAGGCGGTTCTCGTTGAGGTCGCTGCCGAAGTGGGCGGTGCGCACCGTGGCGTTGCGCCACTTGAGGCCGAGGTTCTTCAGCGGGCCGTCCTGCACCACGTAGCCGATGTCGGTGTCACGCTCCCATTCACTGCCCTCGGGCGTGCCGGCACCCAGGTCGATGTTGTCGCCGGACAGGTAGCGGGTCATGAAGGTCAGGCCGGGAATGCCGAGCGCGGCGAAGTTGTAGTCGTAGCGTGCCTGCCAGGAGCGCTCGTCCTTGTTGGCGAAGTCGCCGATCTGCACGAAGTTGACCAGGAAGGCGTCGCTGCCATTGACATAGGCGAAGCCTGTATCGCCGCTCATGCGCTGGTAGCCGAGGCCCAGGGCATGGCCGCCGAGGGCGTAGGTGAACATGGCGCCGAGGGCATTGTTGTCGATGTTGCTGCTGCCGTCGTCGGTGGAGCGGGCGTAGCGCAGGTCGCTCTTGAGCGACTGGCCCTCGGCCAGTGGCAGCACATGGACCAGGTTGACCTGATGCTGGTGGTAGAAGTCGTCCAGGCCACCGTAGCTGTAACTCGTGTTCAGCCGGTCGTTCCACTGGTAGGCCAGGCTGGCGAAGTCGAAGGCGTCGCTGCGCGCCTGGCCGCTGACGATGCCCTTGGCGCCGGTGGTGGTGATCCCCATTTTCTCGTAGTCCGAGGAGTCGCGCTGGTTGACCCGATCCACACGCCCGGCATCGAAGGTCAGGCCCTTGAACTCCTGAACGTTCAGCTGGCCGCCGCGAAAGGTCTGCGGCAACAGGCGCGAGTCATTGGCCACCAGCACCGGCAGCTTGGGTGTCAGGGTGCCGAGCTTGAGCACGCTGTTGGAAGCCTTGAACTTGGCGGTCAGGCCCAGCTCGCCGTATTCGTCCTTGGCGCGCCTGGGCGCCTCGTTATCGCGCTTGAGCAGGCCGGAGCCGGCGCGATCGGGGCTGGAGTCGAGCTTGACGCCGAGCAGGCCAAGGGCGTCGACACCGACGCCGACCATGCCGTCGGTGTAGCCGGACTCGTAGCGCAGCAGGAAGCCCTGGGCCCATTCTTCCTGCTTGGACTGGGCGGCGCCAGCCTGACGGTAATCGCGGTTGAAGTAGAAATTGCGCAACTCCAGTTTGGCCTTGCTGTCTGCAAGGAAGTCCGCGTTGGCCTGGGCGGCAAGGCCGCTGCCGGCCAGGAGCAGGGTGAGGGTGGTGGGTTTCATTGCTTGCCTCTTGTTGTTTGTGTTGTTGCCAGCAAGCCGCTCCCGCGCTAGCCGGGGCCGGCGGCGGGAGGGCTCGGTAGGGTGCCTTGCGCCGGGCGGCGCAGGGCGGGCGTAAAAAAGCGCGAAGCAAAGGAGCGGACTCGCGCTCGGGGCGTCAGCCCCGGGAAAATGCAGTGTTAGTGACTGCTGGCCATGGCTGCGCCCAAACCGGTCTGGGCGCGGACAAACTGGTCGGCATAGGCGGCGCGCTCGCGGTCGGCGCGTTCGCTGCGGTCCAGCTTGGAGGCCACCACTATGACCAGGAAGGCCAGCGGCATGGAGAACAGCGCCGGCTGGTCGTAGGGGAAGAGCGCCTGGGCATGGCCCAGTACGCCGACCCAAACCGACGGCGAGCCGATCACCAGGGCCAGGGCGCTGACCAGGCCGGTCAGGCCGCCGTAGAGGGCGCCGCGAGTGGTCAGGCCACCCCAGTACATGGCCATGATCAGTACCGGGAAATTCGCAGAGGCGGCGATGCCGAACGTCAGGCCGACCAGGAAGGCGATGTTCTGGCCCTCGAACAGAATGCCGAGGGAAATCGCAACGATGCCCAGGCAGACGGTGGCGATGCGCGATACGCGCATTTCCCGTTTCTCGTCGGCGCGGCCCTTTTTCAGTACCGAGGCATAGAGGTCATGGGAGATGGCCGAGGCGCCGGCCAGGGCCAGGCCGGCCACTACCGCGAGGATGGTGGCGAAGGCCACGGCAGAGAGGAAACCGAGGAACAGGTTGCCGCCCACCGCCTTGGCCAGGTGCATGGCCACCATGTTGCCGCCGCCGATCATGGCCCCGCCGAGCTTACCGTCGACGAAGTACTGCGGATCGGTGCCGACGATGACGATGGCGGTGTAGCCCAGCACGCAGACCACCAGGAAGAAGAAACCGATGAACACCGTGGCGAACAGCACCGATTTGCGCGCCTCCTTGGCATTGGGCACCGTAAAGAAACGCATCAGGATGTGCGGCAGGCCGGCGATGCCGAAGACCAGTCCGAGGGACAGCGACACCGCGTTGATCGGGTCGGCCAGCAAGGTGCCCGGGCCCATGATCTGCACGCCGCTGGCATGTACCGCCACGGCCTGGGCGGCCAGCGTCTCGAAGCTGAAGTCGAAGCGGCTCAGGGCCATCACCACCAGGGTAGTGCCGCCGGCCAACAGCAGGACGGCCTTGGTGATCTGTACCCACGTGGTGGCGAGCATGCCGCCGAAGATCACGTACACCAGCATCAACAGGCCGACCACCACTACTGCGGTGCGGTAGTCGAGGCCGAACAGCAGCTTGATCAACTGGCCGGCACCGACCATCTGCACTACCAGATAGCAGCACACCACCGTCAGCGAGCCGAGGGCGGCGAAGCTGCGCACGCGGGTCTGATCCAGGCGATAGGAGACGATGTCGGCGAAGGTGTAGCGGCCCAGGTTGCGCAGGCGCTCGGCCATCAGAAAGGTGACGATGGGCCAGCCGACGAAGAAGCCGATGATGTAGACGAAGCCGTCGTAGCCCTTGGCGAACACCAGGCTCGACAGGCCGAGCAACGTGGCGGCCGACATGTAGTCACCGGCGATCGCCAGGCCATTCTGAAAGCCGGTGATACCGCCGCCGGCGCTGTAGAAGTCGGAGGCGGAGCGGGTACGTCGTGCCGCCCACCAGGTGATCAGCAGGGTGGCGAGGACGAAGACGAAGAACATGCCGATGGCGTGCAGATTGAGCGGTTGCTTCTCTGCAGTGATGGGCGCGGCGTTGGCCAGCAGGGGGCTGAGGGCGAGAAGGGCAATCAGGCGTTTCATGCGCGAGTCTCCTGGAGGATCTGCGCGCTGAGCGCGTCGAAGCGGGTGTTGGCGCTATGCACGTACCAGGCGGTGAGCAGCCAGGACAGCAGGATGATCGTCGCGCCGATGGGCATGCCGAGGCTGAGGTGACTGCCGTCGTACAGTGGCAGGTGCAGCCAGGCAGGCGCGAAGGCCACTACCATGATGAAGCTGTAATACACAGCCAGGACCGCGCCGCTCAGCGACCAGGCCAGCAGCGCGCGCTGGCGGGCGAGGCGCTGGAACTTGGGATTGGCCCTGACCTGTGCGCAGGTCTGGGCGTGGTTCGGATGGTCAGTCGTCATGGTAAGGCTCCGCATTTAGTTGTTTTTGTTTTCCGGCCTTTTGAAGGGCGTACGGGTACCCGGGCGACGACCCGAAGTGGGGCGCCACCTGAATGCTGGGGTGCTGGAGTCATTGCCGCCCGGGCGATCTTCCGGGGGCGAGGGGGCGGTGGAGGGTGCCGGCGCGGCACCGCTGCAGTGCGAGCAGCGGCTCGGGCCAACGGCGGAGAGGGACCGTGGCCCTGATAGCGCTGTTGCGGAGCTGCTTGTGTCCGGCGTGCAAGCCGGCGTTCTTCCATGCGCTCATGCTGTTAGCCCTGATTATTATTGGAGGGGCTTTCCTGGCTCGGAAACGACGCTAGCCAAGCTGGGTTGAGCGCGAGTATATATGGGCGTAATTCCAATAAGTATTGGTAGAAAAGCCTGATGGATATGCAAAAAAGCACAACGCAGGGCCAGCTGAACTGGGACGACCTGCGTTTCTTCCTCGAGGTCGCCCGTGCCCGCACCGCCAGCGCTGCAGCCCGCCGCCTGGGGGTGGACTACACCACGGTGTCACGCCGCATCCGCGCCCTGGAGCAGAGCCTGGGTGCCCTGCTGTTCGAGAAGTCGCGAACCTCGGGCTTCGTCCTGACCGTCGAAGGGCAGCGCTTGCTCGGCCACGCCGAAACCCTGGAAAGTACGCTGCTGGCGGCCTGCGAGCAGGTTTCCGGAACCACCGGGGGGCTCGCCGGGCACCTGCGCATCGGCTGTACCGAAGCCTTCGGCTCCTGCTTCGTCACCGCGCAGATGAGTCACTTCCTCGAGCACTACCCGAATATCTCGGTGGACATCCTGCCGGTGCCGCACTTCGTCAACCTGTCACGGCGCGAGGCGGACATCGCCATCACCCTGGAGCGGCCGGAGCGCGGTCCTTACGTGTGCTCGCGGCTGTGCGACTACCGCCTGCGCCTGTATGCGACGCCGGAGTACCTGGCCAATCATCCGCCGATTACCTGTCGCGAGGATCTGGCCGGCCACCCGTTCGTGACCTACGTCGAAGACCTGGCCTTCAGCTTCAAGCTGCTCTATCTGAACGACCTGCTGCCCGGCGCGCACAGCCGCCTGCGCAGTACCAGCGTCGTCGCCCAGTACCATGCAGCACTGGAAGGGCGTGCGCTGGCGATCCTGCCCTGCTTCCTCGCCGGCCCCGATCCGCGCCTGTGCGAAGTGCTGCCGGACGAGGTGGAGGTCACGCGGCAGTTCTGGATGTATTACAGCGAGGACCTGCGCAAGCTCAAGCGGATCACCCTGGTGGCCGACTACCTGCGCGCCTGCGCGGAGCTCAATCGCCCGCTGTTGATGGGGGAGTCGCGAGCGATGGCTTATTTGCCGTCGCTTTGAGGTGCGAGTGCGGGAAGCAGAACCATGCGGTTTTCGTTCGGGAGAGAGGCTGCCATTACGCGGTCATAACAGAGCCAAACCCATCAGACACAAAAAAGGCGCATCGAGCGTGTAGGGTTACTGGATTTAAGGCACAAAAAAAGACGTCCGTGGACGTCTTTAGATATGGATTTGGTGGCGGATGGTTGCCATCCCTAAAACCGGCTCGCTGGACTGATGAGCACTGGTGCGAAGCCCTGCGGGTTGTAGCCAAAATCGGAGCCGATGGGCTATGCACCCAGCAGCCTTCGCGCCAGCACTGACTGCATATCACGACGACCGTCGGCGATCAGGTAGATGATGACTTGACTGCCTGTAACACGGTAGATCACGCGGTAAGGCTTGAACGATGTTTGGCGGTACTCTTTGCTGCCCAGTGCGACCAGCTCTTTCGGGTAACTGCCACGCTCCGGAAACCGCGACAGGTTTTCCACAACCTCTATTAACTCGTCCAACACGTAGTTGGCGTTGGCCACACAGTCGAACTCGGAGATGTAGTCGTGAATGGCCTCCAAATCCTGCTCGGCACCCTCGGTGAGCAGGACTTCGAACTTGGCAGGTGCGCCTGCCATCAGGCCGTAGCCCGCTTGGCGCGCAGACGGGCAACGACGTCCGCCACAGGCTTGACCTTGCCAGCTGCAACATCCTGATTGCCTAGTGCCAGGATTTTCAACAGTGCCAACGTTTCCTGGGTTTCCTCGAACGAAGCCACATCCTGCAGGACCGCCTTGGCTTCACCGTTCTGGGTAATGACCAGGGGCTCACGCTGCTCAGCGAGGCGCGTAAGAACCTCGGCAGCGTTGGCCTTGAGGTAGCTGATCGGCTTGACTTGAGATGAGTAGCGCATGGCCGTGCTCCTGATTTTCACAAGGACCAAATATAGTTCTTTTATGGTCCTATGACAAGGGGCATGGATTGGCGTCGCTGCTTCCGAGAAGAAGCTGTTGAAGGCGATTGCCCAGCCAGTGGAAACCAATGTGTTCCTGCTCCAACCTAAGCCCCGCGCGGATGCGGTTGTCGCGTAAATCGTCGTAGAGGGCGCTCTCTTCGGGCGTCAACCTGTGCAAGTCCACCCGCAGGGGCTTGTCCTCGCTTCGATGCCATGTGCAAGCAGTTCTTGAGCTTCAACCGTTTTCTTCCTGGCTTGCGCAAGAGAGAGTTCAGGATAGGTCCCAAGTCCCATGTTGATTCGATTCTTGGTCACCGGATGTGGGTAGTTGAAATTCCACAGCGTCGAGCCATTGATTCTCACTCGCAATTGCAAGCCATCCCATCGCTGAGGACGTAATCCTTATCTTTCGGTTTTACAGCCTTGAGCTGGCGATCAGAGAGGCGGGTGGCTTGGGGCGCACATGGGTATTCCACAACATCGTTCGGTATTCCAAAAATTACCACTGAAGGGCTCGGAATACAGGTTTCGTAGATCTCGATGGCCTGTAAATCCTTGTATTTCCTGGATTTCAGGCACAAAAAAAGACGTCCGTGGACGTCTTTAGATGTTTGATTGGTGGGCCGGGGTAATCTGAAACTGTTACCTATCTATATGATTTAAACAAAATAATATTTTTTAAGCTCGGCTTGGAATACCTTTTGGAATGCCAGGCGATTGCTTGCTTACGGAGGGATGTGATTGGTTGGCACTTCGCCTCAAGGCGTTATTCACCTACTGGTTTTCAGTCTGTCGGATAGGTGGCCTACCGCCACAGCCTGGAGCTGGATCTGTCTTCGTCGTTGAACAATCAGGTTTTCAACGAACTACTCGCGCTGATCGCCCGCCGCCACCGAATGTCCCGGCGTGGCTCCAGCAGCGCGCCGCAATTGGTCCTAAAAAGTTCTGCACTCCCGGAAGACACTTCGCAGGCAGCCAGATTCGCTCCCCATACCATGAAGGATCGATGACCGACTGCTTCTGTACTGCCTTTCAACCTAAAATAATAACGAAATGGGGTGAGCAGCATGTCCGTACCTCAACAAACCCGATCGGAGAACTCCAACGGGGGCCTGCAATCGGGACTCAAGCAACGTCACATGGCCATGATCGCCCTGGGTGGTGTCATCGGTGCCGGGCTGTTCGTCGGCAGCGGCGTGGTCATCCAGTCTGCGGGGCCCGCCGCCCTGATTTCTTTTCTGGTCACCGGCGTACTGGTCATCCTGATCATGCGCATGCTCGGCGAAATGGCCTGCGCCATACCGACCGTCGGGTCCTTCTACGAATATGCACGCATGGCCTGGGCCGATCATCCACAGTCGAGCCAACTGGCCGGTTTCCTCACCGGCTGGATGTACTGGTATTTCTGGGTGATCGTCGTCGCCGTGGAGGCCGTGGCTGGCGCCTCGCTCATTCAGTTCTGGTTGCCGGACGTACCGGCCTGGACCATTAGCCTGACGCTGATGATCATTCTGACCTTCACGAACCTGGCCTCGGTTGCCTCCTTCGGCGAGTTCGAGTTCTGGTTCTCATCGATCAAGGTCGCGGCGATCCTGGTTTTTCTGCTTCTGGGCGGGCTGTATCTGTTAGGTATGTGGCCGACCGAAACCCACCACGGGCTGAGTTCGATGCTCAGTCACGGCGGCTTCATGCCCAACGGCATTGGGCCGGTGTTGACCGGCGCGGTGGCCGCGACCGGATTCTATTTCGGCGCGGAGATCGTCACCGTGGCTGCCGCCGAATCTGCCGATCCGGTACGCTCGGTCGCGCGGGCCACCAACTCGGTGATCACCCGCGTTCTGTTCTTCTATGTCGGCTCGATCCTGCTGGTGGTCACCCTGGTCCCCTGGGATTCGCCCGCCATGCTCACGCCTTATTCCAGCGCTCTGGCAGCCATGGGCTTCGGCTGGGCCGCGCACGTGATGAACGCCATCGTGCTAACGGCAGTGCTGTCCTGTCTCAATTCGGGCATCTATGCGTCTTCGCGCATGCTGTTCGCACTGACCAAACGCGGCGACGCACCGCGCAGCCTGGCCAAGCTGTCCCCGCGGGGCGTACCGCGCCGCGCGATCTTTTTCGGCACGCTGTTCGGCTATCTGTCGGTGGTCATGTCGTACATATCGCCGGACACCATCTTCGCCTTTCTGGTCAACTCTTATGGCACCGTGGCGATCTTCGTCTATGTGCTGATCGCCCTGTCTCAGCTGCGCTTGCGCGCGAAGCTGGAACGCGAGGCGCCGGAGAAACTCAAGGTTCGGATGTGGTGCTATCCCTACCTGACCTACGTCGCCATCTTTGGCATGCTCGGCATAGTCACCGGCATGGCCTTCATACCAGAGCAACGCATGCCTCTGGCATTGGGCGTAGCCAGCCTGGCGATTCTGCTGTTGGCGTTCATCAGTCGCAGCATCTGGCGGCGGATCAAAGGCCTGCCGGAGGTCGTACCGGTGAGCAGCTAGCCGTTGTGACTCGCTGGTTTTGTTAAGAAAAGTCGCCGCTCGGCGACTTTTCTTATTATCGCCGGGCGCCAGCCAACCGCGAGCAATGCCTTGATCGAAGCCTTCATGTCCATCGCCAACGTCTGACCTCAGGCGGGAGCCAAGCGGCTGCTGTAGATGCCGGCGAACACCTACGAAGAAAATGATGAACAAGGGCAACGGTAGAGCCGGTCGCCGGCTTTCGCCGGTGTTCGAAGTCGCAGCCCAGGCCGAACAGACGCGATAGCAGTACACCAAGGTTGAGGATTAGCAGGACCGCACCGACCACCGTCGTCGTCAGGCCCACCGAGCGAAAAAGTCTGCTCCACGGTGATGTGTATGCCGAGGTTTTCCCCTTCGCCCAGGATACGACGCTATTCAGGGCCACATCATGTCCACGGCTGGGGCAGAAAATAGAGTGCGCAAGTGCCCTGAAACTCTACGCCAGGGCGGTATTTGGCATTTTTTCAGGGCGTTTTTGCACGGCGTGCAGGGTGCCGCTGGGGAGGCATCATCGGGGGTCAGTGGCGGCCGTTGAGCAGACGCAGGATTTCGTCGAATACGGCATTGTCCAAGCTGCGCGACAAATCAAGCTCCAGGCTCCGGCGATAATAGGGGCTCAGGTCCAGACCGACGCCGAGGGCGTACAACTCGATGCTGCCCTCCTGCTCGATCTGTCGCGTCACTTGCTTGAGGTGCAGGTCGAGGATGTCCTGCTGGTTGGTCTGGTGGGTGGCGCTGTCCATCGGGCAGCCGTCGGAGATGACGATCAGGATGCGCCGTCGTGCGTCGCGCTGCAGCAGCCGCTGACGCGCCCAGAGGAGCGCCTCGCCGTCGATGCCCTCGCGAAAAAGGTCGGACTTGAGCAGCGCGGCAATGTTCGGCCGGGCGCGGCGCCAGGAAGTTTCGGCATCCTTGTAGACCAGATGGCTAAGCTCGTTGAGTCTTCCCGGATTGGCTGGCTGGCCCATGCCGCGCCAGCGCTTCAAAAGGCGCCCGCCATTCCATTGGCCGGTCGTGAAACCGAGGATTTCACTGCGAGCGCCAGCCAGTTCCAGGGCACGACTGAAGGCGTCAGCCAGCAAGGCGACACTCTCGATGTGGTTGCGCATGGAGCCGGAGTTGTCGATCAGCAGACTGACCAGGCAATCACTGTGCGGACGCTCTTGCTCGTGGCGAAAAATCTCGCGTTGCTCGGGGCTGATGATCAGGCGACTGAGGCGCCCGGCATCGATCTGTCCGTCGGTCTGGGCGAAGGCCCAGCCATCTCGACGAGGCGCTGCCAACAGGGCACACAAGCGCTTGGCCAGGCGTGGCAGATTGAGGCCCTGGCCAGCCAGGCGACGGTCCAGGCGCTGGCGCAGTTCGCGCAACAACTCGGGCAGTACCAGGCTGGCGGCGTTACGCTCGCAATCGTAGTCGCGGCTGAATACCTGATAAGTAAAGGCGTTGTTGCTGCCTCGTGGATTACCTTGGGCAGCACCGCTGTTGCTGACGTCACCCTCGCCATCCTGATCCACGTCCAGTAACAGGGCGAAGGCCAGATGAGTCTTTTCGGCGATTTCCGAGACCTTGCGCTCGTCGTTACCGAGCAGTTCGGCATCCAGTTGCTCGATCAGTTCCTGTGCCTTGGCGGCAATCAGCAGGGCATGCTCGGTAAACTCCGCCTGGTTATGGCGACAGTGGCGCATCAGACCGAAGGCCGCGCCGAAATGGCCGAGCAGGCTCAGGCGTGGCGCTTCAATGAGCATCTCCGTCTGTTCCCCGGCGCGGCCGCCACACAGCAGAATCCAGCTCATCTGCGCCAGGGTGAAGAGCAGCAGGCCGACATGTCCCTCGGTCTGCCCAGCGTCGAGAAACTGCTGGCTCCACTGCTCGAAGCGTTGCAACAGATTGCGCCGCACGCCGGGATGACAGTCGGCCACCAACGACTCGACGCGCAGTTGCTCGAGCAGTTCGAACACCAGACGCGCGATGGGCTGTGCCGGGAGAGCTTGGCGGACCAGCGCCGGATCACTGTGTTTCAAACGCAGCGCCAGGCTATCAGCCACCCCGCGCCAGGCTAGACTCTCATCGCGCTCGGGGTCTGGGTGCAGGTGCGGGGCGCGCACCGGGAAGTGCCGTTCCTGCACTTCCAGACGGCCGCCGCGGTAGCGTACGCGCCGCTCACCGGACAGTGCACGCAGTGTCGCCGCGCAGAGTTCCTCGAGTTGTTGCTGGCGTTTCTCGTGGCGTGGCGGCGGGTTCATGGTGGTCTTCCTGTGCGGGTTCAGGCCAGTGCCAGCAGGGGGAGCGCCGATTCGGCCAGCTCTTGGTCGAAGCAGCGTTGGTAGTATTCGGCGACGATTGGCTGCTCTGCTTCGTCGCATTTGTTGAGGAACGACAGGCGGAAGGCCAGCGCCGGGTCGCTGAAAATCTCCATGTTTTCCGCCCAGGAGATCACGCAGCGCGGCGACATCAGGGTCGACAGGTCTCCGCTGGCGAAGCCTTGGCGAGTCAGGTCGGCCACCGCCACCATCTGCGTCAGCAACCGTTCGCCCTGTCGGGCGAGCAGGTGCGGCACCCGCGCGGCGACTATCGCGACTTCTTCGGCCTGGGGCAGGTAGTTCAGAGTGGCGACTATGTTCCAGCGATCCAGCTGCGCCTGATTGAGCACCCGGGTGCCGTTGTAAAGCCCGTTCAGGTTGCCCAGGCCAACGGTGTTGGCGGTGGCGAACAGTCGGAACGAGGGGTGCGGATGGATCACTTGATTCTGGTCGAGCAGATTGAGCTTACCGTCGCGTTCGAGGATGCGCTGAATCACGAACATTACGTCCGGACGGCCAGCGTCGTATTCGTCGAAGATCAGCGCCATGGGCCGACGCAGTGCCCAGGGCAAGATGCCTTCCTGGAATTCGGTGACCTGTTTACCCTCACGCAGGACGATGCCGTCCTTGCCGATCAGGTCCAGGCGGCTGATATGACCGTCCAGGTTGACGCGCGTGCAAGGCCAGTTGAGCTTCGCAGCGACCTGTTCGATATGGGTCGACTTGCCGCTGCCGTGCAGACCTTGCAGCATCACCCGGCGATTGCGGGTGAAGCCTGCGAGAATCGCCAGGGTGACTTCCGGGTTGAAGCGATAGGCAGCGTCGATCTCCGGCACCTGCTCGTTTGGGGTGAGGAACACCGGTACGCGCATGCTGGAGTCGATACCGAACAACTCCCGGACAGGGACCAGACGGCTGGCAGGTTCGATGTTCAGGTCGGTCATGAATGTCGCCTTAGGGGCCGGGGTGGAGGTCGTGATTCTAGGGGCGTGGCCGGAGTTGGGGAGGGACCAGTTACCGGCACCCGATGCGGCCAGTGGTGGCTGGCGCCACGTTCGGGCGAAAACTGGCTCTATGGTCCAAGGCGGTGGCGGCTAAGGATGGTCCTGGTAGTAAAACGCCTGGCGGTTGCCGCCGAACAACCTTGAGAGGTCAATCAGATGTCCGCCGATACGCTGACGATCAAGCTGGACCCGGAACTCCTTGCGCTCTTTCGCCGCTACGAGGCGCATATGCAGATCACTCCGGAATATTACATCGACGAACTGCTGGCCAAGACCCGGCCGACCCTGCAGGCCGTAGTCGAGGCGTTGGACGAAGCCGCTGGCGACCCCGAGGTGCTGGCTCAGCTGTTTGGCCGCAGGATGGCCAGCCTGATGCAGCAGCAGAGCGATAAGGTCAGTGCCTGAGACCCACTCAGTGCCGGGTTCCTGCCCCATGTTGCACAAAAGGCGTACAACAGGCGCCCGTTTGAGGGTATGGCGATTCGTGGGCACGCCGGAGGTTGTCATCCTCCGCGAGCCTCAGCGAAGGTGGGTGGCTCAGCTGCGCATGACCTCGTCCAGCGCATGTTCGAGTGTGCTGACCGTGCGCTCGATATTGTGCAGCTTGTCGAGTCCGAACAGACCGATGCGAAAGGTCTGGAAGTCGGCCGGCTCGTCGCATTGCAACGGCACTCCGGCGGCGATCTGCAGGCCGTGCGCGGCAAATTTCCTGCCGCTCTTGATCTCGGCATCGTCGGTATAGCTGACCACCACGCCAGGGGCCTGAAAGCCAGCTGCGGCCACGCTCTTGATACCCTTGCCGGTCAATAGGGCGCGCACCCGGTCGCCGAGCTCCTGCTGTTCGCCGCGGACCTTGTCGAAGCCGTAGGCTTCGGTCTCTTTCATCACATCGCGAAAACGCGCCAGGGCATCGCTGGGCATGGTCGCGTGGTAGGCATGCCCGCCCTGTTCGTAGGCCTGCATGATCTGCAGCCATTTCTTCAGGTCACAGGCGAAGCTGCTGCTCTGCGTCTGCTCGATGCGCTTGAGGGCCAAGGGGCTGAACATCACCAAGGCGCAGCAAGGGGACGCGCTCCAGCCTTTCTGCGGCGCACTGATCAGCAGGTCGATAGCGCACTTCTGCATATCGACCCACAGCGCGCCCGAGGCGGTTCCATCAGGATGCGAACGTGCTCAGTGCAGGCGCCGGTACCGCCATGGTGTGCTGTGTGCGGGCGCTGGGTTGGAGGCAGTCTTCGAGAATCATCGTTGAGGCCTTTTCGGCAATCATCACCACGGGGACGTTTGTGTTGCCCGAGACCAATGTCGGCATGATCGAGCAGTCGACCACCCGCAGTCCCTGCACGCCATGTACACGTAAGCGCGAATCGACCACCGCGAGCGGATCGTTACCCATCTTGCAGGTGCCGGATGGGTGAAAGATGGTCGCCCCGTACTGACGGCAGAACTCGAGAATCTGTTCGTCGCTCTGGGTCTCGTTGCCAGGCCGGTACTCGCGGCGAATCAAACGCTTGAGCGGCCCGGTCTCTGCCAGCTTGCGGGTGTAACGCACCGCTGCAATCACTGTTTTGCGGTCCAGTTCGGTCGACAGGTAATTCGGCTGCATCGACGGCGGTTGCAAGGGGTCGGTAGAGGTGATGCGCACATAGCCACGACTTTCGGGGCGCAATTGGCAAACCGACATGGTGAAGCCTGAGAAGGGATGCACACTGCCGCCTGCAGAGTCGGCGCTGAGCGTACCGAAGTGGTACTGAATGTCGGGTGTACTGCTTTGCTCCAGCACTCGGGTGAACAGCCCGCCCTGATTGATGCCGATGGCCAGCGGTCCGCTGCGGGTCAGCAGCCACTGCAGACCCAGGCGCAATTTACGCAGCGGCGAACGCAGATCATCGTTGGTGCTGATCGGTTGGCTGCACTCGTAGATCAAGCGAATCTGCAAATGGTCCTGCAGGTTTTCACCCACACCAGGCAGAGCATGTACCGTCGCAATGTTGAATTTTTTCAGCAGATCCGCGGGGCCGACGCCAGACAATTGCAGTAACTGCGGTGATTGCAACGCGCCGGCGCTGAGAATCACTTCGCGGTTAGCACGTACGGTCAGCGACTGACCATTTTTTCGGTACTGAACGCCGACTGCGCGGGTGCCGTCGAAGAGGATTTTTTCGGCTTGGGCGAGCGATTCGATGGTCAGGTTCGGACGACGCTTGGCTGGGCGCAGATAGGCAACCGCAGTGCTGCAGCGCAAGCCCTTGCGTGTGGTCAGTTGGTAGTAGCCGACGCCTTCCTGATCACCGGTGTTGAAGTCCTGGATGTGGGGTACGCCAAGTTCTTTAGCCGCCCCGATGAAGCCTTCGGTGAGGGGATGCCGCGCCTTGATGCTGGACGCCGATAACGGCCCGTCGGTGCCGCGAGTGGGGCCAGGACCAAGGTCGTTGCACTCGGCGCGGCGGAAGTAGGGTAAAACTTCGTCCCAACCCCAGCCGGAGTTACCGGCGCTGGCCCAGGCATCGTAATCAGCGCGCTGGCCACGAATGAAGATGAGACCGTTGATTGAACTGCAGCCACCTAACACCTTGCCGCGCGGCCAGTAGATGCGCCGGTCGTTCATGCCGGGATCTGGATCGGTGTAGAAGCCCCAGTTGTAAACCGGGTGGAACATGGTCTTGGCGTAGCCTATCGGGATGTGGATCCACGGATACCGATCCGCAGGCCCCGCCTCGAGTAAGCAAACGCAGTATCGTCCGTTCTCGCTGAGTCTATTGGCCAGCACACAACCGGCTGAACCGGCACCGACAATGACGAAGTCATAGGCACGAGACATCCGAAATCCTCTTTTTATTTTAGTCGTGAACCCGATCTGCAGTGTCGAGGGTCATTGCCTGACGGCGCTGGCCTGCCATGCGCCCACGGCACGGAAAAGCCTTAACGACTTGATCGAATACATTCCCCAGTTGCAAGCTGCGGCCGTGCAACTGGCGCTTTCCTTTGCGTTGGAATCCTCCCGCGGTTGAGCATTCCAGATGACGCTGGGGCGTGCAGTTAGCCGCGCCTTGGCGCTGTTGCGCATTCGATCATTTACAGGAACAGGCCGCTCAACGGCGAGGAGGCGTCCCCGCTGAGCCGGCGCGGCATGCGTCCGGCCAGGTAGGCTTCGCGGCCGGCCTCTACCGCTTTGCGCATCGCCGAGGCCATGCGGATCGGCTCGCGGGCGCGGGCGATAGCGGTGTTCATCAGCACCCCGTCGCAGCCCAGCTCCATGGCGATGGCGGCATCAGAAGCGGTGCCGACACCGGCATCGACAATCACCGGGACCTTGGCGTTTTCCACGATCAAGCGGATGTTGTAGGGATTGCGGATGCCCAGCCCGGAACCGATCGGCGCGCCCAAGGGCATCACCGCCACGCAGCCAAGTTCCTCCAGACGTCGGGCCACCAGCGGGTCGTCGCTGGTGTAAACCATCACCTTGAATCCCAGATCGACCAATTGCTGGGCGGCGATCAGGGTTTCGCCGATGTCCGGGAAGAGGGTCTGGCTGTCACCGAGCACTTCCAGTTTGACCAGGTTGTGGCCGTCCAGCAGTTCGCGTGCCAGCAAGCAGGTGCGCACCGCATCCTTGGCCGTGTAGCAGCCTGCGGTATTGGGCAGCAGGGTGTAGCGCTCCGGCGCGATCACCTCGAGCAGGTTGGGCTGTTCGGCATCCTGGCCGAGGTTGCTGCGGCGCACCGCGAAGGTGACGATCTGCGCCGAGCTGGCCTCGACCGCCGCGCCGGTCTCGGTCAGGTCGGCGTAGTGTCCTGTGCCGACCAGCAGGCGTGATGCGAAGGCTTGGCCGGCAATGATCAGTGGATCGAGGATTGCGGTCGCAAGAGTCATAGAGTCTCCGGGGCGGGAATAGGGGTATGCAGGCGGCGATCAGCCGCCGCCGATGGCGTGCACGATCTCCAGGCGGTCGCCCTGCTGCAGACGCAGCTCGGCGTACTCGCTGCGCGGTACCACGTCGAGGTTGTACTCAATGGCCAGGCGCCGCTCTTGCAGCTGTAGCTGGATGAGCAGCTGCGCCAGATTGATGCCCACCGGCAACAACTGGGCCACCCCGTTGATCTGCACTTCAATCATCCAGGTTCTCCTGTCGGTGACGGCTATCGTGCTCGCAGGGTGAGGGGATTGGCGCAGCGCTTGAAGAGCCAGTCGTGGCTGCGGCACTAGTCCAGTGCGGTGATTGACGGCTGGCATCACGCGTGGGCAATAACTGGTTCTAACTGCGCGCGCTGCTTGTTCTTAGTTTCGTTTCCAGGGGTGGATCGGGCGGTGCTGCGTTGCGATGCCGAGTACTGCTCCTTCGTATGTCGGTGCCTGGAGCTTGTCTCCTGCCCGGTGACCAACAATAAAAATGCACCAGTCGAGAGGTAAGCATGAAAACAACAGCTCACGAGTACGATGCAGTCGAGGCGTTGGCCAGTGACCGCGCTCACGTCTGGCATCACCTGTCCCAGCACAAGCCGCTGGAGCAGAACGATCCGCTGATGATCGTCGAAGGCAAGGGCATGCAGGTCTGGGACATCAAGGGCAACGAATACCTGGATGCGGTCTCTGGCGGTGTGTGGACCGTCAACGTCGGTTACGGCCGCGAGAGTATTGCTGACGCGGTGCGCGATCAGCTGGTGAAGATGAATTTTTTCGCCAACTCCGCAGGCAACATTCCTGGTGCCTTGTTCGCCAAGAAGCTGATCGAGAAGATGCCTGGCCTGAGCCGGGTGTACTACTCCAACTCCGGTTCCGAGGCCAATGAGAAGGCCTACAAGATCGTGCGGCAGATTGCGCACAAGAAGTACGGTGGTAAAAAGCACAAGATTCTGTTCCGCGAGCGTGACTACCACGGCACTACCATTACTGCGCTGAGTTCAACCGGCCAGTTCGAGCGCAAGAACCAGTACGGTCCCTTCACACCGGGTTTCGTCGAGTTTCCACACTGCTGCGAATACCGCTCGCAGTTCGGTGAAGTGGCCGACTATGGCGTGCGCGCCGCCCTGGAGATGGAGCGAGTAATCCTCGCTGAAGGGCCGGATACCGTGGGTGCCGTGGTGCTCGAACCGATCACCGCTGGGGGTGGCGTTATCACGCCGCCGGAGGGTTACTGGGAGACCATTCAGGCGATCTGCAAGAAGTACGACATCCTCCTGCACATTGACGAAGTGGTCTGCGGTCTGGGCCGTACCGGTAAGTGGTTTGGCTATCAGCACTACGGCATCAAGCCGGACATCGTCACCATGGCCAAGGGGGTGGCCAGCGGTTACGCGGCGATCTCCTGCACAGTGACCACCGAGGAAGTGTTCGAAGCGTTCAAGGGTGAGGCCGATGACCGGATGGGCTACTTCCGTGACATCAGCACCTTCGGCGGCTGCACCGCAGGCCCGGCGGCGGCGCTGGAGAATATGCGAATTATCGAGGACGAGGGCTTGCTGGAGAACGTCACCCATATGGGCGAGTACTTCATGGGTCGCCTGCGTGAGCTGCAGGACAAGTATCCAATAATTGGTGATGTGCGCGGCAAGGGCCTGTTCTGTGGTCTGGAACTGGTCAAGGACCGCAAGACGAAGGAGCCGGTGCCGGAGAGCGTGCCGATTGCCATCGTCGCTGACTGCATGCGCCAAGGGGTGATGATCGGGCGTACTAACCGAAGCTTCGAGCAGTTCAACAATACCCTGTGCTTCAGCCCGGCGTTGATCGCCACACAAAAGGAGCTGGATGTGATCATCGCCGCCCTGGACAGCGCCTTTGGCCGCCTTGCAACTCATCCATAAAGTCATCCATAAAGCTTGCCAACCCTGAGTAGACCGGTCCCTTGGCTTCGTTGAGGGGCCGGTTTTGGTGTGTCTGCGGCGTTGTATGTCGAGCGCTGGATAGTCTTGCCGAGGTGTTGTTGCTAGTCTGCCTGGCAATCGCCGCGCTAGCGCTGTGCTGGCAAGAGCATTTTGAAGTGACTGGCCGAGTGGTGTGCGGTGCCAGCGCTTGTCGTTTGTTCAGTCGAGGCCGCTATGTTCCAGTTGTTCCATTTGTCCGCCGAAAAATCCACCAACCTGCAACAGCAACTGCGCGAGCAGATCGCCCAAGTGATTCTCAACGGCAATATTCCGCTCGACAGCCCGTTACCCTCTAGTCGCAAGCTGGCCAAACAGCTGAACATTGCGCGCAACACTGTGGTTCTGGCCTACGAACACCTGCTCGACGATGGCTACCTGCTGGCCCGTGAGCGTAGCGGCTACTACGTCAATCCGGATATTTTGGCTCGCAAGGTCGAGTCGCCGCGTGCGGACCAGGATGAGGCCGCCACCACCAAGCTGGACTGGTCGCAACGGCTCGTAATGCAACCCTCGCAGCAACGCAACATGAGCAAGCCACGGGATTGGCAGAATTATAAATACCCGTTTATCTACGGGCAGTTCGATCCGGCCCTGTTTCCGACCGCCAACTGGCGTGAATGCTGCCGCGACGCGGTAAGCATCCCGGCGATCCGTGACTGGGCCTCGGACCGCTTCGATAACGACGATCCCCTGCTGATGGAGCAGATCAGGACACGCCTATTGCCGCGTCGTGGTGTCTGGGCTTCGCCTGAGCAGATCCTGGTCACGGTTGGCGCGCAGCACGCCTTGTATATGCTGGCGCGTCTGCTGTTGCGCCCCGACAGCCTGATGGGCATTGAAGATCCGGGCTACATGGACATCCGCAATATCGCCATGCTCAACCCGTCGCGGGTTCAGCCGCTGGCGGTGGACAATTATGGCCTGGTACTGAGCGACGAGCTGAATGGCTGCGACCTTATCTACACCACCCCCAGCCATCAGTGCCCGAGCACCGTGACCATGCCCTTGGAGCGCCGCTACGAATTGTTGCAGCGGGCCAATGAGCACGATTTTCTAATCATTGAGGACGACTACGAAAGCGAGACCAACTTCAAGGGCAGCCCGATCCCGGCGCTCAAGAGTCTGGACAAGAATGATCGGGTGCTTTACGTCGGCAGCCTGTCAAAGACTCTGGCGCCCGGCTTGCGGGTTGGCTATCTGGTAGGTCCCGAAGCCTTGATCCGCGAGGCGCGGGCGTTGCGTCGACTGATGGTGCGTCATCCGGCGGCGAACAATCAGCGCTCGGTGGCGCTGTTCCTTGAGCGCGGTTACCACGATGCGTTGATCATGAGCCTGATGCGTGCTTACGAGGAGCGCCATCAGCAGATGGGCGATGCCCTGCGTGAGTACCTGCCGGAATCCTCCAAGGAGCCGAGCTTCGGCGGCTCCTGCTACTGGGTCAAGGGGCCCGACAGCCTGGATGCGCGACGTCTGCAGAAGGAAGCCGCCGACCACGGCATCCTGATCGAGCCCGGCGATATTCATTTCTTCGGTGAGCAACCGCCGCTCAACTACTTCCGTCTGGGATACTCGTCGATTACAGCCGATCGCATCCGTCCGGGGATCAAACTGCTTGCTGATCTCATCCAGCAGCTCAGCTAACAGACCCTTGAACACCACGACCCTCGGTTATGCAGCGTTGAGCCCACTTCGGCGCAGCATCCAAGGGTCAGCGAAGCCCACGAATTACCCATCTACAGCGCATCTTCCCCGCGCTTTTGCCTGACGATCGCTCGTTAGCGGTTTCAATGGTCTGCGAAGACCTCATTGCCGATTTTCGAAATTGCCCCCCGCGCCAATAACGGCGTGGGTTTGCGGCTTGTATGACGCCTGTCGTGCACCTGCCTGGGCCGTCTGTGCCTGCTGGCGAATCTGGACCCTGCTGGCTTAACAGGTGGTCTTCAACTGGTTCTATCTGCCACTTCCCCCCGGCTCCTACTCTAGCCCCAAGGCAGCCAGTCCTCGCTCCAAGGCGAACGAGAGACGGCTCGCTCGACTTGCCCCAAAACTCCATCACAACAACAACCGGAGAGATCGGCATGCGTAAAGGAGCTACACAGAGCAAGCCCCACGAGTTCCGCGCCGCCTGTGGTCGCATCGCCGCCCGCACCGAGATGAGCGTCAAGGTCAAGGAATCCCAGGCCAACGAACGTCGTCAACTGCGCCGCACCCCGTACCTGGCCATCGGCCTGAGCATTCATGTTGGACAGCGTGCCTGTCCTGAAGTGTATCCCTATGCGCCCATGCCGCTGAAAGGCTGAGCCCCGAGTAATTGGCGGCGCAGCCGCCATACCTTAAGCAACGAGAGGAATATCGATATGCCACGCATGACCCCCAGCGAAGCAATGGTTGAAACACTGGTTGCCAACGGCGTCACCGACGTCTTTGGCATCATGGGTTCGGCCTTTATGGATGCGATGGATATCTTCGCTCCGGCCGGCATCCGTTTTATCCCTGTGGTCCACGAGCAGGGCGCCGGTCACATGGCCGACGGCTTCTCCCGGGTCAGTGGTCGTCACGGCGTGTGCATCGCGCAGAACGGCCCCGGCATCACCAACTTCGTCACCGCCATCGCCGCTGCCTACTGGGCGCACAGCCCGGTGGTGGTCATCACTCCGGAAACCGGATCGATGAGCCAGGGCCTTGGTGGTTTCCAGGAAGCCCAGCAACTGCCGTTCTTCGAGACCATCACCAAGTACCAGGCCCATGTGCCGAATCCGGCGCGGATGGCCGAACTGACCGCCCGTTGCTTCGATCGGGCGATGCAAGAAAACGGTCCGACCCAGCTGAATATTCCGCGTGACTTCTTCTACGGCGATATCAACGTCGAGATCCCCACGCCGATCCGTATCGAGCGCAGCGCCGGTGGCGAGCAGAGCCTGGCCGAGGCAGCCCAGCTACTGGCGGCGGCGAAGAACCCGGTGATCATCTCCGGAGGGGGCGTGGTCATGGGCGACGCAGTTGAGGCCTGTAAAGCGCTGGCCGAATATCTCGGCGCGCCGGTGGTCAACAGCTACCTGCACAACGACTCTTTCCCGGCCAGCCACCCGTTGTGGTGCGGCCCGCTTGGTTACCAGGGCTCCAAGGCCGCAATGAAGCTGCTGTCGCGCGCCGACGTGGTCCTGGCTCTGGGGACTCGCCTGGGTCCATTCGGCACCCTGCCGCAACACGGCCTTGATTACTGGCCGAAGCAGGCGAAGGTGATCCAGATCGACTGCGACTCGAAAATGCTCGGCCTGGTGAAAAAAATCACCGTCGGTATCTGCGGCGACGCCAAGGCCGCGGCGGTTAACCTGCTCGGTCGTCTGGAGAACCTCGACGTACTGTGCCTGGAAAACAAGGGCGCGCGTGCCGAGGAAATCGCCAAGGAAAAAGCCGACTGGGAAACCGAGTTGAGCGGCTGGATCCACGAGAAGGACGAATACTCGCTGGAGATGATCAAGGAGCAGAGTGGCGAGGACGGCAATTACCTGCACCCGCGCCAGGTCCTGCGTGAGCTGGAGAAAGCCATGCCAGCCGATGCCATGGTCTCCACCGACATCGGTAACATCAACTCAGTATCCAACAGCTACCTGCGCTTCGAGAAGCCGCGCTCGTTCTTCGCCGCCATGAGCTTTGGCAACTGCGGCTACGCGCTGCCGACCATCATCGGTGCCAAGGTCGCCGCACCGCACCGCACCGCCATTTCCTACGCCGGTGACGGCGCCTGGGGCATGTCGATGATGGAAATCATGACCTGCGTGCGCGAAAACATCCCGGTCACCTCGATCGTGTTCCATAACCGTCAGTGGGGCGCGGAGAAGAAGAACCAAGTGGACTTCTACAACCGTCGCTTCGTCGCAGGTGAGTTGGAAAACCAGAGCTTCGCCGGCATTGCCCGCTCGATGGGGGCCGAAGGCGTCACCGTTGACCGTCTGGAAGACGTCGGCCCGGCGCTCATGGCTGCTTGCGAGGCACAAAAGGCTGGCAAGACCACGGTGATCGAGATCATGTGTACCCGCGAACTGGGCGATCCGTTCCGCCGCGATGCGCTGTCCAAGCCAGTGCGCTTCCTCGAGAAGTACAGAGACTACGTCTGAGTCGCCGGGTGACCGGTTTGCGCCGGACACCTACAGCCAGTGGCCTGTGTGGCGGGTTTAACTAGCCGCACAGGCCACCAGGAATACTGCAACGGCGCTTTCGGGCGTTGTTGCAGCTTCGACCGTGAACAAACAGGAATCCAAGCATGTTGAGCACTATTCCACCGGAATGCCCGGCGTTCCTGCTTGATCGGGCGAAAGCCCTGCCGCGCGTGGTCACGGCGGTGGTCAATCCGGTCAATCTGCTGAGCCTGAGCAGTGCCAAGCGGGCTTGCGATGAAGGGCTTATCGAGCCGGTGCTGGTCGGTGATCAGACGAAGATCCGTGCCCTGGCCGAAGAACTCGACTGGGACCTGCATGACCTGCGCGTGCTGCACGTCAGTGATGATGAACAGTGCGCCGAAGTCGCCTGCATGCAGGCTGGGGCCGGTCACGCAGAGGCTGTCATGAAGGGGCATCTGCACACGGATACCTTGCTGCGTGCAGTACTCAAGCGCGAAGTCGGACTGCGTACTGCCAGCCGTCTCAGTCATGTGTTTCATATGACTCTGCCGGGCAGCGACAAAGCATTGTCGATCACCGATGCGGTGATCAACGTGCAGCCTACGATCATCGACAAGATCCATATCGCCCGCAACGCCATCGAGCTGATGCACGCCTTGGGCTATGAGAAGCCGTGCATGGCGGTGCTGTCCGGTACCGAGGAAGTGACGCGCAGCATGCCGTCCAGCCAGGATGCCTGCGAGCTGGCCAAACTGGCGGCGCTCGGTGTCCTGGGCGACGCCTGCGTCGACGGTCCGCTGGCCTTCGACAACGCGGTGTCGCTGGAAGCGGCGCGGATCAAAGGCATTGGCGGCGAGGTAGCGGGCAATGCCGATATCCTGTTGGTGCCGAACCTGGAAGCCGGTAATTTTCTGTTCAAACAGATGGTGTATTTCATGAGTGCCACGGCCGCCGGCTTGGTGCTGGGCGCGCGGGTGCCGATCATTCTCACCTCGCGTGCCGACCCTTTGGAGGCGCGCCTGGCGTCCTGCGCTCTGGCTTCCATTTTTATCGATTATCATCGGCAGTCGCGCAGCCGCTTGCTGGCTGCTGGCTAAGCAACCCCAAGACCCAAGGAAAACCACGATGGCTGTGCAACGATATGGCTTTATCTTCAAGGCGCCAGGCATGCAGTTCCTCACCCACAACGGGCGCCTCGAGTCCGAAACCTTCGCCGCGACCCTGTGCGGCGTTGCGAGCGTCGAGGAAGCGGTGCTGGTGGCGCAGGAGTTGTTGACCCGGCATGTGCAATTGATCGAGCTGGGCGGCGCCTTCACCGAGGCCGAAGTCGAGCAGATCCGCACCGCCATTGACGACCGGATTCCAGTGGCCGCCGTGAAATACAGTCCCGAAACGCACCAGCGCCTGCAGCAGTTGTCCGCCTGAGGTGCGTCGCCTCGGATGATCTGCGGGCCTCAATCGCTGCGTAGCTTGGATGCATCCGGAAAATCGACTGATCTGGTCCCGGACCCCCGGTGTCAGGATAGTTGTCGCCTCTCCGGTTTTTCCTGAAAAAGCATATCGGGGGCGGAAAGAGACTGGTTGTGCCGTACTATTCACCTGAACGCAAAGCCGCATTGCTGAAGATGCTGCTTCCCCCGCCGAACCTATCAATGGCCGAGGTTTCCCGGCGTGAAGGGGTCAGCGAAATGTCTTTGTCCAACTGGCGCAAGAAGGTCAGTTCTGAAGGAAGCGCAGTGCCAGAAGACAAGCCACTCCCCGAGAACTGGTCTGCTGAAGCCCGGTTTGCTGTCGTCCTTGAAACCGCCGGTCTGTCGGAGCTTGAGCTGGGCGAATATTGCAGGCGAAAAGGTCTTTACCTCGAACACATCAACGCCTGGCGCCAAGCCTGTATCGCTGGCCAGCAGACCGTTCAGGTCCAGCAAAAGGTCGACCGCGAGCAAGCGCGCAAGGACAAGAAGCGCATCCAGGACCTTGAGCGTGAGCTACGCCGCAAAGACAAGGCGCTGGCCGAAACAGCCGCGTTGTTGGTGCTGCGAAAAAAGCTCAACGACTACTGGGGGACCGACAACGAGGACAACTGACGTCTTTGCCGGAACGGCAGTTACTCGTGGCGTGGTTGACCGAAGCCATCGCAGCAGGAACCAGAAAAGTCAGGGCTTGCCAGGAGGTCGGCCTGTCACTCAGAACCTTGCAGCGATGGACTGAAGCAGACGTTATCGAGGCCGATGCCCGAACGACCACCGTACGACCAGCGCCGCGCAATGCGTTGAGCGCGGTCGAGCGACAAGCGATCGTGGCGCTGTGCAACAGCCCTGCGTATGCCCATCTGCCGCCGAGCCAGATCGTACCGCGCCTGGCCGATCAAGAGCGTTATCTGGCGTCGGAGGCGACCCAAGGCCAATGGCAAGCAACGACCACTCGGCATCCCCACTCTGCGAGATCGTATTGTTCAACGGGCTATGCTGATGGCCATGGAGCCCATTTGGGAGAGTGAGTTTCACACGCTCTCGTATGGTTTTCGGCCTGAACGCAGTGTCCACCATGCAATTCGTACTGTGAAACTCCAACTCACAGACAATACAGAAACGAGGGGCCGCTGGGTCATTGAGGGTGACTTATCCAGCTACTTCGACACCGTGCATCATCGCCTGCTGATGAAAGCCGTACGCCGCAGAATCAGAGACACTCGTTTCATGGAGCTGCTGTGGAAAACAATCAAGGCCGGGCATATTGATGTCGGACTCTTCCGGGCTGCCAGTGAAGGAGTGCCGCAGGGTGGCGTTATATCGCCGCTACTGTCGAACATCATGCTCAATGAATTCGATCAGTACCTGCATGAACATTACCTGAACCAGAAAGCCCGAAAAGATCGGTGGTACTGGAACCATAGCATCCAGGTTGGTCGAAGCACGGCGATCAGAGAGAACTGGCAATGGAAGCCAGCCGTTGCTTACTGCCGATACGCCGATGACTTTGTGATCATCGTCAAAGGCACTAAAGCACAAGCGCAAGCCATCAGAGAAGAATGCCGGAGTGTGCTTGAAGACAGCCTGAAACTAAGGCTAAACATGGAGAAGACCAAGATCACTCATGTGAACGACGGATTTGTCTTTCTGGGCCATCGGATTATCCGCAAGCGTAACCCCTACGGCGATATGCGCGTGGTAACGACGATACCACAAGACAAAGCCAGAAGCTTCGCAGCATCACTGACGGCATTGTTATCAGGTAACTACAGTGAAAGCAAAATCGATATGGTTGAGTCGATCAACCGAAAACTGAAAGGCTGGGCGGCGTTTTATCAATTCGTTGATTTCAAAGCCAAAGTATTCAGTTATATCGATCGTGTCGTGTTTTGGAAACTGGCCCATTGGCTGGCTCATAAATACCGTTCCCGTATCAAGCCCCTGATGCGCCAATGGTGCAAAGCACCTAAGCCTGGCCAAAGTAAGACCTGGGTTTTATTTGGCAAGACTAATAACGGCAAGCTCAGTGGTGAAACACTGTATCGGTTAGTTGGGCAAGGCAAGAAGCTGTTCCGGTGGCGCCTGCCCGAAGGTAATCCCTACCTGAGGTCGGAACCCAGGAACACATGGACCTCGCGTTTCACTGAAGTGGCTATGGCGTTCGCCAGCGTTTAAACGGAGTGCATTGAAAGGTGCACGTCCGGTTCGGTGAGGAGAGGCAGGGAAATAGTCCGACTACGCCCTGCCTCTTACTCAACTGCCGTCACCGATACGCGGGAAGTATTACTACCTCTATCTGATCGAAGATATTTACAGCCGCAAAGCCGTGGGCTGGGAGGTCTACGAAGTGGAAAGCGGCGAAAAAGCCGCTGCGTTACTGCAACGCAGCGTGATCGGCGAGCAGTGTTTACGCGAACCGCTGGTGCTGCACTCGGACAACGGAGCGCCGATGAAATCGGTGACGCTTTTGAGCAAGATGTACGAGCTGGGCATCACGCCCTCGCGGGGACGACCGCGTGTCAGCAACGACAATCCCTACTCGGAGTCGTTGTTTAGAACGCTGAAATACTGCCCGCAATGGCCACAAGATGGCTTTGCCAGTTTGGACGCTGCACGAGCGTGGGTGAGGGATTTCATGCGCTGGTATAACCACGAGCACCGACATAGCCGTATCCGGTTCGTCACGCCAGCCGAGCGGCATCGAGGGCTGGACTATCAAGTGTTGGCCCGGCGACATGAGGTGTACGAACGAGCCAAGGAGAAAAAACCGGAGCGGTGGTCAGGTCGGACGCGTAACTGGGAGCCGATCGGTACCGTGTTGTTGAACCCGGATCGAGAGCAACAGGTCGAGAAAAGAGCGGCATAGTTAGACGGTTGACGCGACAACTACCTTGAAAAACGCCGCGGATTACATCTGGGCATACTGATTTTCTCTTTAGGGCGCGGTGGCGCAGCGTGCGTGAGCCATTTCAGCCTGCCAGGCGGCCAACACCCGTCGACGCCACCAGTCACTGCCTTCGATCAGTTGGCGGATCAGCGCCTGCTGATCCGCGTCACCGGCGAACTGCTGCGGACGCGGTAATACCGGCAGTTTGGGGAGCAGGGCCTGGTAGATCTGTAGCTGTTTGTCGATACTTTTCTGTGGTTCGCTGAGGCAGGGCAGTTGCGGTAACTGCGGGCACAGATAGAACAACAGCTGTCGGGTTGCCGTCTGCACTTGTTCGCTGGCGAACAACGCCAGATTGCACGCCTTGAGCAGCTCTGCGGCCAACGGCAGATCCTCGGTGCCACAGCTTCCGACGATTTGCCCCCAGCGTGGAGCCAACTCCTGGCGAATGAAGCCATCCAGGCGCGCGGCCAATTCATCCTCGCTAAAGCCATGAAAATCCAGCCCGAAGCAGTCCTTCAGAATGCGCAGATAGGTCTTGTCGACCAGGGTGCGGCCGGCGTTTTGCCAGCCTAAGCCGGCGGCCTTGGCCAGGTTGCCATAGAACTGCAACAGCAGGGCGTTCTCGCTGCTACGCGCGTCCATGCCCGAGGCAAACGCCGGATGCGGCTGTGGCCAGCTCTGACGCAGGCGTTCTCCGAGCTGGACGAGACGCAGGTGATCCAGAGTCATGTGATTTCTCCGCTTGGCAAAGCACGTGTTCAACGAGTCATTCGCAGACACCGCACGACGCTCGGCAGGGCCGCGGCCTGGCGCGTTGCGAAGGCATGCGCGCATGACTATAGGGGCTACTGCTGCAGCGTATTAGCACCAGCTGCCAGCTGCGCTCTGGGCCAAGCACGCAGGTGTCGGTTGGCCCCTACGACCGCCTTGACGTGGTCCTAATGGGGGGGCGGAGTTTTCTCTAGCATCGAAACCCAGTGATTTCATAACCACAGGGTGTAGCTGAGCACATGACAATAAAACAGCACCACACAATCCCCCCCGTGCACAGCCTGTCGCCTGACACGGCTCAGCCGTCGGCGTCCTGGTTAATACGCCGTCAGCAGAAACTCAACCTATTACTGCCGGGTATCATCGCCGCAATGATAGTCGCCGCCAGTGCCTCTTTCCTTTCCGAGCATTACGGTGCGCCGGTGATGTTGATGGCCCTGTTGCTGGGCATGGCACTAGGCTTCCTCTCCCAGGAGGGGCGTGCGGTCGCGGGTATTCGCTTCACCTCCAGCACCATCCTGCGTGGCGGCGTGGCGCTGCTGGGCATGCGCATCACCGTTGAGCAGATTCTCTCGCTGGGGGGGACGCTGATGGCGGTGGTGATCGGTGCAGTTTTCTTGACCATCAGTTTCGGCATCATCCTTTCTCGGCTACTCGGCCAGTCACGGGATCTCGGCATTCTCAGCGGCGGCAGCGTGGGCATCTGCGGCGCCTCGGCGGCGCTGGCAATTTCCGCGGTACTGCCGCAAGACAAGGATAGCGAGCGCAACATCATCTTCACTGTGATCAGCGTGACTGCGCTGAGCACCATCGCGATGATTGCCTATCCGCCGATCGCCCAATGGATCGGCCTGGACGCCCATCAGGCCGGGATATTCCTCGGCGCAACTATTCACGATGTGGCCCAGGTGGTCGGTGCCGGCTACAGCATGTCGGAGGAAACCGGAGATACCGCGACCGTGGTCAAGCTGTTGCGCGTGGCAATGCTGGTGCCGATCGTCTTCAGTCTGTCGTTGCTGCTGCGTAAGCGCGGTGATGGTGGTCCGCGCCCGGCACTGCCGTTGCCCTTGTTCATCATCTTCTTTGTGCTGTTTGTCGCCATTAACAGCAGTGGCGTAGCTTCGACGCAGGTGCAGGAGTTTGCCGGCGATGTGTCGCGCTGGTGTCTGGTTACAGCTATCGCCGCTCTGGGAATGAAAACCTCACTGAAGGCGCTGCTGGAAGTAGGCTGGCGTCCGGCGACCCTGTTAGTCAGTGAAACTGTGTTTCTCGCGACGTTGATATTGTTTGCGGTGAAGTGGCTGGGATGAGCCAGCGTCATGGGTGACTTGCATCGCCCCCGCCTGATCACCAGACTGCCGCCGACACGATAACTGTGCGGCGGCAGGCTGGCTTAACCAGCAATGGAGGCGGTATGAGCCTGCAAGTACATCTGATTTTTCTGTGTTGTGTGGCCCTGGCAACCGTAGCCCAGAGCCTCACCGGCTTCGCCTTCGGCCTGATCCTGATGGGCTTGGTCGCTTCCCTGCACATGGTGCCGCTAACTGAGGTAGCGGTGGTGATCAGTATCCTCACCCTGGGTAACGCCATGGGTACGCTGGGCGGGCCGAAACCGCAGTTGGACCGCGCGGTGCTGATGCCCGTGTTGATCAGCAGTCTGCTTGGCGTCAGCCTGGGAGTGTGGGGGCTCGACGCGTTGAATGGTAGCCAGCTAACCTGGCTTCGCCTTCTGCTCGGCATACTGATAGTCGCGGCCAGCCTCATGCTTGTGGTGCAAAACAAACCGAAAACGCAACTGTCCCGGCAGCCTTCGTTCTGGCTGGCCGGTGGCCTGTGCGGACTGCTCAATGGCTTGTTCTCCAGCGGCGGGCCGCCGATTGTTTATCACCTGTATCGCCAGCCTTTGGGCTACGAAATCATCCGCAATACCCTGATCACGGTGTTTGCTGCCAACGCGGCGGCGCGCCTTGGCCTGGTCGTAGCGCAAGGACAGATGCAACTGTCCACGTTGTTGTTGAGTGCCGAAGCATTGCCGTTGGTGGTGCTGGTCAGTTGGCTGGTCCGCCGTTATCCACCGAGGTTGTCGCCGCGTACGGTGCGTTGGCTGGTCTTCGTACTGATGGCGCTAGCTGGCGTCAGCTTGATCTGGGATTCATTGCCGGGGTTTTTGGCAGCAACCTCGGCATGAATGCTGACCGCGTTAGTGATGCAGACCAGCGACGCCTTCCCCAGTTGCCCAGGAAGGGGCCTGGCCGCGCCGGGACTGGGCTTAGTGGCGCAGTATGAACGTCGCCAGGGTTTGCAGATCCTCCGGGCTTAACTGCGCGTAAGGCGGCATAGGGATTTCCCCCCATTTTCCGGCACCGCCGCGCTGAATGCTGGACGCTATCTTGGCCAGTGCCTGCGGATCACTCCCATACTTGGCAGCGACATCGTGATAAGCCGGGCCTACAACCTTGTGATCAATCGCGTGGCAGGACAGACAGGCGTGGTTCTGGAGCAAAGCCATGGCGTCGACTTTTGCTACAGGCGCCGCCGAGAGCTGGCCCGCCGGCGGGTTCGAGGCAGCCTGCACATCGGCATCGCTCGCATGGGCACTACCGTAGGCCACCGCAAGGTAGGCGCCGATAATGTTCACATCCTGATCGCTGATCGGAGCGCCATACACGTGCTGCATCTTGCTCGCTTCTGCAGTCCACTGCGCCAGGGTCATGCCAGGAGGCTGGAAGTTGATGTAATCGGCAGAATGGCAGGTGGAACATTTCTGCTGGGCCAACGGGTAGCCAGGCAGAGCATTGGGCTTGAACACAGCCGTTTCGGGCGGCAAGGTGATCGATAGTGGCGCTGCGCTAACCATGGCAGCCAAACAAACCTGAGCCGCGCACAGCAAGGTGGTCATGCGTTTCATGCGTTTCATGCGGGCCCCCTCAGGCGACGGTCACGTGGCTGGTTTCTACGACGTGGCGGCGGTAGCCAGCGGGGTTCCAGTCGGCTCGCAGCGGTTGCGTCTCGCCCGCACTGTTACTGGCTCGCACCATTAACTGTGTGGCGCCCTTGCTGGTAAAGGTTATCGGCAGCGTCCACTCACGGAAGGAGAAACGGCCAAGGTCCTGCCCAAGCTTGGCTTCGCGCCAGGTTTTTCCGCCGTCGATCGATAGTTCCACCTTATTGACCCCAACGCCGCCGTCGAACGCAATGCCCTTGAGCACCACGTTTTTTTTCAGCGGCAAGACATCACCGTGCTTGATGCTGGTGATGAAGCTGCGTACCGGCAACTTGGAAATCGGCTGAGTCTTCGCCGCCGTGGTGCCGGGGGCGATGCAAAAACAATCGTTATCCGGAACACGGTAGCCTTTGGCCATAAAAAAGCCGTCATAGGTGTGGTCGACGACTTCGATCTCACTCAGGTGCTTGACCCAATACGTGCCGAAATAGCCTGGCACCACCAGACGTATCGGGTAACCGTTGAGGAATGGCAGGTCGGTACCGTTCATCGACCAGGCGATCATGGGCTCGCCATCCATGGCATGGCTGATGTCCAGGGCCTTGATGAACTCTGGCGTGCTCGGCAGCACTGGCTTATCGAGCCCACGGAATGTCACTTGCTTGGCCTCGGCTTTAACACCTGCCTTTTCCAACACCGCCTTGAGCGGCACCCCCACCCAACGGGCATTCCCCATCGAACCATTGCCCAGTTGGGCGCCGAACACGCGCGGCATAAAAAAACCACGGCTATTGCCGGAGCACTGATTGACAGCCACCACCTCTACCGGGTCGATGAGAGTCTTGAGTTCTGCAAGGGACAGCGACAGAGGCGTGTTGACCGAGCCCTTGATCGTCAATCGGTAGCTGTCCGGATCAATACTGGTAGGGAAATTGGCCAGGTGGTAACGCACGAAAAAGGCGTCATTCGGCGTGATGGGCCCTTCGTTGAACACAGGGAATGGCGTCTCAAGGTGCGGCGGGCGAGTGGTCACCAAGGTCAATGGTCGTTTTTGCGGGTATTGCACCAGCGGCCGTGGGCCAGCAGCAAAGGTCACTTCTTCGGCGGTTTCGTCGGCTGCCTTGGTTTCGTCGGCTGCCCTGGCCAGGCTTGCCAACGGAGAGGCCGCCACCGCCAGTGTGAAGGCATCGCGTAGAATGCGCCGGCGGCTCGGATTGCTGTTTTCTACAAAACTGAACTTCATTCTGCACTCTCTATGATTGTATTAATGAGATGCAATTGACAGCTTCCCGTCAGGGCCGCGAGGCATCGGGTAATTCCCCCATTTTTGATATTCACCAGAAATTGACATCAGGCCACCAGGGCCAACTTCTGTTTAGGGGTGATGCCTCAGAGGGCCATACTCGGACGCTTGTGACTGTACGTATAGATCCAGTTCATGCCTTGGTGTTGGACCTCAGCTAGCTCGCTGAAAGGTCATGAGCAATGCTGAATGAGGCATGTTCAATACTGCGCATACTGGATTTCAGGCACAAAAAAAGACGTCCGAGGACGTCTTTTTTTGTGGATTTGGTGGAAGGCGGTGTCCTTCGAACAGGTCCATCCAACAAGAGAATGTCCACGCTGAGAAGGATGACGGTGGACAGTGAGACTGGGGGGCCCTGCGGATCAAACCGCATTGGTATATTGAACGAGCCCCATGAAAGACAGGACACTGTTTCCCCCTTACGATAAGGGATAGGCAAACGGTTATGTTTATGACTAACAGCAACGATAAGAGTGGGGAGCTTTTGGGCCAGGAGCGGCCTGGGAGCAGGGGACTGACCTCCAGTACCTTAAACAGCTGCTTGCGTATTGGGCCGACGACTTCGATTGGCACGCACAAGAGCGCGAGCTGAACGCGGCCAATCAGTTCCGCGCCGGTCTCGACGGCATCCACATCCACTTCGTCCATGAGCGGGCCAGACGCGGGCACGGCATTCCGCTGATCCTGACCCACGGCTGGCCCAGCACGTTCGCCGAGTTGCTTCCGCTCGTGCCATTCCTGACCGACCCAGACGCCCACGGCATCGACGGTCCCGCCTTTGACGTCGTCATTCCTTCCCTGCCTGGTTACGGGTTCTCCGAGCGGCCCGCCCGGGTGGGTGTGAACTATCAGCACGTCGCCGGGCTGTGGCACCGCCTCATGCGCGGCCTGGGTTACGAGCGCTACGGGGCTCAAGGCGGAGATTTCGGAGCCGGGGTTGCCACGTTCATGGCGTTGAACAATCCCCAGCCAATAATTGGCGTCCACCTGAGTAATCTGGAGATAGCTCCTTACACTGGAACTGGGGCGCGGCCACTGTCCGCAGCGGAGAAAACCTATCGCGAGCGCAATGAGGCATTCTGGCAAGAGGAATATGGTTACAAGGCCATCCAATCCACGAAGCCCCAGACGCTCGGATACGGGCTGAACGACTCGCCGGCTGGGCTCGCCGCCTGGATTCTGGAAAAGTGGCGCTCCTGGGCCGATTCCCGCGGTAATCTCGATGAGCGCTTCTCTCGTGATTTCTTGTTGACCACGGTCACGCTCTATTGGGTCACGCAGACGATCACATCCTCGATGCGGGACTACTTCGACAACGACAACAGGCGGTTCCGAGTCACGCTCGGACCACAGGAGTTCGTCAACGTGCCAACTGGCATCGCTGTCTTCGCCAGTAATTTTGTCGATGAGGGAACACCTCCCCGAGAGTGGGCCGAACGCCTATTGAACGAGCCCCATGAAAGACAGGACACTGTTTCCCCCTTACGATAAGGGATAGGCAAACGGTTATGTTTATGACTAACAGCAACGATAAGAGTGGGGAGCTTTTGGGCCAGGAGCGGCGGCGCCGCTGGAGCCCAGAGCAAAAACTGGCCATGGTTCGCGAGAGTCTTGAGCCAGGGCAAAGCGTTTCGGTGGTGGCTCGGCGTAACGGCATCAATGCCAACCAGCTGTTCCTCTGGCGCAAGCTGTACCAGGACGGCAGCTTGTCGGCGGTCAGTGCTGGCGAAGCCGTGGTGCCTGCCTCGGAGCTGAGCGATGCGCTCAAGCAGATCCGTGAACTGCAACGGATGCTGGGCAAGAAAACGATGGAAGCAGAAATCCTCAAAGAGGCCGTGGAGATCGCCCGCTCGCGAAAATGGATTGCGCACTCACCCTTGTTGCCGGGGGACGACCAGTGAAGCTGGTCAGCGAATGTCTCGGTGTGGCGCGCTCGCAATTAACGGTTCGAATCAAGCAATCAGCCTTGCCCAAGGTACGGCGAAACAGGCCCGTGGACGACGCTGAACTGGTGGTTGAAATCCAGCAACAGGTCAGCGAGCTGCCCAGCTATGGCTACCGTCGTGTCTGGGGATTACTGCGTCGCGTACGTGAAACCCAGTTGCTGCCCGCGATCAACGCGAAGCGGGTTTACCGGGTCATGCGTGATCACAATCTGCTGCTTGAGCGTCGACTCAAACAGCCCGGCGTGCCACGTCGACACGAAGGCCGTATTGCCGTGAAAACCAGTGATACGCGTTGGTGCTCGGACGGCTTTGAGTTTCGTTGCGAGGACGGCGCCAAACTGAGCGTGACCTTCGCCCTGGACTGCTGTGATCGCGAAGCCATCGGCTGGGTCGCCAGTCCAACGGGATACAGCGGTGATGATATCCGTGACTTGATGCTGGAGAGCGTGGAAAAGCGCTTTGGCGACCAACTGCCCGCCACGCCGGTGCAATGGCTAAGCGATAACGGTTCGGCCTATACCGCCGAACAGACGCGCCTGTTTGCTCGGCAGATCGGTTTGCAACCGGTGACCACGCCAGTACGCAGCCCGCAGAGCAACGGCATGGCTGAGAGCTTCGTGAAGACGATCAAGCGTGATTACGTGGCGCACATGCCCAAGCCGGATCGAGAAACGGCGCTACGCAACCTGGCCATTGCCTTCGAGCATTACAACGAGGAGCATCCGCACAGCGCCCTGAAATATCGCTCGCCGAGGGAGTTCAGGCGCTTGGCCGCAGCATCAATTTAACGGGGAGTTGGTGTCCGGTTTTTTAGGGGCAAGTCCACCTATACAACGTGCGCCGGTGGACCCCGATGCCGAGCGGCGGGCACTTCGCCCCAGTCGAGGAGCCCGAGTTGCTCGCCCGCGATATCGCAGCGTTCTTCGCCGGTTTATGAGCCTGCACGCAGGTACCGGTGTAGTCGTTCCTTGAGATGAGGGACACTCCGCGGTCAACATAGCAGCGCCTGGTGAATACCGATGTCTGGCGCCGAACAACGTGTTGCAGCCGACACGCTCCGCTGCGCTTCGCGTGCGGCTGAACACAACCGTTGGGCGGCAGCCGAAAGCAACCACCAACCGAGGAGCAGGCTATGGCGTTCAAGCAAATGAGCGAGACGGAGGTCGATGATCTATTCAGTATGGAGCGGGTCATGCGCATCGGTTTCGAGGCAAACGGCGAGCGCTACCTCGTGCCCCTCGGATTCATCTGGCACGGCGGTGCCCTCTACGCCATGACGACTCATGGTCGAAAGACCGGAATGGCAGCGGCCAATCCCCAGGTATCCTTTCAGATCGACACTTCGGCCAGAACCAGTATCTTCAGCTGGCATAGCATTTCCGGCGAGGGTACGTTTGAGATCGTCACGGATTCCAAGGAACTCGAGGCGATCGCGCCTCTGCTGGTTGCTCGGTTTCCGGATATGCCGGACTGGATGCAGGCTGAGTACGCAGAGAAACAGGAGCAGGGCCACGTTGTCTTCGTCCGCATTCGTCCGTCGCAGATGACCGGCAGAAAGAGCGAGCCCGCGTAGCCTGGGTATCGAAGAAGCAGCCGCCCGCCGGTGAAAGGGCTCGATTCGTCCAGCGAGGTAGCCTGGATATCCCTCGGTGGGGAAAACCGCTTTGCGGGTTTTCCACCCTGCACGGAGTATCCAGGGCTGTAGGGAGGGCAACGCTTTTCTTGTCCACCGGCTTGTGTCAATGGCCGTTAAGGGTCGACTCCGGCCTGTCGTGACCGGCAGCACTCGACCCTTATCGGACGTTCGGTGCAACGTCGGATAGATGCGTACGCTAGCTGCTGTTTGGAATTCCGATTCACTAGTCGCCCTGCCTACCAGACTCGGCGACACCATGAGTACCGCGCGCGCTTCTGTCGACCATTGCGATGATCGTTTCGAAGAGTTCGTCCTGCGCCAGCTCGGGTGTAATTTCTCCGGTCGCGGCGGCATGGGACAGGGCCTCGGCCGCACCGAGCATCGCCCGAAGACCCGCAGGTGCGATAACACCCTCTCTGGTGAATGGGGAGAGGGCAATCCGACACTTGTTCATGAAGACCGCTTCGTACTCACGCTTGATCTTTTCAAGCTCCGGTGAACTGGCCAACGCCGCGATCACGCCGGGTATCTCGTTGCCTTGGAGAAGCACGCAGTTGACGTAAGACGACGCGATGACCGTAGCAGTGCTCGGCAAGGTGGGTTCGCTTGTCTGAAGCGCGGCGTCCATGAGTGCTGTCTGGCGTGCGTCGAATTCCTGATAGAGCGCCGCCAGCAGTCCAGGGCGCGTGCTGAAATGGTCATAAACCACGGGCTTTGTAACGCCCGCCTGCTCGGCGAGCCGTCCAAGCGTCAAGGCCTCCGTGCCTTCCTCCCGGACCAGCCGCCATGCGACGTCCAGCAGCTGACGTTGCCTCTCTTCTCTCGACAGGCGACGACGCGGCTGCACACTGGAAGGCTGTTCTCTTGTTTCGGTGCTTGACATGGCTATATACCAAAAGTAACTTACCGATCATAACTTACCAAAAGTATATAAGGCTCGCCTTTCGCCCTCAACCTGCAGCAGGAGTTTTCGACATGCACGCGCTCATCATTGTCGCTCATCACGATCCCAGGTCGCTCAGCCATAGCCTCGCTGCACATGTCGCTGAAGGCTTATCCCTGGCCGGTCCCGGCAACTCCTTCGAAATTGCGGACCTCTCGGCGCAAGCGTTCGACCCGCGGTTCACCGCGGCTGATCTCGCCGTCCATCACAGGGAGGCGCCGCCCCCCGCTGACGTTGCCGCCGAGCAGGCTAGGATTGATCGCGCCGATGCCCTTGTGCTGGTCTATCCCGTCTACTGGTGGTCGATGCCGGCGCTTCTCAAGGGATGGATCGATCGCGTGTTCGCCAATGGCTGGGCGTTCGACTTCAGTTCGGATGCCAAGCTGGTGAAGAAGCTTCGCCACCTAAGGGTTCATCTTGTCGGTGTCGGCGGCGCCGACGGGGGAACCTATGAGCGGCACGGCTATGCCGACGCCATGAAGACGCAGATCGACCATGGGATCTTTGATTACTGCGGCGCATGCGTCGTGACGTCCGAACTCCTGCTCGAATCGGAAACGCAGGATCCGACTGCTCATTTGGACACCGCGCGAGCTCTCGGTCGTAATCTCTTCACTGCATCCCAGCGATGCAGCAGTAAGGGTGCAGATCTATTTTCCATGGCCTGAATGTCCGCTCCTGGCCGATTTCTGCCCGTCGCCAAGGGCAGCAATCGATTGCTGCCCGAATGCAATTTCGCACATGTTGAACGATGCCCGATCAGCACCTGGGCCCGATACGTTCAAGTGATCTCGATAGCAGGCTCATGCCAATTACGGTCATAACCACGCATATGATTGGGCCTACGCTCATCAGCGGACGCCAGTACGACAGAAGCAATGGATAGCGGGAGAATTCTTGTTGAGCGTCAACCTCACTCATGATCGCCAGTTGACCGAGTGTCGTCGCTATCCCACCTGACAGAAGTACCAGCGTAGCACTGCCTACAAGGCCCCATGCCCACTCTGTGTGCCTAGATTCTTCTTGTAGAACGCCAACCTGTTTGTCTAACGGGAGCTGCACTTGAATTGCCGGTCGACTACGTCCAATTCGTGCCGACAGGCTCATGCCCAGCCGGCACAATCCCATAATCACAACAAAGAAAAAAACTACGCCATAGCCCAACGGTCCCATAGCTGCTCTCCCCGAGCAGCGTTCTTGTCACCACTGGCGAGAAGTTTTGTGGCTTTGCTCCTGGCGGCTTTGCGTTCTATATCGAGCAGTTCACAGGAGGCTTTGTGCTCGGATTCAGCCAGGCTGTACTGGTCTCGTCCTCTTGACTCTAAGGCGTCTAGGGGGCGCAGCGGCTGCTTGAGAGCTGGTGATTTCATCGTGGATGGTCGTCCAATGAGGACGCCCCATTGATTGGGGATGACCATCCAGTCGTCGTACTGTTTCGGGTGGATAGCAAATTTGCGGCCCACGACGGCACTGATAGCAACCACGAGCGCTACCCCTGCGGATTCCACGCGCACTTGGACACCCATTCCACGAACACTTGGACAGCGATTCCACGCTGACTTGGACACTCATTCCACGGCCACTTGGACACTGATTCCACGAGCATTTGGACACTGATTTCTCACTGATCCGCCCCATGCTCCAGCAGGCAGCGACGCAGGATTTTTCACTACCATCGACCTCTTTTATCGAAGCGAAGAGGTCGTCTTGGAGCGTTTATCCATGCGTAAAATCCGAGAGGTACTACGCCTAAAGTTCGACGCCGGCCTGTCCGTGCGCAAGATTGCCACCAGCCTTCGCATCAGCAGCGGCAGTGCCGGCAATTACCTGCATCGGTTTAACGCCTGCGGGCTGACCTGGCCGACGGCATTGTCGGATGCTGAACTGGAACGATGTCTGTTCCCGCCGGCGCCGACGGTTCCCAGCGATCAACGCCCGATGCCCGACTGGGCATGGGCTCATGCGGAGCTGCGCCGCCCCGGCGTCACTTTGGCCCTGCTCTGGCAAGAGTACCGACTCAGCCACCCGCAAGGCTTCCAGTACAGCTGGTACTGCGAGCACTACCGCCTCTGGGCCGCCAAGGTCGACGTGGTCATGCGCCAGGAACATCGTGCGGGCGAAAAACTGTTCGTCGATTATGCCGGCCAAACCGTTCCGGTCATCGACCGGCAGACCGGTGAAATCCGCCAGACCCAGATATTCGTCGCCGTCCTGGGCGCTTCCAGCTATACCTTCGCCGAAGCCACCTGGTCGCAGAAACTGCCCGACTGGCTGGGCTCGCACGCCCGCTGCTTCGCTTTTTTCGGCGGCACATCGCAGATCCTGGTACCTGACAATCTGCGCAGCGGCGTCACCAAGGCGCATCGCTACGAGCCGGACATCAACCCCAGCTACCGCGATCTGGCTGAGCATTACGGAGTCGCCGTGCTGCCCGCTCGCTCGCGTAAACCCAGAGATAAAGCCAAGGTTGAAGTCGGCGTACAGGTGGTCGAGCGCTGGATCCTGGCGGTCTTGCGTAACCGTCAGTTTTTCTCGCTGGGCGAACTCAACACGGCGATCGGCGTGCTGCTCGAACGCCTCAATCAAAAGCCCTTCAAGAAGCTGCCCGGCTCACGCCGCTCGGCCTTCGAGACCATCGACCAGCCTGCGCTACAACCGCTGCCGGAACACCCGTACGTCTACGCCGAATGGAAAAAGGTACGGGCGCACATCGACTACCACGTCGAGGTCGACGGCCATTACTACTCGGTGCCGTACCAGTTGGTAAAGCACCAGCCTCGAAGTACGCCTGACCGCGCAGACGGTGGAGTGCTTCCACGCCAACCAGCGCGTGGCCAGCCATCTGCGCTCGCTACATAAAGGCCGCCACACCACCCAGACCGAGCACATGCCCAAGAGCCACCGCGAACATGCGGAGTGGACGCCGCAACGGCTGATCCGCTGGGCAGAGCAGACCGGGCCGAACACTGCCGGCGTCATCGCCCACATCCTCGAACGCCGAATCCATCCTCAGCACGGCTTCCGTGCCTGCCTGGGCATCCTGCGCCTGAGCAAACAGCACGGCGAAGAGCGGCTGGAAGCCGCTTGCCAGCGTGCGCTGGCACTGGGCGCGTGCAGTTACAAAAGCCTCGAATCGATCCTGCGCCAAGGCTTGGAGCGATTACCGCTGGCTCAGCAGAACCTGCCGCTACTGCCCGACGAACACATCAATCTGCGGGGCCCCGGCTACTACCACTGACCTGAAAAAGGAGCATGAAAATGCTACCCAACCCGACTCTGGACAAGCTACAAACCCTGCGGCTGCACGGCATGATCAAGGCGCTTGGCGAGCAGCACGCGACGCCTGACATCAACGACCTCAGCTTCGATGAACGCTTGGGTCTGATGGTCGACCGCGAGCTGACCGAACGTGAAGATGCCCGCCTGACCACTCGCCTGAAAGCAGCCCGACTGCGCCACAACGCTTGCCTGGAAGACATCGACTACCGCAGCCCGCGTGGCCTGGACAAGTCCCTGATCCTGCAACTGGGCAGCGGCCAATGGCTGCGCGATGGCCTCAATCTGATCATCGGCGGCCCAACCGGCGTGGGCAAAACCTGGCTCGCTTGCGCGCTGGCCCACAAGGCCTGCCGGGACGGCTACAGCGTGCGCTACTTGCGCCTGCCACGTCTGATGGAGGAACTGGGCCTGGCCCACGGCGATGGCCGCTTCGCCAAACTGATGGCCAGCTACGCCAAGACTGACTTGCTGATCCTGGACGACTGGGGCTTGGCGCCATTTACCGCTCAACAACGGCGCGACATGCTGGAGCTGCTGGACGACCGCTACGGGCACCGCTCGACACTGGTAACCAGTCAGATGCCGGTGGACAAATGGCATGCGCTGATCGGCGATCCGACCTTGGGTGATGCGATCCTCGACCGGTTGGTGCACAACGCTTACCGCATCGAACTCAAAGGTGAATCGATGCGCAGACGCGCTACGAAATTGACTGTAACAGATACTTCAGACTAACAATGCAAACCTGCGTCGCTGCGCTCCGACTGCCTGTCCAAGTGGACGTGGACTAGGTGTCCAAGTGAGCGTGGAATGAGTGTCCAAATGCTCGTAGGCTGAGTGTCCAAGTGTCGTGGAATCCGCACTACCCCAACAAAATCTGGCGGGCACTGGGTGCGCTCAGCGACATCGCGGACATATTCCTGAAGGTCGGTTGGCAGTAGCGTGTCACGCCAGGCCATGACGCTCGGCAGGCCGCTTGGGAGGGTGGTGGGCGTAATGTCCGGACTCAGATATGAGGCAAGAGCCGGTTCGGGCATCTCTACCAAGAATGGTGGGAGTTGCTCGTGTGTGGTCATTGGTTATCTCGCTCTGCAAGATCCAGAGCGGCTTCGTCTCGCTCCCGAATTTTGCTCTCCAGCCAGGTCTCTACCTCCGCGACAACGAAATAGATGGCCACCTGTTTGCTCTGCCCGAATTTGATGGGGCGAGGAAAGCTGGGTTCGGTTTCGCGCAGCTTTTCCAGACCGGAGCGACTTTTGTCAAAACAGCGCTGCAGGGAGTTGTGACTGATCAGATATTTTTTGTGTGTATGTGTCGGCATGTGTGGGTCTCTGTGTGCAAAGAGACACCTATTCCATACCTTTTTTCCTACCTAGGCCGTCATTTCACGCAACAAAAGCGTCTGAAAAACGTTTGTTGGTGGGGGAGGCGGTGCGCGACTGAGCTAGTCGAGGTGAAGGCTGTCATTAAGCTGGCACAACCGAGCCAAAACAGCCCTATCAGGCACAAAAAAGGCACTTGCGATAAACGCTAAGTGCCTGATTTGTAACGCTTATTTGGTGGAGCCGGGGGGATTTGAACCCCCGTCCGCCAGTACTCCGCTGTCGGTACTACATGCTTAGCCGTGTCAACTGAGTTAACCCGCGGCCGCCCGACGGGCAGGGTGCTTTGGGCGAGTTGTGTAAGTTTTAGCCACTTCGTCCACAACGTACTACGCGGCGATCCTGTTCTATATGACAATCATTTTGGGTTTACAGGCATCCCCTGATGATTGCTGGAGCCGAAGCTACCAGAAGGGAGGGCTAGGCTGCTTACGCAGCGATAGCGTAGTCCCCGTAGGTTTCGTCATTGGCAACTATAAAAGTTGCAACAGTGGATTTACGAGTTCTGTTACCAACTCGGCATGCACCTAGAGTTTCGCTACCGGCGTCGAATCCTAATCGGCCCCGTGCCAGCTCTACAGAAGCAGCCAGCAAGCTCAGTGTACGCGAAAGTGGCGCACAAGGCCAACCCGAAGGTTGTCCTTGGCAAGGGTCAGCTCTTTTGGCCCTTTTGCCTGTTGAGCAGGATCTGGTTGGCCTTGGTGGTCTTCTCGATGCACGCATTTCTGTCGCCTTTGGCTTGGGCGGCCTCGGCTTCTTCCTTCAATTTCATCAATGCTTGCCTGGTCCCTTCGCTCATTGACAGTGTGCTGGCCATGGCGTCGTCAATGCGCTGAAGGTTTGAGGCGCACAAATCCCCGGCAGCGAAGACCGGGGAGGACAGTGTTGCAGCGGCAATGATCAATCCGCAAATCGCAGTACGCTTCATGTGAACCTCCTGAAGCGGTGATCGAAGAAGCTATATTTTACGCGTATTCAGACTGCGCGAGCGCGGGTCACCCGATCCACCAGATAGACCAGGCCGTGGTAGTCGATCCCGCCATGGTTGGACAGGCCGATTTCGCACGTTCGGCTGGTGGAGATACCTTCGCTGCAATACTGCACGGCGTCCTTCAGGCTGCGCAGGGCGTGGGCATTGAGTTGCGGGGTGGTGAAGCCCTTGTCGCCGGCGAAGCCACAGCAATGGATGCCTTCGGGTATCACCACCGTGGTGCTGCAGCGTCGGGCCAGGTCGATCAGGGCCTGGCTCTCGCCCAGATGCTGGGTGCTGCAGGTCACATGCACGGCGATCGGTTCTTTCTGCGGGGTAAACACCAGTTTGTCGAGCAAGTGCGTGCGGATGAACCGTACCGGGTCGTAGAGATCCAGGGGGCTGTCACCCAGGTCCTGGACCAGGCGCAAGGTGCAGGGGCTGGTGTCGCAGTAGATCGGGTCCAGGCCGCCGCGGCTGGCATGGAGCAGGGCGCCGATCAACTCCTGGCGCTTGTGCTCAGCCTGTTCGGCATAGCCCTTGGAGGCGAACGGTTGGCCGCAGCAGAGGCTTTCCGGGTTGTCGGGAAAGACCACCTGGTAGCCGGCCTTTTCCAGCAGGCCACGGGTTTTGTCGAGCAGTGACATCTGCTCGCGGTCCCCGGCCGCCGGGCCCATGACCCGCGACACGCAGGCTGCCAGGTACACCACGCGCGGTCGTGCATCCTGGCTCGGCGGGCTGAAGCGGATGGCCCGCTCCGGTTGCGGCATGGCGACCGTCCACTGCGGTATGCGGCCCGCCGAGGCCTTGCTCAGTTTCGCCGAGAGGCTGGCCAGGCGCGGCGCGCCGAGCAGCATGCGGGCGCCGTTGGCCACGTGCAGGGTAAAGCGTGCGCCTTGCAATGCAGTATCGAAGTGGCTGGACAGCCATTCGGCGGTTTTCAGGTTGTTGGCGGTGCGGCTGCGGAGTTTTTTCACCAGCTCGCCGGTATTTATGCCCACCGGGCAGCGTTGTGCGCAAAGGCCGGTAGCGGCGCAGGTGTCGATGCCCTGGTACTGGAAGTCGCGCTCCAGTTCGGCGGTGTCGATCCCGGTGCGTTTCTTCGCCTGGATATCACGCCACATGACGATGCGCTGGCGTGGGCTGAGCGTGAGCCCCTTGGAGGGACAGACCGGCTCGCAGAAGCCACATTCGATGCACTTGTCGACGATTTCGTCGGCGGCCGGCAAGGGCTTGAGGTTTTTCAGGTGAATTTGCGGGTCGTCGCTGAGCACCACATCCGGGTTGAGGATGCCGGAGGGGTCGAGCAGGCGCTTGAGCTGCCACATCAGTTGATAGGCGTCATGGCCCCACTCCAGTTCGACGAAGGGCGCCATGTTGCGTCCGGTGCCGTGCTCGGCTTTCAGCGAACCGCCGAATTCGACGGCCACCAGTTGCGCGACATCGTCCATGAAGGCCTGATAGCGCGCGACTTCCTCGGCGTTGTTGAAACCCTGGGTAAAGACGAAGTGCAGGTTGCCCTCCAGCGCGTGGCCGAACAGGATGGCTTCGTCGTAGCGGTGCTTGTCGAACAGGGCGATCAGGCGGTTCACACCGGCAGCCAGTTGTTCCACCGAGAAGGTGACGTCTTCGATAATCACCGTGGTGCCCGTCTTGCGCACGGCGCCGACTGCCGGGAAGGTGTCCTTGCGGATCGCCCAGAGTCGCGCGTTCTCTATCGGGTCTTCGGTGAAGTCGACCTGCTTCTCGACTGCGAAACCTGTCAGCGAGGCCATGATCTGCGCCAACTGCTCATGCAGCAATGGCTGCGATGCGGCGCGGGATTCGATCAGCAGGGCGCAGGCGTTGTCCGACAATTGCTGGACGAAGGCCGGCATGCCCGGCTTGTCCTGCACCGAGCGCAGGCTGCGGCGGTCGAGCAGTTCCACGGCCGAGACCGGCTGGCGCTTCAAAACGGTGACGGCGTTGCAGCAGGTTTCCACGTCGGGGAAAACGATCAGCGCCGAGGCCTTGTTCGGGTGATCGATCACCGTGTCGTAGGTGACGGCGCTGATGAAGCCCAGGGTGCCTTCGGAACCGACCAGCAGGTGGCTGAGGATATCCAGCGGCTCGTCATAATCGACCAGGGCATTGAGTGACAGCCCGGTGGTGTTTTTCAGGCGGTACTTGTGGCGGATTTTTGCGGCCAGTTCACTGTTGGCGCGGGTTTCGCGACCGAGGCGGGCGAGCTCATCGAGCAGAGCGCCGTGGCTGTCGCGAAAAGCGGCAACGCTGGCGGGATCTTCGGTGTCCAGGCGGCTGCCATCGGCCAGCACCAGGCGAATTCCGGCCAGGGTGTGGTAGGTGTTCTGCGCGGTGCCGCAGCACATGCCGCTGGCGTTGTTGGCGACGATGCCGCCGATCTTGCAGGCGTTGATCGAGGCAGGGTCCGGGCCGATCTTGCGCCCGAACGGTGCCAGCCAGGCGTTGGCCTGCGCGCCGATGACGCCGGGTTGCAGACGAATCTGCAGGCCCTGGCCACGTATCTCGCGGCCATTCCAGTTGTCGCCGAGCACGATCAGCACCGAGTCGCTGATGGCTTGCCCGGACAGGCTGGTGCCGGCAGCGCGGAAGGTCACCGAAACCTGTTCGCGGTGGGCAAGCTTGAGCAGGGCGACCACTTCCTCTTCGGATTCGACACGGAGCACCAGCTTGGGAATCAGCCGATAGAAACTGGCGTCAGTGCCGAAGGCCAGGGTCGAGGTCGGGTCATCGAAACGACGCTCGCGAGGGATCAGCCGTTCGGCTTCGCGGAGAAAACCAGCGGGTAGGCTCATTGGTCCTCCAGGATCAGCACCACCAGGTCTTTGGGCCCGTGCGCGCCATAGGCCAGAACCTGTTCGATATCGGCGGTCTTGGAGGGGCCGGATATCAGCAGGGCATTGGTTGGCATACCTTGCGCCCATTTGTGCTGTTGCTGAACCTGATAGAAGTTGTCCTGGATTTCACTGGCCTTGAGCAAGGCGAAATGCACGGGCGGCACCAGGCTCATCAATCGCGGTTCCTGCGGGGTCGGCCAGACGATCAGGCTGCCGGTGGCGGCGATCGCACCGAGGGTTGCGGTCAGGCTGGCCGGGGTGTCGTTGAACAGTTCGGCTTTCCATTCTTCCACGGGGCGGTCATAGGCCTTGAGCGTGGGCAGGCCAGAATGCTGCTGCCAATACTCGGTGACGCGCTGGCCGTGAGGCGTGCCCGGGGCAATCAACAGGCTGGGCAATTGGCGCTCGCGCAGCAGTTGCGCGAGCAACTGGGGCCAGTCCTGGCCGGTGCTCAGGTGGATCTCGGTATGCACCGCTTCCATCAGTTTGCGCAGTTGCGTAATGCGCTGCGAAGGCGGGTAGCTCCAGGGTTCGGTCACCAGCGCTTCGTCAAAATTGTCGGCCAGCGGGGTGGTGCCACTGAGGCTCTTGCGGAGCTTACCGAGGATATTCTGTTTGGCACTCATTTTTGATCTCCCTTCTTGCCCAGATGTTCGCGAGCCAGGTCGTGCAACGAGCGGGCGGCAAGTTTCGGGGCGCTATGATTCTGTGTCCAGGGGCCGATATTGCTCGGGGTCAGGCCGCGCAGGCGCGTGGCGAAAAAGCCGAAGAGCCGATACAGGGTCGGCGAACTGTTGAGGCGGGCCCAGGCATTCCAGATGAAACGCTCCTTGCGCGAGTACTTGCTGCCTTGGCCACGCATGACTTGGTTCGGACTGTCCGGGGCCTTGACGTTCTCTTCGCGCAGGCGTCGCAACAACGCCGGGATCGGGATCTTCACCGGGCAGACTTCGCCACACGCGCCGCACAACGAGGAGGCGCTCGGGTGGTCCGGGACCTTGGCCAGGCCGACCATGTGCGGGGTGATGATCTTGCCGATCGGGCCCGGGTAAACCTCGCCATAGGCGTGACCGCCAATGCGGGTGTATACCGGGCAGTGGTTCATGCAGGCGCCGCAGCGGATGCAATTGAGGGTCTGGCGCAATTCGCTGTCGGCGAAGGCCTGGCTGCGGCCGTTGTCGAGCAGCACCAGGTGCACTTCCTGCGGGCCATCGAGCTCATCGGCCTTGCGTGGGCCGGAGATCATGTTGACGTAGGTGGTGATCGGCTGGCCGAGGGCCGAGCGGGTCAGCAAGGAAACCAGCGGGACGACATCGCGCAGGTTCTCGACGACTTTCTCGATGCCGGTCACGGCGATATGCACCGGTGGCACTGTCGTCGACATACGCCCGTTGCCTTCGTTTTCCACCAACAGCAGGGTGCCGGTTTCGGCCACGGCGAAATTGACCCCGGAAACCCCGATGTCCGCTTCGAAGAACTTCTGCCGCAAGACCTTGCGACCGATCTGAATGAGTTGGTCGACGTCCCTGGTGTACTCCACGCCGAGTTTGTCGTGGAACAGGGACGCGACCTGACCGGCGTTCTTGTGGATAGCCGGCATAATGATATGAGAGGGCTTCTCGTGGTCGAGTTGAACGATGAACTCGCCCATGTCCGACTCAAGGCATTCAATACCCCGAGCTGCGAGGACATGGTTCATTTCCATCTCTTCGCTGACCATCGATTTGCCTTTGATCACTTGCCGCGCCTCGTGAGCCCGGATGATCGAGAGGACGAGGTCATTGGCCTCGTCCACCGTTTCCGCCCAGTGCACTTTCACACCGTTGCGGGTCAGGTTCTGTTCCAGTTGCTCGAGCAGGTCGGGCAACTTGGATAAAGCACGTGCGCGAATGGCATTACCCAGAGCGCGCAAATGCTCGCGTTCGTGAGCATCGCTGAAGGCCACGGCACGCTTGGTCATCAGCGAGTCCATGGCACTGCGAAAGTTGTTTCGCAGTTGCGAATCGCCCAAGGCTTTATGGGCCCTGGCGCGAAAATCTTCCTGTACCTCGACGGTCGGAATCAGCGTTTGTACGCTCATTGCCCACCCCCGGTACGCTGCCAGAGGAAGCTGGCCAGGTGTTGGCCGCGCAGTGCTTCGCGCTGTTTCTCAAGGGCCCCGTTGATGTTCATCAGGCAGCCACAGTCTGCGCTCAAAACCTGATGCGCGCCGGATTCTTTCAGTGCGCGGGTCTTGTCGGCGACCATCGCCCCGGAGATATCAGGCATACGGACGCTGAACGTCCCACCAAAGCCACAGCATTCGCTTTCATGGCTGTGTTCAACGCGCTCCACATTGCCCAGTTGTGCCAACAACGCACGTCCATGCAAGTGGGTGTTCATTTCCCGTCGTGCCGAGCAAGAGGTATGCAGCGCCACCTTGACTGGCTCGCCGCTGTCCTTGAACTGCACCTTGCAGACGTTGAGCAGGAACTCGGCCAGCTCATAGGTTCGGGCCGCGAGGGCCTGGACCTGTTTCAGTGTCTCCGGCTCGTCCTTGAACAAGTCGGCATAGTGTTCTCGGAGCATCCCGGCGCACGAGCCGGATGGCACCACGACCGGATAATCCCCGGCGAACAGCGCCAGCTGTGACCTTGCCACTTGCCGCGCCTGCTCGGTGTAACCGCTGGTGTAAGCCGGCTGCCCGCAGCAGCTTTGCCCTTGCGGGTATTGGACGGCAATACCCTCGCGCTCGAGCAGGTGAATCGCATCCATGCCCGCTTCGGGGTAGAACAGGTCCACTACGCAGGTGCCGAACAGGTACACCCGAGCAGGTTTCTCGCTGGGGTATTGGCGTGGCTGGGGCAGTGGCGGTGCGACGCGGGTCGCGTTGGGCACGGCGTTGTAAAAAAGCTCGCTCATCAGGCATTTCTCCGGGTGGTCCCGGTTATCCGTCCAGCGTGCTGCTGAAATATAAACACTTGAAGCTTTCAGCAGCCTTGCAGACCGGGGTGTTGAACAACTGACGCCGGACAGCCCGACGTCAGATTTTTTACATGGAGCCGTAGGCGATCAATGCACCAGCATCCCGGTGAACCAGTACGCCTGCGCCAGGGTGATCAGGCCGACGATGGTGGCAAAGAATAGGCTGTGCTTGAGGGTGAAGCGGAACAGATCGGATTCCTTGCCGACCAGCCCGGTTGCCGCACAAGCGACGGCGATCGATTGCGGGGAGATCATCTTGCCGGTCACGCCGCCGCTGGTATTGGCTGCAACCAGCAAGGTGTCGCTGACGCCGATCTGATGGCCGGTGGTGGCCTGCAACGAGCTGAACAGGGCGTTGGACGATGTGTCCGAACCGGTCAGGAACACGCCCAGCCAGCCGAGGAACGGCGAGAAGAACGGGAACGCTGCGCCCGTACCGGCCAGCACCAGCGCCATGGTCGAAGACATGCCCGAGTAGTTGGTGACGAACGCGAAGGCCAGCACCATGCCGATGGACAGGATCGGCCAGCGCAGCTCATAGAAGGTCTCCTTAAAAGTGGTAAGACCAGTTTTAAGGTTGATCTTCAGTACCAGCATCGAGATCAGCGCCGAGAAGAAAATCGCGGTACCGGTCGCCGAGATCGGGTCGAGCTTGAACACGGCGGGAATGGCCGTTGGCGCGGTTACGATCGGAGCGACCTTGATCACCATTTGGTCCAGGTGCGGGATCGCGAAGTTGAACACCCAGCCATACATCGAGCCGCCAGCGGCGAACAGGGCCTTGAAGGGCTTGAGGGTCCAGATGGTGACCAGCACGGTGAGAATCAGGAATGGTGACCAGGCCTTGATAATCTGGAACAGGCTGTAAGGCGAACGCGGGGTGGTGCGCTGCTGGCCGAAGCCGCCGGTGCTCTTCACTGCTGCAGCGCCGACGCTGTTGGCAACGATTTCAGGGGTACGCTTGGGCTGCCAGATTTTCAGGAACAGGGTCAGGCTCACCAGGCTGGCCAGGGCCGAGGTGATGTCCGGCAGTTCCGGGCCAATGAAGTTGGAGGTGAAGTACTGGGTCACGGCGAAGCTGAAACCGGCCACGAAAGCTGCTGGCCAGGTTTCCTTGACGCCGCGCAGGCCGTCCATCATGAACACCAGCCAGAACGGAACGAACATCGACAGCAAGGGCAACTGGCGACCGGCCATGGCGCCGATCTTGAACGCGTCGATACCGGTTACCTGGCCGGCGACGATGATCGGGATGCCCAGGGCGCCGAACGCCACTGGCGCAGTGTTGGCGATCAGGCACAGGCCTGCCGCGTACAAAGGGTTGAAGCCCAGGCCCACCAGCAGGGCGGCGGTGATGGCTACCGGCGCACCGAAGCCAGCAGCGCCCTCGAGAAATGCACCGAAGCAGAAGCCGATCAGCAGGACCTGCAGGCGCTGGTCGTCGGTGATCGACAGGACCGAGCTGCGAATGATCTCGAACTGGCCGCTCTTGACGGTGAGTTTGTAGAGGAACACCGCTGCGACGATGATCCATGCGATCGGCCAGAGACCATAGGCAAATCCATAGCCTGCGGCAGCGATTGCCATGTCGGCCGGCATCTGGAAGGCGAAGATCGCAACCAGGATGGACAGCGCCAGGGTGATGCTTCCGGCGACGTGACCTTTGAGGCGGAACACGGCCAGGGCCAGGAAGAAGAACACGATGGGGATGACTGCCGCCAGGGCGGACAGTCCGAGACTGCCGAGCGGGCTATAGAGCTGTTGCCAGGTTTGCATATGGGGTGGCCCCTGATTGTTGTTGGGTGCTCGATTTGATAAATTGGTAATACCAATTTACAATGTCGATGCGCTAGGTTAGAAGCCTTGCCATCGGTGTGTCAATTTGCCGGGCTAAAACTTTCGTCGGATGGGGTATTCGATGAGCTTCTGATCGGGTGATGAAAAGCCTTGCTGATGGGTGTGAGGCGGGGCGCGATAGGCGAGAATAGGGCGCCCCGTGGGTTGTTTCGTATGTGGAGAGTGAGCGATGAGTTTCAATCAGGTCCGCCAGCGCCGTTTGTCCGACGATATCGTCGAGCGGCTCGAGGGGATGATTCTTGAAGGGACGTTGAAGGCTGGCGAACGCTTGCCTGCTGAGCGGGTGCTCGCCGAACAGTTCGGGGTTTCACGCCCCTCCTTGCGCGAAGCGATCCAGAAGCTGGTCGCCAAGGGCATGCTGGTCAGCCGCCAGGGTGGTGGCAACTACGTGATCGAGTCGCTGGGCTCTACGTTCAGCGATCCCTTGCTGCAATTGCTGGAAAACAACCCTGAGGCCCAGCGCGACTTGCTCGAATTTCGCCACACCCTCGAAGGCTCCTGCGCCTACTACGCCGCCCTGCGCGCCACCGAACTGGATCGCGAGCGCCTCAAGGCGGCTTTCGACAGGTTGCAGGATTGCTATGCCCGAGCCGATGAAGTCGATCGGGCGGAAGAGGGTATCGCCGATGCCAATTTCCATCTGGCCATTGCCGAGGCCAGCCATAACGCTGTGCTGCTACATACGATCCGCGGGCTGTTCGACCTGCTCAAACGCAATGTGGTGACCAATATCGGCGGCATGTACAAACAGCGCAGCGAAACGCGCGACATGCTGATCGGGCAGCACCGCGAGCTTTACTTGGCGATCATCGAGGGGCGGGCGCAGGACGCGCGCGAGGTGTCCAGCCGGCACATTCTGTATGTGCAGGAGGTGCTGGAAGAGGCGCGCGAGGAAGTGCAGCGCATGGCGCGGGCGGAGCGGCGCAAGGGGTTGTAGCGTATTGCGACCGCTGTGCGGTCGAGCGCAGCCTTCGGCAGCGGCTACAAGAGCTCGGCTCACCACGTTCGGTGTAGCCGCTGCCGAAGGCTGCGCTCGGCCGCAAAGCGGCCGTAAAAGCGCTGGCCGACCTCAGTCGTCCTTGCCCTTGCTACGCACCGCACGCTGCAGCTCACGATCGGAATCGCGCTCGCGTTCGGTATGGCGCTTGTCGTATTCCTTCTTGCCTTTGCCCAAAGCAATCTCGCACTTGATCAAGTGCTTGCTCCAGTAAAGCGACAAGGCGACGCAGGCGTAACCTTTTTGCTGAACCGCGGCGAACAGCTTTTCCAGCTCGCGGCGGTTGAGCAGTAGTTTGCGGGTGCGTGTCGGGTCGGCGATAACGTGGGTACTGGCCGTGGTCAGCGGGGAGATATGGCTACCCATCAGCCAGGCCTCGCCATCCTTGAGCAGCACGTAGCTGTCGATCAACTGTGCCTTGCCGGCACGCAGACTTTTTACTTCCCAGCCGGCCAGGACCAGACCAGCCTCGAACTTGTGTTCGACGAAGTAATCGTGTCGCGCTTTCTTGTTTTGCGCGATGGTCCCTGTTGGGTGTTTCTTTTGTTTAGCCATAGGGGGCGCATTATATGCAGTCGTCGCGTTGTCGGCTACGGGCATGCTGCATGCTTGAGCCGCTTGAGTGAATCCCGGACAATGCGCTGCTGTTTTATCCGATTTTTCTGATGCGCTTATGTGGCGCCCATCGGCAACCCTGTAGTTTTGCCGCTCAGTTTTGGAAGTGACGCCTGCATGACAACGCATATTCAACGTTCGGCCTTGCTGCCTTACCCTGCTCAGGCACTCTATGACCTGGTCAACGACGTCGCTCGCTATCCGGAGTTTTTGCCATGGTGTTCTTCCACCAAGGTGCTCGAGGCCAGCGGCGAGCATATGCGCGCCAGCCTGGCGGTGGCGAAGGGCGGCCTCAGCCAGCAATTCGTGACACGTAATACGCTGGTTCCCGGGAACTCCATCGAAATGCATCTGGAGGAGGGGCCGTTCAGCCAGCTGCACGGCCTCTGGATATTCAAGCCCCTGGGGGAAAAGGCCTGCAAGATCAGTCTGGATCTGTCGTTCGACTATGCCGGGCCATTGGTTCGGGCCACCCTGGGGCCATTGTTCAATCAGGCGGCCAATACCCTGGTCGACGCTTTTTGCCAGCGAGCCAAGCAACTGCATGGCTGAGTCATTCATCGAGGTCGAGGTGGTCTTCGCAGCAGTCGATCGGCAATTGTTGCTGAAGGTGTCTGTGCCTGTCGGAACCACCCTGCGCGAAGCCGTCAGGATGTCCGGCATGGCTGGGCAGTTTCCGCAATGGAACCTGGACGAGTGCCCGGTGGGAATATTTGGTCGAGTGGTTGCCGAGCCGCAGGCTCATGTCGTTCAAGCGGGCGAGCGGATCGAGCTGTATCGACCGCTGCTCGTCGACCCCAAGGAGGTGCGCAAGTTGCGCGCCGCCAAGGCGGCCAAGGCCAAAGCCGCCAAGCTTTGAAACAGGCAACAAAAAGCCCGGCATGCCGGGCTTTTTTGTGTTCGCCTTGTTACTGCGGCGCAGTTTCCAGCGGTTCCTGGCTTGGGGCCGGAACCACTTCGACCTCGTCCACTTCGCGTTGGATCTTGTCCAGCAGCGAGCCGGGCTTGGCCGGGGCTTCGGGTTCGGGTTTCGCTTCAGGCTGCGCAGGCGTGGTCTCTGCCGGGGCTACCGTCGTGCTGGTTTCGCTACCGAGGATGGCTTCGTCTTTGCTGACACCCGGCATGAAATCGCCCGACAGGCCGGACAATTGGTCGCTATCATTAAAGAACACACTCATGCGTTCCTGCTGGCGCGGACCGCCACCTGGCTGCAGGCTGTACAGGTAATCCCAGCGATTGGTATGGAATGTATCGGCGATCAGCGGGTTACCCATGATAAACCGTACTTGCTTGCGGGTCATTCCCGGGCGTAATTGGTCTATCATGTCCTGCGTGACGACATTGCCCTGCTGGATGTCGATTTTGTAAACCCCGGGGAAGGAACAACCGGCGAGTGCGAGCAGACCCACGAAAGTGAGGCTGGTTAGCAAGTGCTTGGTGTTTTGCATCGGTGGGCGACTTCCACTATCTTGGCTGGACAACGTAAACCCCGATCATACCCGTATTAAGAGAAGCTGCGAAGCAGCATCGGCGAGAAAGCTGACCATGGTTGAAAATAGCGAACTACGAAAAGTCGGCCTCAAGGTGACCCTGCCTCGAGTCAAAATTCTACAGATGCTCGACTCGACCGAGCAGCGTCACATGAGTGCCGAGGATGTCTACAAGGCATTGATGGAAGCGGGTGAGGATGTAGGCCTGGCCACGGTTTACCGTGTTTTGACCCAGTTCGAAGCTGCCGGGTTGGTTGTGCGCCACAACTTCGATGGCGGCCATGCGGTCTTCGAATTGGCTGATGGCGGTCACCACGACCATATGGTCAACGTAGAGTCTGGTGAAGTCATCGAGTTCTTCGACAGCGAAATTGAAAAGCGTCAGAAAGAGATCGTCGCCGAACACGGCTTCGATCTGGTTGATCACAACCTGGTGCTGTACGTTCGCAAGAAGAAGTAAGCGTTAGCGCTGCTATCGTGCAGCCATCGAAGGCGACCTCAGGGTCGCCTTCGTGCGTTTTGCCTCAGCCGGTTTTTGCAGTAACGACCATCTTTTTGGCGTGGGCCAGGGATTCCTTGGTCAGATCGATGCCGCCGAGCATTCGCGCCACTTCCTCGACCCGTTCGTTCTTGCCCAGGCTGGAAACAGCGGTGCGGGTAGCATCGCTGCCGCGGACCTTGTGCACGAACAGATGGTGGTGGCCCTGGGCGGCTACCTGGGGCAAGTGCGTGACCGTCAACACCTGGCCGCGCTCCCCGAGCCGGCGCAACAACTGGCCGACGATCTCTGCCGTCGGCCCGCCAATACCCACGTCCACTTCATCGAATACCAGTGTTGGCACGCGTGAGGTTTGCGCGGTGATGACCTGGATCGCCAGGCTGATGCGTGACAGCTCGCCGCCGGATGCAACCTTGGCCAGGGCCTTGAGCGGTTGCCCAGGATTGGCGCTGACCAGTAGTTCGACCTGTTCCAGGCCATTGGGGAGCAATTCGTTGCCGCTGTTGGGGTGCAGTTCAATGCTGAAGCGCCCGCCCGGCATGCCCAGGCGCTGGATTTCCACCTCCACGGCCGCGGCAAGCTGGGTTGCCGCTTGTTGGCGCAGCCCACTGAGTTCGCGGGCTATTTCCTGATAGTGGCGAGCATAGGCTGCAAGCTCGTCAGCCAGGCGCTCGATGGACTCGTCATTGGCATTCAGGGTTTCGATTTCATCCAGCAGCTTCTGTTGCAGGCTGGCCACTTCGGTGGGGTGAATGCGGTGTTTGCGCGCCAGGGTATAAATGGTGTCCAGCCGCTCTTCGAGCTGCTGCAGGCGTGCCGGGTCTGCGTCGAAGTGGTCGAGGAAACGGTTGAGTTCACCGACTGCCTCTTCTACCTGGATCTGTGCGCTGGAGATCAGGTTGGCTGCCTCGCCCAGGGCTCCGGGTGCGTTATGCACGGCGGTGAGCCGGTTGAGGCTGACTGTCAGGGCGCTCAGCACGTTGCCTGAGTCGTTCTCGCTGCAATGATCGATGACTAGCCGGCAAATACCGAACAAGGCTTCGGCATTGGTCAGGTTCTTGTGTTCCTGCTCCAGTTGTTCCAGTTCATTCTCGCCGAGCCCGAGGTTTTCCAGCTCTTCAAGCTGATAGCTGAGCAACTGATGGCGGGCCCGCTGTTCGTCACCGGAGTTGGACAGGCGGTCCAGCTCCAGGCGTGTCAGGCGCCAGCGCTGTGCAGCCAGCTGCACCTGGCGGGCAAGGTCGGTCGCCCCGGCATATTCGTCGAGCAGGCGGCGATGGGTGTCGGTCTTGAGCAGGGATTGGTGTTCATGCTGGCTGTGAATATCGATCAGCAGCTCACCGAGCGCCTTCAGGTCGCCCAGCGGGCAGGGCGAGCCGTTGATATAGCCGCGCGAGCGCCCCTCGGCGGTGATGACCCGGCGCAATATGCACGGGCCGTCGTTGTCCAGGTCGCGCTCGGCCAGCCAGGCCCGGGCCTCGGGTATGTCGCCCAGGTCGAAGGTTGCGAGGATGTCGGCCTTGTCCGCGCCGGGGCGCACCACGCCACTGTCGGCGCGGTCACCGAGGGTCAGGCCGAGGGCGTCGAGCATGATGGATTTGCCCGCACCGGTTTCACCGGTGATGACGCTCATTCCGCGAGCAAGTTCGAGGTCGAGGTGTTCGACGATGGCGTAATTGTGTACGGACAGGTGCACCAGCATTGGGTGGCTCCCAGGCGTTAAGTCTGGTTATTTATACAGTGTTTTATTTGTGGCTGACAATGCCTCGACTTAGCTCGATTTGGTTATGACCAGGTTTTTTTTATTGCGCCTGGGCATGAAGCGAAATGGACTGCTTGTCACAAAGACCCTTGAACCTGAAATTTGCGACCCCATATAGCGGGCAGAAGCGCGAGTTCAGCTCGCTGACGTAATTGAAAGGAGAGATCTATGGCTGACGAACAGACTCTGGATACGCAGAATCCTGACGCTAATGAGGCTGCCGAAACCACTGGCGGTGACGACCTGGTCACGCGCGTACAAGTGCTCGAAGAACAGCTGGCGGCCGCAAAGGACCAAGCCTTGCGTGTAGCGGCTGATTTGCAGAACGTCCGCCGCCGTGCCGAGCAGGATGTCGAGAAAGCGCACAAGTTCGCTCTGGAAAAGTTCGCCGGCGACCTGCTGCCGGTCATTGACAGCCTCGAGCGCGGCCTGGAGCTGTCCAACCCGGACGACGAAAACATTCGCCCGATGCGCGAAGGCATCGAGCTTACCTTGAAGATGTTCCAGGACACTCTCAAGCGTTACAACCTCGAAGCACTGGATCCGCACGGTGAACCGTTCAACGCCGAACACCACCAGGCGATGGCCATGCAGGAAAGTGCCGAAGTCGAGCCCAACAGCGTGCTCAAGGTTTTCCAGAAGGGCTATCAGCTCAATGGTCGCCTGCTGCGCCCGGCCATGGTCGTGGTCAGCAAGGCTCCGGCGCCGGTTTCGCCTTCGATCGACGAGAAGGCTTGAAATCAGCCGAACGGCCCCCATTTAGGTGTCAAGCGTTTAAGTGCTACCGCAGTTAGCCACCACTGCTGCGGCAACCAAATTCAAGTTTCGGGAGAGTGAACATGGGCAAAATCATTGGTATCGACCTGGGGACCACCAACTCCTGCGTCTCCATTCTGGAAAACGGCAACGTCAAGGTTATCGAGAACGCCGAAGGCGCTCGTACCACGCCGTCGATCATCGCTTACGCCAACGATGGCGAGATCCTGGTCGGTCAGTCCGCCAAGCGTCAGGCTGTGACCAACCCGCACAACACTCTGTATGCAGTGAAGCGTCTGATCGGCCGTCGTTTCGACGAAGAAGTCGTACAGAAAGACATCCAGATGGTCCCTTACAAGATCGTCAAGGCTGACAACAACGACGCCTGGGTAGAAGTGAACGGCCAGAAAATGGCGCCGCCACAAATCTCGGCTGAAATCCTGAAAAAGATGAAGAAAACCGCCGAAGACTATCTCGGCGAAGCAGTGACCGAAGCGGTCATCACCGTACCTGCCTACTTCAACGACAGCCAGCGTCAAGCAACCAAGGACGCCGGTCGTATCGCTGGTCTGGATGTAAAACGCATCATCAACGAACCGACCGCTGCTGCTCTGGCGTACGGCATGGACAAGGCCAAGGGCGATCACACCGTGATCGTTTACGACCTGGGTGGCGGTACCTTCGACGTATCGGTGATCGAGATCGCTGAAGTCGACGGCGAGCACCAGTTCGAAGTACTGGCTACCAACGGCGACACCTTCCTCGGTGGTGAAGACTTCGACATCCGTCTGATCGACTACCTCGTGGACGAGTTCAAGAAAGAAAGCGGCATGAACCTCAAGGGTGACCCGCTGGCCATGCAGCGCCTGAAAGAATCCGCTGAAAAAGCCAAGATCGAGCTGTCTTCGAGCCAGCAGACCGACGTCAACCTGCCGTACATCACTGCAGACGCTACCGGTCCGAAGCACCTGAACGTGAAGATCTCCCGCGCCAAGCTGGAATCGCTGGTCGAAGACCTGGTTCAGCGCACCATCGAGCCTTGCCGCATCGCCATGAAAGACGCCGGTATCGACTCCAGCAAGATCGATGACGTGATCCTGGTCGGCGGTCAGACCCGTATGCCGCTGGTTCAGAAGCTGGTAACCGATTTCTTCGGTAAAGAAGCTCGTAAAGACGTCAACCCGGACGAAGCTGTTGCCATGGGTGCTGCTATCCAGGGCGCCGTACTGGCTGGTGACGTGAAAGACGTTCTGCTGCTCGACGTCAGCCCGCTGACCCTGGGTATCGAAACCATGGGTGGCGTGATGACTGCGCTGATCGAGAAGAACACCACTATCCCGACCAAGAAGTCGCAGGTGTTCTCCACTGCCGACGACAACCAGAGCGCCGTGACCATTCACGTGCTGCAGGGCGAGCGCAAGCAAGCGGCCCAGAACAAGTCCCTGGGCAAGTTCGACCTGGCCGAGATTCCGCCGGCTCCGCGTGGCGTGCCGCAAATCGAAGTAACCTTTGACATCGACGCCAACGGTATCCTGCACGTAGGTGCCAAGGACAAGGCGACTGGCAAGCAGCAGTCGATCGTGATCAAGGCCAACTCCGGTCTGTCTGAAGAAGAAATTCAACAGATGGTTCGCGACGCTGAAGTCAACGCCGAGGAAGACCGCAAGTTCGAAGAGCTGGCGAGCGCCCGCAACCAGGGTGATGCCTTGGTTCACTCGACGCGCAAGATGGTCGTCGATGCCGGTGACAAAGTGACTGCCGAAGAGAAAACCGCGATCGAAGCGGCCGTCGTTGCCCTGGAAGCTGCCATCAAAGGCGACGACAAGGCTGCGATCGATGCCAAGGTCGAGGAGCTGTCCAAGGTGTCTGCGCCTGTCGCGCAGAAGATGTATGCCGAGCAGGCGGAAAAGCCTGAAGCCGCTGCCAAACCTGCTGAAGAAGCCGGCAAGCACGATGACGTCGTCGACGCTGAGTTCGAAGAAGTCAAAGAAAACAAGTAAGTATTGCTTGTTGTCGGCCGGTTCACCGCATTCTTGCGGTGACTGGTAGGATGTCGCCGCGCGGGGGCTTGCTCCCGCGTTGGCGCGTCTGGAATACCCGAATTTTTACAGCATTTGACTGGGTTTCAATGCTGGCGGCACCCCGCGGAATGCGTAGAGGTTTGCCGAACGTCCTCAAGAGTGCAAAGACTTATGGCAAAGCGTGACTATTACGAGGTTCTGGGTGTCGAGCGCGGCTCGACCGAGGCTGACCTGAAAAAGGCCTACCGTCGCCTCGCGATGAAACACCACCCTGACCGTAACCCTGATGACAAGGCTTCGGAAGATAAATTCAAGGAGGCCAACGAGGCCTATGAAGTTCTGTCCGATGCGAGCAAGCGCGCAGCTTACGACCAGTATGGTCATGCTGGCGTAGATCCGAGCATGGGCGGTGGCGGTGCCGGTTTCGGTGGCGCCAACTTCTCCGACATCTTCGGCGATGTCTTCAGTGATTTCTTTGGTGGTGGTCGTGGCGGTTCTCGTGGCGGCGCTCAGCGCGGCAGTGACCTGCGCTACACCCTGGAGCTGAACCTGGAAGAGGCCGTGCGCGGTACCACGGTGAATATCCGTGTTCCGACGCTGGTCAACTGCAAGCCGTGCGACGGTTCCGGTGCCAAGAAAGGCTCTGCTCCGGTCACCTGCTCCACCTGTGGTGGTATCGGTCAGGTTCGCATGCAGCAAGGTTTTTTCTCGGTGCAGCAGACCTGCCCGCGCTGCCATGGCCAGGGTAAGGTCATCTCTGACCCTTGCGATTCCTGCCACGGCGAAGGCCGGGTCGAAGAGTACAAGACGCTGTCGGTGAAAGTGCCGGCCGGCGTCGATACCGGTGATCGCATTCGTCTCTCCGGCGAGGGCGAGGCAGGCACCCAGGGTGGCCCGACCGGCGACCTGTATGTGGTGATCAGCGTCCGTGAGCACGCGATTTTCCAACGCGATGGCAAGCATCTGTACTGCGAAGTACCGATCAGCTTCACTGACGCGGCATTGGGTGGTGAGCTCGAAGTGCCGACCCTCGATGGTCGGGTCAAGCTGAAGATTCCGGAAGGCACCCAGACCGGCAAGCAGTTCCGCCTGCGTGGCAAGGGTGTTGCCCCTGTGCGTGGCGGCGGCGCCGGCGATCTGATGTGCCGGGTCGCGGTCGAAACGCCGGTCAACCTGAATCGTCGTCAGCGTGAAATGCTGGAAGAATTCCGTGCTTCGCTGGAAGGCGACAGCTCGCATTCGCCCAAGGCCAGTGGCTGGTTCGAAGGTGTGAAGCGTTTCTTCGGCGATTTGTAAAAGGAAGTAGGGCATGCGACGTATAGCTGTGATGGGCGCTGCAGGGCGCATGGGCAAGACCCTGATCGAAGCAATTCAGCAAACGCCGGGCGCCGGCCTGACGGCTGCAGTGGATCGTCCCGACAGTACGCTGGTCGGCGCCGATGCTGGTGAATTGGCCGCGCTGGGACGTATTGGTGTGCCGCTTTCGGGCGACCTGGACCGGGTGGTCGATGAATTCGATGTGTTGATCGACTTCACGCACCCTTCGGTGACCCTGAAGAACCTGGCGTTCTGCCGCAAGGCTGGCAAGGCCATGATCATCGGTACCACGGGTTTCAGCGTTGAAGAGAAACAGCTCCTGGCCGAGGCTGGCAAGGAGATCCCGATTGTGTTCGCGGCGAACTTCAGCGTTGGCGTCAATCTGTGCCTGAAGCTGCTCGACACGGCGGCGAGAGTGCTCGGCGATGAAGTCGATATCGAAATCATCGAAGCGCATCACCGTCACAAAGTGGATGCGCCTTCGGGTACTGCCTTGCGCATGGGTGAAGTGGTTGCCCAGGCACTGGGGCGCAACCTGCAGGAAGTGGCGGTCTACGGTCGTGAGGGTCAGACCGGTGCGCGTGACCGGCAGACCATCGGCTTTGCCACGGTGCGTGCCGGTGACGTGGTCGGCGATCACACCGTGCTGTTCGCAGCCGATGGCGAGCGCGTCGAGATCACCCACAAGGCTTCGAGCCGCATGACCTTCGCCAAGGGTGCTGTTCGTGCGTCGCTGTGGCTCGAGGGTCGTGCGCCGGGTCTGTACGACATGCAGGATGTGCTCGAGCTGCGCTGAGAGCTGTTACACTGACGGGGTTCGGTGGTCGATTGCGCTACCGAACCCTCGGTTTATACCGCTTGGCGATGTCCTGTCGCATTCTCATGCCTTTCAGGCTCATTAGCGGTGGACCCAAAAAGCATTTTTCTGTAAGCTACAGCTTTAGTGTGTCCACTAAAAGCGCGCAGATAATTCGATGAAGAAGCGGGGTGACGTGTCTATACGTCATTCCGCTTTTTTGCAACCTGCGATCGCCCTTTCAGGCTTTATTTACGGGAGGTCTTCTTGACTAAGCCAGCCATACTCGCCCTTGCTGATGGCAGCATTTTTCGCGGCGAAGCCATTGGAGCCGACGGTCAAACCGTTGGTGAGGTGGTGTTCAACACCGCAATGACCGGCTATCAGGAAATTCTTACCGATCCTTCCTACGCCCAACAGATCGTTACCCTGACCTATCCGCATATCGGCAACACGGGTACCACGCCAGAAGACGCTGAGTCCAATCGCGTCTGGTCGGCGGGTCTGGTGATTCGCGACCTGCCACTGGTCGCGAGCAACTGGCGTAACACGATGTCCCTTTCCGACTACCTGAAAGCCAACAACGTCGTGGCCATTGCCGGTATCGACACCCGTCGCCTGACTCGCATTCTGCGTGAAAAAGGTGCTCAAAACGGTTGCATCATGGCGGGTGACAACATTTCCGAGGAAGCGGCGCTTGAAGCTGCTCGCGGTTTCCCTGGCCTGAAGGGCATGGACCTGGCCAAGGTCGTCAGCACCGAGAAGAGCTACGAGTGGCGCTCCAGTGTCTGGAACCTGAAGACCGACAGCCATCCGACCATTGAAGCGTCCGAGCTGCCGTATCACGTGGTCGCTTATGACTACGGCGTCAAGGTCAATATCCTGCGCATGCTGGTCGAGCGCGGTTGCCGCCTGACCGTGGTGCCGGCGCAAACGCCTGCCAGCGAAGTGCTCGCCCTCAACCCCGATGGCGTGTTCCTGTCCAACGGCCCTGGCGACCCCGAGCCGTGCGACTACGCCATCCAGGCAATCAAGGACGTCCTCGAGACCGACATCCCGGTGTTCGGTATCTGCCTGGGTCACCAGCTGCTGGCCCTGGCCTCCGGCGCCAAGACCGTGAAAATGGGTCATGGCCACCACGGTGCCAACCACCCGGTGCAGGACCTGGGCACTGGTGTTGTGATGATCACCAGCCAGAACCACGGTTTTGCGGTCGATGAAGCAACTCTGCCAGGCAACGTGCGCGCCATTCACAAGTCGCTGTTCGACGGCACCCTGCAGGGTATCGAACTGACCGACAAGAGCGCCTTCAGCTTCCAGGGTCACCCTGAAGCCAGCCCGGGCCCGAACGATGTGGCGCCGCTGTTCGACCGTTTCATCGACGCCATGGCCAAGCGGCGCTGATTGCGCGCCTTGAAAATGTAGCGCGAAGGCGCCCGAGGGCGGCCCCGGTAAACCCGGCGGTCCCCTTCGGCTGCCTCAGAGATTGATCAAGACGGCTTGCCGACTGACCTGCGGATTTGAGTGACAACCCATGCCAAAACGTACAGACATTAAAAGCATCCTGATTCTTGGTGCTGGCCCGATCGTAATCGGCCAGGCCTGTGAATTCGACTACTCCGGCGCCCAGGCTTGCAAAGCCCTGCGCGAAGAGGGTTACCGCGTCATCCTGGTGAACTCCAACCCGGCGACCATCATGACCGACCCGGCCATGGCTGATGCGACCTACATCGAACCGATCAAATGGCAGACCGTTGCCAAGATCATCGAGAAAGAGCGTCCGGACGCACTGCTGCCGACCATGGGTGGCCAGACTGCCCTGAACTGCGCCCTGGACCTGGAGCGCGAAGGCGTCCTCGAGAAGTTCGGCGTGGAAATGATCGGCGCCAACGCCGACACCATCGACAAGGCCGAAGACCGTTCGCGTTTCGACCGGGCCATGAAGTCCATCGGCCTGGAGTGCCCGCGTTCGGGTATCGCCCACACCATGGACGAGGCCAATGCGGTCCTCGATAAGCTGGGCTTCCCGTGCATCATCCGTCCGTCCTTCACCATGGGCGGCACCGGTGGCGGCATTGCCTACAATCGCGAAGAGTTCGAAGAAATCTGCGCCCGCGGCCTGGACCTGTCGCCGACCAAGGAACTGCTGATCGACGAATCGCTGATCGGTTGGAAAGAGTACGAGATGGAGGTGGTCCGCGATAAGAAGGACAACTGCATCATCGTCTGCTCGATCGAAAACTTCGACCCGATGGGCGTGCACACCGGCGACTCGATCACCGTCGCTCCGGCCCAGACCCTGACGGACAAGGAATACCAGATCCTGCGTAACGCCTCCCTGGCGGTACTGCGCGAGATCGGCGTTGAAACCGGCGGTTCCAACGTACAGTTCGGTATCTGCCCGGACACCGGCCGCATGGTCGTGATCGAGATGAACCCGCGTGTTTCGCGTTCCTCGGCACTGGCCTCGAAAGCCACCGGTTTCCCGATCGCCAAGATCGCTGCCAAGCTGGCAGTGGGTTACACCCTCGACGAGTTGCAGAACGACATCACCGGCGGTCGTACCCCGGCGTCCTTCGAGCCGTCGATCGACTACGTCGTGACCAAGCTGCCACGATTCGCCTTCGAAAAATTCCCGAAAGCCGATGCCCGCCTGACCACTCAGATGAAGTCGGTGGGTGAAGTCATGGCCATCGGTCGTACCTTCCAGGAGTCCCTGCAGAAAGCCCTGCGCGGCCTGGAAGTCGGTGTCTGTGGTCTGGACGAGAAAGTCGACCTGGCCAGCCCTGACGCTGCGAGCATTCTCAAGCGCGAGCTGACCGTACCGGGTGCCGAGCGTATCTGGTACGTGGCCGATGCGATGCGCTCGGGCATGAGCGTGGACGAAATCTTCGCCCTGACCATGATCGACCGCTGGTTCCTGGTGCAAATGGAAGACCTGATCAAGGAAGAGGAGAAGGTCAAGACCCTCGCCCTGTCCGCGATTGACAAGAGCCTGATGCTGCGCCTCAAGCGCAAGGGCTTCTCTGACCAGCGCCTGGCCAAACTGTTGGGTATCACCGACAAGAACCTGCGCCGTCATCGTCATAAGCTGGAAGTCTTCCCGGTCTACAAGCGCGTCGATACGTGCGCGGCGGAATTTGCCACCGACACCGCCTACCTGTATTCGACCTATGAGGAAGAGTGCGAGGCCAACCCGTCGACCCGCGACAAGATCATGATTCTGGGTGGTGGTCCGAACCGTATCGGCCAAGGTATCGAGTTCGACTACTGCTGCGTACACGCCGCACTGGCGCTGCGTGAAGACGGTTACGAGACCATCATGGTCAACTGCAACCCGGAAACCGTCTCCACCGATTACGACACCTCCGACCGCCTGTACTTCGAGCCGCTGACTCTGGAAGACGTGCTGGAAGTGGTTCGCGTCGAGAAGCCCAAGGGCGTGATCGTACAGTACGGCGGCCAGACCCCGCTGAAACTGGCTCGCGCCCTGGAAGAAGCCGGCGTACCGATCATCGGTACCAGCCCTGATGCCATCGACCGCGCAGAAGACCGTGAGCGCTTCCAGCAGATGGTTCAGCGCCTGAACCTGCTGCAGCCACCAAACGCCACCGTGCGCAGCGAAGACGAAGCCATTCGCGCTGCGGGCGTCATCGGTTATCCGCTGGTGGTGCGCCCGTCCTATGTACTGGGCGGTCGCGCCATGGAAATCGTCTACGAACTGGACGAGCTCAAGCGCTACCTGCGCGAAGCGGTCCAGGTGTCCAACGACAGCCCGGTGCTGCTGGACCACTTCCTCAACTGCGCCATCGAGATGGATGTGGATGCGGTCTGCGACGGCACCGACGTGGTGATCGGCGCGATCATGCAGCACATCGAGCAGGCTGGCGTTCACTCCGGTGACTCGGCGTGCTCGCTGCCGCCTTACTCGCTGCCGGCCCATGTTCAGGACGAAGTCCGCGACCAGGTCAAGAAAATGGCCCTGGAGCTGGGTGTTGTCGGCCTGATGAACGTTCAACTGGCCCTGCAGGGCGACAAGATCTACGTGATCGAAGTCAACCCGCGCGCTTCCCGTACCGTGCCGTTCGTGTCCAAGTGCATCGGCACCTCCCTGGCGATGATCGCTGCCCGTGTCATGGCCGGCAAAACCCTGAAAGAGCTGGGTTTCACCAAGGAAATCATTCCGAACTTCTATAGCGTCAAGGAAGCGGTGTTCCCGTTCGCCAAGTTCCCCGGTGTCGACCCGATCCTCGGCCCGGAGATGAAGTCGACCGGTGAAGTGATGGGTGTCGGCGATACCTTCGGTGAAGCGTTCGCCAAGGCCCAGATGGGCGCCAGCGAAGTCCTGCCGACCGGCGGCACTGCATTCATCAGCGTGCGCGACGACGACAAGCCGCAAGTGGCTGGCGTGGCACGCGACTTGATTGCCCTGGGCTTCGAAGTGGTTGCCACTGCCGGTACCGCCAGGATCATCGAGGCGGCTGGCTTGAAAGTGCGTCGTGTGAACAAGGTGACTGAAGGTCGTCCGCACGTGGTCGACATGATCAAGAATGACGAAGTGTCGCTGATCATCAATACCACTGAGGGTCGTCAGTCGATCGCCGATTCTTACTCGATTCGTCGTAACGCACTGCAGCACAAAATTTATTGCACCACCACCATTGCTGCCGGTGAAGCCATCTGCGAAGCGCTCAAGTTCGGTCCTGAAAAGACCGTGCGTCGCTTGCAGGATCTCCATGCAGGACTCAAGGCATGAATAAATACCCAATGACCGTCCAGGGCGCTCGCGCCCTGGAAGAAGAATTGACTCACCTGACCAAGGTCGTTCGTCCGAAGCTCAGCCAGGACATCGGTACCGCTCGCGAGCTGGGTGACCTCAAGGAAAACGCCGAATACCACGCTGCTCGCGAGCAGCAGGGTATGGTCGAGGCGCGTATCCGCGATATCGAAGGCCGGCTGCAGAACGCGGTGGTGATTGATGTCACCAACATCGAGCCCACCGGCAAGGTGATCTTCGGTACCACGGTCGAAATCGCAAACGTCGAAACCGACGAGCGTCTGAAATATCAGATCGTCGGTGAAGATGAGGCTGACATCAAACTCGGTAAGCTTTCCGTTGGCTCGCCCATCGCCCGTGCCTTGATTGCCAAGGAAGAGGGCGATGTGGTGGCGGTGAAAACGCCAAGCGGTGTAATCGAGTACGAGATTGTCGAAGTCAACCACATTTAGAAAACGGCGCCCGCTGCAGGTGGGCGCGATGATCTGGCAGCTGACCCAGGTACTCTGGGTCGGAGGCCTGTGGGTCCTGCACTTCGGTTTGTTGCCTGCATTGGCGTATGTTGGCCTGGCACCCTTGCTGGTTGAGGATGTCGGACGGCAGGTCAGTATGTTGCTGGTGGCTTTCGCCGCGTTCTGCGGTGGCCTGCAGGCGCTGGTGCTGGTTCAGGCCAAAGGATTGTCCAGCCTGTGGCGGGACATGCGAGGACAGTTGCTGTTGATGGCGATGGTGGCCATTGTCGCGTACTTCGCGCTGTATGCCGGGGTGCCGCAAGCGTTGCGCTGGCAGCTGTTCTGCTATCTGGTTCTGGGGCTCACCGGCCTGTTGCTGGTGTTGCAACCGGTACCGGGCAGGGCGCGCCTGGCGCGCCACTGAACGGAGCCAACATCACTTGTAGCGATGGATGTTCGACAGCTGCTTGTTAGGCTGTGGGTTGCGGCGGTAGATCAGCGCCATCTTGCCGATGGTCTGTACCAGCTCCGCGCGACCGGCCTTGCACAGCTCGGCAGTCGCGGCGGCGCGGTCTTCCCGATCTTCCATGCTGATTTTGATCTTGATCAGCTCGTGATCAGCCAGGGCGCGTTCGAGTTCGGCGAGAACGCCTTCGGTCAGTCCATTGCCCGCCACAATCAGAACCGGTTTCAGGTCGTGGCCAATGGATTTGTACTGTTTCTTCTGCTCGTTAGTGAGCGGCATAATCTGACCCTTTGTCTGATTCTGTAAAAATGGCGGCCATTTTACCCGAGGGCCCGTGGATCCGCCCAGTTAATCACGACCCTTATCATCGAGGTGCCCAGTGGCGCGTTCCAAGACAAGCCTTGGCTGGCTGAAAGAACATTTCAACGATCCTTACGTCAAAAAGGCGCAAAAGGATGGCTATCGCTCGCGTGCGAGCTACAAATTGCTGGAAATCCAGGAAAAGTATCGCTTGATTCGTCCCGGAATGAGCGTTATCGACCTGGGCGCAGCACCGGGGGGCTGGTCGCAGGTGACTAGCCGTCTGATCGGCGGTCAGGGCCGCCTGATTGCTTCGGACATCCTGGAAATGGACAGTATTCCGGATGTCGCCTTCATCCAAGGCGATTTCACCCAGGATGAAGTGCTTGCACAGATCCTCGAGGCGGTAGGTAATTCGCACGTAGACCTTGTGATTTCCGATATGGCCCCCAATATGAGTGGTACGCCCGCCGTGGACATACCCAAGGCCATGTTCTTGTGTGAGCTGGCTCTCGATCTGGCGACCAGGGTGCTCAAGCCGGGCGGTGATTTCCTGATCAAGATTTTCCAGGGCGAAGGGTTTGACGTATACCTCAAGGACGCTCGTCAGAAATTCGACAAGGTCCAGATGCTCAAACCTGACTCTTCGCGGGACCGTTCCCGCGAGCAATATCTGTTGGGGCGTGGATTTCGCGGCCAGTAAGGCGTCAGGCCGGCGACTTGCAGGGCCGGCGATAGTTTTTTCAATGGCGTGGCCTGCCAGACATAAACCAACATCGTGTAGTCTAGGTTTCACAAAGGGTTACAGACGGCGCCTGCATATGTGTAGGTTATGTAGTAAGTTAAGCCGGTGAATATCATGCGAAGCACGCTGCACGGGTAGCTTGCTTCAGAGGGTAGCGAATTGAACGATATGGCAAAGAACCTGATCCTGTGGCTGATCATTGCGGCTGTCCTGGTGACGGTGATGAACAACTTCTCCAGCCCAAACGAACCGCAAACCCTCAACTATTCTGACTTTATTCAGCAGGTCAAGGATGGCAAGGTTGAGCGCGTGGCGGTCGATGGCTATGTCATCATCGGCAAGCGCACCGATGGCGACAGCTTCAAGACCATTCGCCCGGCGATCCAGGATAACGGCCTGATCGGCGATCTGGTCGACAACCATGTCGTGGTCGAAGGCAAGCAGCCTGAACAACAGAGCATCTGGACCCAGCTGCTGGTCGCGAGCTTCCCGATCCTGGTGATCATCGCCGTGTTCATGTTCTTCATGCGGCAGATGCAGGGCGGCGCCGGTGGCAAGGGCGGGCCGATGAGCTTCGGCAAGAGCAAGGCGCGTCTGCTTTCCGAAGATCAGGTCAAGACCACGCTGGCCGACGTGGCCGGCTGTGACGAAGCCAAGGAAGAAGTGGGCGAGCTGGTCGAGTTCCTGCGTGATCCGGGCAAGTTCCAGCGCCTGGGCGGTCGTATTCCGCGTGGCGTGCTGATGGTCGGTCCTCCGGGTACCGGTAAAACCTTGATAGCCAAGGCCATTGCCGGCGAAGCCAAGGTGCCGTTCTTCACCATCTCCGGTTCCGATTTCGTCGAAATGTTCGTCGGTGTCGGTGCCAGCCGTGTTCGTGACATGTTCGAACAGGCCAAGAAACACGCGCCATGTATCATCTTCATCGATGAAATCGACGCCGTCGGTCGCCATCGTGGTGCTGGCATGGGCGGTGGTCATGATGAGCGCGAGCAGACCCTCAACCAGTTGCTGGTAGAGATGGACGGTTTCGAGATGAATGACGGCATCATCGTCATCGCCGCAACCAACCGTCCGGACGTACTCGACCCTGCGCTGCTGCGTCCGGGCCGTTTCGACCGCCAGGTCGTGGTCGGGCTGCCGGATATCCGTGGTCGTGAACAGATCCTCAAGGTCCACATGCGCAAAGTGCCGGTAGGTGACGACGTCGCACCGGCGGTCATCGCGCGCGGTACTCCGGGCTTCTCCGGTGCCGACCTTGCCAACCTGGTCAACGAAGCGTCGCTGTTCGCTGCTCGTGGCGGCAAGCGCGTCGTGGAGATGAAAGAGTTCGAGCTGGCCAAAGACAAGATCATGATGGGCGCCGAACGCAAAACCATGGTCATGTCCGAGAAAGAAAAGCGGAACACGGCTTTTCACGAAGCGGGTCACGCCATTGTCGGTCGCGTCGTGCCTGAGCATGATCCTGTCTACAAGGTGTCGATCATTCCGCGTGGCCGGGCCCTGGGTGTGACCATGTTCCTGCCCGAAGAGGATCGTTACAGCCTGTCCAAGCGTGCGCTGATCAGTCAGATCTGCTCGCTGTACGGTGGTCGGATTGCCGAAGAGATGACCCTGGGCTTCGACGGTGTCACCACGGGCGCCTCCAACGACATCATGCGGGCCAGCCAGATCGCTCGTAACATGGTGACCAAGTGGGGCTTGTCCGAAAAGCTCGGCCCGCTGATGTATGCCGAAGAAGAAGGTGAAGTGTTCCTGGGTCGCAGTATGGGGGGGCAGCATGCCAGCCTGTCGGCAGAGACAGCCAGGCTGATCGACTCGGAAGTGCGCAGCATCATTGACCAGTGCTACGGCACGGCCAAGCAGATCCTGACCGAAAACCGCGACAAGCTCGATGCAATGGCTGATGCGTTGATGAAGTACGAAACCATCGACGCCGAGCAGATCGACGACATCATGGCGGGCCGGGCTCCGCGTGAGCCGCGCGATTGGGAAGGTGGTTCGGGTACAGCGGGTACACCGGCTGCACAGGGTGATCGCTCGGAAACCCCGATCGGTGGTCCAGCTGCCCAACTCTAAGGTTAGACATGACATCTGAGCAGTACCCAACCCGGTTGCCTTGCGGCAACCGGGTTCTTGATTTGGCCCATACGCATGTGATGGGCATCCTTAACGCCACGCCTGATTCCTTCTCCGACGGTGGTCGCTTCAGCCAGCTCGATGCTGCCTTGCGTCATGCCGAAGGCATGGTTGCAGCCGGCGCCACCCTGATCGATGTCGGCGGTGAGTCGACCCGGCCGGGGGCGCGAGTGGTTTCTCCACTCGAAGAGCTGGAGCGTGTTGCGCCGCTGGTCGAGGCGATCCATCGGGAACTCGATGTAATCATTTCGGTCGATACCTCAACGCCTGCGGTCATGCGTGAGACGGCCCGGCTCGGTGCCGGCCTGATCAATGACGTCCGTTCGCTGCGACGCGATGGCGCGCTGGATGCGGCGGCCGCGACTGGCCTGCCGGTGTGCTTGATGCACATGCTTGGCGAGCCCGGTGACATGCAGGACAACCCGCAGTACGACAATGTGACTGCAGCGGTTGCCACCTTCTTGCGCGAGCGTATGGACGCGTGCGCCAGTGTTGGTATCGAAGCGGACAGGATCATCCTCGATCCCGGGTTCGGCTTCGCCAAGACGCTGGCCCATAACCTAAGCTTGTTCAAGCATATGGAGGCGCTCCACGGGTTGGGGCGGCCGCTGCTGGTGGGTGTTTCGCGCAAAAGCATGATCGGGCTGGCCCTGGGTCGCCCGGTAGACGAGCGCTTGTATGGCGGGTTGGCACTTGCGGCCCTGGCAATGACCAAGGGTGCGAAGATTCTTCGCGTTCATGATGTCGCCGAGACGGTCGATGTAGTACGGATGATCACAGCAGTTGAATCAGCCGAATAAGAATGATGGAGCATTTATGAGCAGAAAATATTTTGGTACTGACGGCATTCGCGGTCGTGTCGGCCAATACCCGATTACTCCTGATTTCATGCTCAAGCTGGGTTGGGCCGCAGGTATGGCCTTTCGCCGTCTGGGGGCCTGCAAGGTGCTGGTCGGCAAGGACACGCGTATCTCGGGCTATATGTTCGAGTCCGCCCTGGAGGCCGGGCTGTCTGCCGCAGGCGCCGACGTCATGCTGCTGGGGCCTATGCCGACACCGGCCATTGCCTACCTGACCCGGACGTTTCACGCCGAGGCGGGGATCGTCATCAGTGCTTCGCACAATCCTCACGACGACAACGGCATCAAGTTCTTTTCAGGCCAGGGCACCAAGCTGCCGGATGAAGTCGAGCTGATGATCGAGGAGTTGCTCGATACCCCGATGACCGTGGTCGAGTCGAGCAAGCTCGGCAAGGTCTCGCGCATCAACGACGCAGCTGGCCGCTACATAGAATTCTGCAAGAGCAGTGTGCCAACCAGTACCGATTTCGCCGGGCTGAAACTGGTTGTCGACTGCGCGCACGGTGCCACCTACAAGGTCGCGCCGAGCGTATTCCGCGAGCTGGGCGCCGAGGTTACCGTGCTCTCGGCCCAGCCCGATGGCCTGAACATCAACGAAAAATGTGGCTCGACCCACATCGAAGCCTTGCAGGCTGCTGTTCTGGTAGGTCATGCCGATCTCGGGATCGCCTTTGATGGTGACGGAGATCGTGTACTCATGGTCGATCACACCGGCGCCATCGTCGATGGCGATGAGCTGCTGTTCATCATTGCTCGCGACCTGCACGAGCGCGGCAAGCTGCAAGGTGGGGTGGTCGGTACGCTGATGAGTAACCTGGGCCTGGAACTGGCCCTGGAAGAGTTGTCGATCCCCTTCGTGCGGGCCAAGGTCGGTGACCGCTACGTGATCGCCGAGCTGCTCGAGCGCGATTGGCAGGTCGGCGGCGAGAACTCAGGGCATATTCTCTGTCTGCAGAACACCACCACCGGTGATGCGATCATCGCTGCGCTGCAAGTCTTGCTGGCGATCAAGCGTCGCGGCGAGACATTGGCCCAGGCTCGTCATGGCTTGCGCAAGTGTCCGCAGGTGCTGATCAACGTTCGCTTCGGCGGCGGGGTCGACCCGGTCGAGCATCCGGCGGTCAAGGAAGCTTGCGAGCGCGTGACCGCAGCGATGGCGGGCCGTGGCCGGGTGCTGCTGCGCAAGTCCGGAACAGAGCCGCTGGTGCGTGTCATGGTCGAAGGTGACGATGAAAGCGTGGTCCGTGGCCATGCCGAAGCACTGGCAAAACTGGTAAGTGAAGTTTGCGCCTGATTTTGGCTTGCCAGCGTTGATTTGGTTGGGTAACATCTGCGCCCACTTTGACCGACGAGGTACAGCATGCGTCGCCCTATGGTAGCTGGTAACTGGAAAATGCACGGTACCCGCGCCAGCGTCGCTGAGCTGATCGAGGGCCTACGTAATCTGGCCCTCCCTGGCGGTGTTGATGTTGCGGTATTTCCGCCTGGCTTGTTTATCAATCAAGTGATTGAAGGCTTGCAAGGCAAGGCGATCACCGTCGGAGCCCAGAACTCCGCGGTTGAGCCGATGCAGGGCGCCCTGACAGGTGAGATTGCACCGAGTCAGTTGGTCGATGCAGGGTGTGGATTGGTTTTGGTCGGGCATTCCGAGCGGCGTCAGTTGATTGGCGAAAGCGACGAAGTGCTCAACCGCAAGTTTGCAGCAGCCCAGGCTTGTGGCTTGAAGCCGGTGTTGTGCATAGGGGAAACCCTGGAGCAACGCGAGGCAGGCAAGACTCTTGAGGTTGTCGGGCGTCAGCTTGGCAGTATCATGGAGGAGCTGGGGGTAGAGGCGTTCGTCAATGCGGTGATTGCTTATGAGCCAGTATGGGCCATCGGCACCGGACTGACGGCCACGCCGCAGCAAGCTCAGGATGTACACGCTGCCATTCGTGCGCAGCTGGCAGCAGAGAACGCAGAGGTCGCCAGGAATGTGCGGCTTCTATACGGCGGCAGCGTGAAGGCGGCCAATGCGGCTGAGCTGTTCGGCATGCCGGATATCGATGGGGGGCTCATTGGTGGAGCTTCCCTGAATGCAGATGAATTCGGTGCGATCTGTCGCGCCGCGGGAAACTGAAAAAATGCTGGAAACAGTCGTAGTCGTTTTTCATCTGCTGGGTGCGCTGGGCGTAGTAGCTCTGGTTTTGCTGCAGCAGGGTAAAGGTGCGGACGCTGGCGCGTCTTTCGGAGCAGGTGCATCAAATACTGTGTTCGGAAGCCAAGGTTCCTCTACCTTTCTTAGTAAGTTTACTGCTATACTTGCCGCCAGTTTCTTCATAACCAGCTTAGGGTTAGGTTACTTTGCTAAAGAGAAGGCTCACGAGCTGACTCAGGTGGGTTTACCAGATCCGGCAGTGTTGGAAGTACCGAAGCAAAAACCGGCAGCAGACGATGTGCCGGTGCTCGAAGGGCAAAAGACCGAAGTGAACACCACTGACGTCCCAGGGGCCCAAGAGCAAAAGTGATCCTCTGAGGAGGGCCACTGTTTCAAACGTAGTATTGCCGAGGTGGTGGAATTGGTAGACACGCAACCTTGAGGTGGTTGTGCCCATAGGGTGTAGGGGTTCGAGTCCCCTTCTCGGTACCAATTAACAAGATAGCCCGCTGTTGCGGGCTTTCTTGTAGGTGGAGGTTAGATTGACCCTGAGAGGGATCGGTCGTATACTTCCGCCCCAGCTTTGTCGCGGGGTGGAGCAGTCTGGTAGCTCGTCGGGCTCATAACCCGAAGGTCGTCGGTTCAAATCCGGCCCCCGCAACCAGTTTTAGCGGAGCCCCTTCTCAGGGGCTTTTTGTTAGCTGGACACTTTATAGCGCCGCTTTCGACGGCGTTTCAGGGATGGGCGCTTCGCCCATTTTTTTTTATTTACACAGCATGCAAAAACATGCACGAGGGGGTTCAGGTGTCGAGCAAGCTAGAACAGTTGCAGGCCTTGTTGGCCCCGGTGGTCGTGGCCCTTGGCTATGAATGCTGGGGTATTGAGTTTTCAGCTCAAGGTCGCCATTCACTATTGCGTATTTATATCGATAAAGAAGGCGGTGTGCTGGTGGATGACTGCGCCATCGTCAGCCGTCAGATCAGCGGTGTTCTGGATGTTGAAGATCCGATCTCCGTTGAATACACCCTCGAAGTTTCCTCTCCTGGCATGGAACGTCCGCTGTTCACGCTTGAACAGTTTGCCAAGTATGCCGGCGAACAAGTGAAAATAAAGCTGCGCTCGCCCTTCGAAGGTCGACGTAACTTTCAGGGCCTTCTCCGCGGGGTGGAGGAGCAGGATGTCGTGGTGCAGGTTGAAGACCACGAGTTCCTGTTGCCGATCGATATGATCGACAAGGCCAACATAATTCCCAGTTTTGACTGAGACGTGCCAGATACTGCGGATCCCGCGGATCCAATGGCTTGCGAAAGGCGAGGCGTACGATGAGCAAAGAAGTACTGCTGGTTGTTGAGTCGGTATCCAACGAAAAGGGTGTACCGGCGAGCGTGATTTTTGAAGCGCTGGAAGTGGCCCTGGCCACAGCGACCAAAAAGCGTTTTGAAGATGAAGTCGACTTGCGTGTGGAGATCAATCGCCACACTGGTAACTACGAAACCTTCCGTCGCTGGGCTGTGGTCGAAGATGAAGATCTGGACGACCCGGCCATCGAATTGGCGGTTGACCAGGCCCAGGAGAAACAACCTGGCGCAGTGGCCGGTGATGTGGTCGAAGTCAAGATCGACTCCATCGAGTTTGGTCGCATCGCTGCACAGACCGCCAAGCAGGTCATCGTGCAGAAGGTCCGCGAAGCGGAACGCGCTCAAGTGGTCGACGCCTATCGCGAGCGCCTGGGTGAAATTATTTCCGGCACGGTGAAAAAGGTTACGCGTGACAATGTCATCGTTGACCTGGGCAACAATGCCGAAGCCCTGCTGGCGCGTGAAGATATTATTTCTCGCGAAACTTTCCGGGTTGGCGTGCGTGTTCGTGCGCTGCTCAAGGAAATCCGCACCGAGAACCGCGGACCTCAGCTGATTCTGTCGCGTACTGCGCCAGAAATGCTGATCGAACTGTTCCGCATCGAAGTGCCGGAAATTGCTGAAGGTCTGATCGAAGTGATGGCGGCATCCCGTGACCCGGGTTCGCGCGCCAAGATCGCTGTTCGCTCCAAGGACAAGCGCATCGACCCACAGGGTGCCTGCATCGGTATGCGCGGTTCGCGCGTCCAGGCAGTGTCCGGTGAGTTGGGTGGCGAGCGTGTGGATATCGTCCTGTGGGACGACAACCCTGCGCAGTTCGTGATCAACGCCATGTCTCCAGCTGAAGTGGCGGCAATCATCGTTGATGAAGATGCCCATGCAATGGACATCGCCGTCGGCGCGGACAATCTGGCCCAGGCTATTGGTCGCGGCGGTCAGAACGTACGTCTGGCCAGCCAGTTGACCGGCTGGACCCTGAACGTGATGACCGAATCGGACATCCAGGCCAAGCAGCAAGCTGAAACCGGCGACATCCTGCGCAACTTCATCGACGAGCTGGAAGTCGACGAAGAGCTTGCGCAGGTGTTGGTCGACGAAGGCTTCACCAGCCTGGAAGAGATTGCCTACGTACCGTTGGAAGAAATGCTCAACATCGAGGGCTTTGACGAAGAAATCGTCAACGAGCTTCGCGCTCGTGCCAAGGATCGCTTGTTGACTAAAGCCATCGCTACTGAGGAAAAGCTGGCAGACGCCCATCCAGCCGAAGACCTGCTCTCGCTTGAGGGTATGGACAAGGATTTGGCGATGGAACTGGCGGTGCGCGGCGTAATTACCCGCGAAGACCTGGCCGAGCAGTCTATTGACGATCTGCTCGACATCGACGGCATTGACGATGATCGTGCCGGCAAGTTGATCATGGCCGCCCGAGCCCACTGGTTCGAGTAAGTAGGCGCGGCCTGAGGAGAGAAGTGCATGACGCAAGTCACGGTGAAAGAATTGGCCAAAGAGGTCGCCGCACCGGTAGAGCGCCTGTTGCAGCAGATGCGTGAGGCAGGTCTGCCGCACACCGACGCCGGACAAGTTGTGACCGACAATGAGAAGCAGGCTCTGCTGGCTCATTTGAAAAGCAGCCACAAGGCTAAAGTGGAAGAACCGCGCAAGATCACTTTGCAGCGCAAGACCACTAGCACCCTGCGTGTTGCTGGCAGCAAAAGCATCAGCGTAGAAGTACGCAAGAAGAAAGTATTCGTTCAGCGCAGCCCGGAAGAAATCCAGGCTGAGCAGAAGCGCGAGCTCGAAGAGCGCCGTGCAGCAGAGAATGCAGCCCGTCAAAAGGCCGAAGAAGAAGCCCGCGTGCGCGCCGAAGAAGAGGCACGTCGCCAGCCTTCGACGCCTGCACCGGCACCGGCCGCGGCCGCGGCTCCAGCACCGGCTCCGGCCGTTGCCGCGCCTGTGGTCGACATTGCGCCGGCTCCGGTTGCCGATCGCAAGAAAGACGAGCCACGTCGCCCGGACAAACCGCGCAACGAAGACGCCCGTCGTGATGGCGATCGCAAGAACGCCCCGCACCGTGCTTCGGTCAAGGAAAAAGAGAAGGTTCCGGCCCCTCGTTCGGCTCCGCGTACCACCGACGAAGAAAGCGATGGCTTCCGTCGTGGCGGCCGTGGCAAGTCCAAGCTGAAAAAACGTAACGCCCACGGTTTCCAGAGCCCGACCGGCCCAGTGGTTCGTGACGTACAGATCGGCGAGACCATCACTGTCGGCGATTTGGCCGCGCAGATGTCGGTCAAGGCTGCCGAAGTCATCAAGTTCATGTTCAAGCTGGGTACTCCGGCCACCATCAACCAGGTACTGGATCAGGAAACTGCCCAACTGGTTGCTGAAGAGCTGGGCCACAAAGTGACCCTGGTCAGCGACACGGCCCTGGAAGATTCCCTGGCCGAGTCCCTGAAGTTCGAAGGCGAGGCTGTTGCCCGTGCGCCGGTCGTGACCGTAATGGGCCACGTTGACCACGGCAAGACCTCTCTGCTCGACTACATCCGTCGTGCCAAGGTAGCGGCTGGCGAAGCCGGCGGCATTACCCAGCACATCGGTGCGTACCACGTTGAAACCGACCGTGGCATGGTGACGTTCCTCGATACCCCGGGCCACGCGGCGTTTACCGCGATGCGTGCCCGTGGTGCCAAGGCGACCGACATCGTGATCCTGGTGGTTGCAGCGGACGACGGCGTGATGCCGCAGACCGTTGAAGCCGTTCAGCACGCTCAGGCCGCCGGTGTTCCGCTGGTCGTGGCAGTGAACAAGATCGACAAGCCGGGCGCCGATCTCGATCGCATCCGCAGCGAACTGTCGGTTCACGGCGTGACCTCCGAAGAGTGGGGTGGCGACACTCCATTCGTGCCGGTCTCGGCGAAGATGGGTACCGGTGTCGACGAACTGCTCGAAGCCGTCCTGTTGCAGGCTGAAGTTCTCGAACTGACCGCCACGCCGTCGGCTCCTGGCCGCGGTGTCGTTGTCGAATCGCGCCTGGACAAGGGTCGTGGCCCGGTTGCCACCGTGCTGGTTCAGGACGGTACCCTGCGCCAGGGCGACATGGTACTGGTCGGTTCGAACTATGGCCGCGTTCGCGCCATGCTCGACGAAAACGGCAAGACCATCAAGGAAGCAGGTCCGGCCATTCCGGTCGAGATCCTGGGCCTGGACGGTACGCCGGACGCTGGCGACGAGATGAGCGTGGTTGCCGACGAGAAGAAAGCCCGTGAAGTGGCTCTGTTCCGTCAAGGCAAGTTCCGCGAAGTCAAGCTGGCCCGCGCTCACGCCGGCAAGCTGGAAAACATCTTCGAGAGCATGGGTCAGGAAGAGAAGAAGACGCTCAACATCGTCCTCAAATCCGACGTCCGTGGCTCGCTGGAAGCTCTGCAGGGCGCTCTGAACGGCCTGGGCAACGAGGAAGTGCAAGTGCGCGTAGTGGGCGGCGGCGTCGGTGGTATCACCGAAAGCGACGCCAACCTGGCACTGGCCTCCAATGCAGTACTGTTCGGCTTCAACGTGCGTGCCGATGCCGGCGCGCGCAAGATCGTCGAGCAGGAAGGTCTGGATATGCGTTACTACAACGTGATCTACGACATCATTGAAGACGTCAAGAAAGCCCTGACCGGTATGCTCGGCAGCGACGTTCGCGAGAACATCCTGGGCATCGCCGAAGTGCGTGACGTGTTCCGTTCGCCGAAATTCGGTGCGATTGCCGGTTGCATGGTTATCGAAGGTGTCGTGCACCGTAACCGTCCAATCCGTGTACTGCGTGAAGACATCGTTATCTTCGAAGGCGAGCTGGAATCCCTGCGCCGCTTCAAGGATGACGCTTCCGAAGTACGTGCCGGCATGGAGTGCGGTATCGGCGTGAAGAGCTACAACGACGTCAAGGTCGGCGACAAGATCGAAGTCTTCGAGAAAGTCCAAGTGGCTCGTACGCTCTGATTTGCGAGCTCGAGGAACCTGGTGGAATGCATATCGGCACTCCAGTGCGGTTCTAAACGCAACGCCCGGTCCGGCTTCCAGCCTGGCCGGGCGTTTGCCGCTTCTAGTTACAGGTAATAAACATGGCAAAAGAATATAGCCGTACCCAGCGCATTGGCGATCAGATGCAACGCGAACTGGCGCAACTGATCCGCCGAGAAGTGAAGGACCCACGCGTAGGCCTGGTCACTATCACTGCAGTGGATGTCAGCCGTGACGTTGGTCACGCCAAGGTGTTCATCACCGTGATGGGTCAGGAAACTGCCGAAGACATCAAGCAGAGCATCAAGGTGCTCAACGCGGCAGCGGGTTTCCTGCGCATGCAGTTGGGCAAGGAAATGAAGCTGCGCAGTGTTCCCCAGTTGCACTTCCATTACGATGAAAGCGTGACTCGCGGTGCCCATTTGTCGGCACTGATCGAGCGCGCGGTGGCTGAAGACAGCCAGCATCAGGACGCTGATTCAAAACCAGACGCCGAGGTGTAAGCGGTGGCTCAGGTCAAGCGTATTCGTCGTAACGTCAGCGGCATCATCTTGCTCGACAAGCCGTTGGGGTTCACCTCCAACGCAGCCTTGCAGAAGGTTCGCTGGCTGCTCAATGCCGAGAAGGCCGGCCACACCGGCAGCCTCGACCCGTTGGCCACCGGCGTGCTGCCGCTGTGCTTCGGTGAAGCGACCAAGTTCTCTCAGTACCTGCTCGATTCCGACAAGGGCTACGAGACCGTCATGCAGCTGGGCATGACCACCACCACGGCGGATGCCGAAGGTGAGGTTTTGCTGACCCGCGAGGTGACCGTTGGTCGTGAGGATATCGAAGCTGTCTTGCCACGCTTTCGTGGTCAAATCAGCCAGATACCGCCAATGTACTCGGCGCTCAAGCGTGACGGACAGCCACTTTACAAGCTTGCACGTGCAGGTGAAGTAGTGGAGCGCGAAGCGCGTTCTGTTACTATTGACCGCTTGGAATTGCTCGACTGCGAGGAAACTCGCGCACGGCTGTCGGTAGGCTGCTCGAAAGGCACCTACATCCGTACGCTGGTCGAAGATATCGGCGAGCAATTGGGTTGCGGTGCTTACGTTGCGCAATTGCGCCGTACCCATGCCGGCCCTTTCACGTTGGCCCAGACGGTCACGCTCGAAGAGCTTGAACGCGTCCACGCAGAAGGTGGCTTTGAGGCGGTCGATCAGTTTTTGATGCCCTCGGACAGCGGTCTGCAGGATTGGCCACTGCTCCAGTTCTCCGAGCACAGTGCGTTCTACTGGCTGCACGGACAACCGGTAAGAGCCCCGGACGCGCCGAAGTTTGGCATGGTGCGGGTGCAGGATCACAATGGTCGTTTCATCGGTATCGGTGAAGTGAGCGAAGACGGGCGCATCGCGCCACGTCGCTTGATTCGGTCTGAATGACCGAACCCTGCGGTGTCACCACCACAGGGAAAGAGGATGGCTGTTAGTAGGCACGGTCACTCCTCACTTTTAAATACAGGGAACTATCCCTGGCCTATTGGAAACCGTTCATTCGGTTCCCTTGATTGGAGAAGCCCACATGGCACTCAGCGTTGAAGAAAAAGCTCAGATCGTTAGCGACTACCAGCAAGCCGTTGGTGACACTGGTTCGCCAGAAGTGCAAGTTGCACTGCTGACCGCCAACATCAACAAGCTGCAAGGTCACTTCAAGGCCAACGGTAAGGATCACCACTCCCGTCGTGGTCTGATCCGCATGGTAAACCAGCGTCGCAAGCTGCTGGACTACCTGAAAGGTAAGGACACCACTCGTTACAGCGCCCTGATCGGTCGCCTGGGTCTGCGTCGCTAATAGCGCCCTGGCCAGTGGTGTGCGCGGCGTGCTGCATTCGTCGACTCTGGCGCCTGGCGCCAGGGTCGATGAGCATCCCGCGCGTATCTATGAGGTTGGTTGTCTGTCGTGCTTGAGCGCTTTTGCGCCAAAGCAGGGCAGGCTTCCAGCCTCAAGTTTTATCTGGACGGTCAAAGGGGCCGAATCCCCTGTCTGCCCAAGAATTTCGCAAGAAACCAGTTCCCCCAGAGCCACTAAAGAAGGTAGGAAACCGTGAACCCGGTAATCAAGAAATTCCAGTTCGGTCAATCGACCGTCACCCTCGAGACGGGCCGTATTGCTCGTCAAGCCTCCGGCGCCGTATTGGTCACCGTCGACAACGACGTCACCGTGCTGGTGACTGTGGTCGGCGCCAAGCAGGCTGATCCAGGCAAGGGCTTCTTCCCTCTGTCTGTGCACTACCAGGAAAAAACCTACGCTGCCGGCAAGATCCCTGGCGGTTTCTTCAAGCGTGAAGGCCGTCCTTCCGAGAAAGAAACCCTGACCTCGCGTCTGATCGACCGTCCGATCCGCCCGCTGTTCCCTGAAGGCTTCATGAACGAAGTGCAGGTCGTCTGCACCGTCGTTTCCACCAGCAAGAAAACCGATCCGGACATCGCTGCGATGATCGGTACCTCGGCTGCCCTGGCGATCTCCGGCATTCCTTTCGACGGCCCGATCGGCGCTGCGCGCGTTGCTTTCCATGAAAGCACCGGCTACCTGCTGAACCCGACTTACGAGCAGCTGGCCGCGTCCAGCCTGGACATGGTCGTTGCCGGTACTTCGGAAGCTGTATTGATGGTTGAATCGGAAGCCAAAGAGCTGACCGAAGACCAGATGCTGGGCGCCGTACTGTTCGCCCACGACGAATTCCAGGCTGTTATCCAGGCTGTCAAAGAGCTGGCCGCCGAAGCTGCCAAGCCAACCTGGGACTGGGCTCCTGCGGCCGAAGCCACCGACCTGCTGGGCGCTATTCGTGCCGAGTTCGGCGAGGCGATCTCCCAGGCTTACACCATCACCGTCAAGGCCGACCGTTATGCCCGCCTGGGCGAGCTGCGTGACCAGGTTGTTGCCAAGCTGTCGGGCGAAGAAGGCCAGCCATCTTCCAGCGACGTCAAAGCCGCGTTTGGCGAAATCGAATACCGCACCGTTCGCGAAAACATCGTTAACGGCAAGCCGCGTATCGATGGCCGTGACACCCGCACTGTACGTCCGCTGAACATCGAAGTCGGCGTTCTGCCAAAAACCCACGGTTCGGCACTGTTCACCCGTGGCGAAACTCAGGCTCTGGTAGTCGCGACCCTGGGTACTGCCCGTGACGCACAGCTGCTGGACACTCTGGAAGGCGAGAAAAAAGACCCCTTCATGCTGCACTACAACTTCCCTCCGTTCTCGGTGGGCGAGTGTGGTCGCATGGGCGGTGCTGGCCGTCGCGAAATCGGTCACGGCCGTCTGGCCCGTCGTTCGGTTCAGGCCATGCTGCCTGCTGCCGACGTGTTCCCGTACACCATCCGCGTGGTATCGGAAATCACCGAGTCCAACGGTTCGAGCTCCATGGCTTCGGTTTGTGGTGCTTCCCTGGCTCTGATGGACGCTGGTGTGCCGATGAAGGCGCCAGTTGCCGGTATCGCCATGGGTCTGGTTAAAGAAGGCGAGAAGTTCGCTGTCCTGACCGACATTCTGGGTGACGAAGACCACCTGGGCGACATGGACTTCAAGGTAGCCGGTACCGCCAAGGGCGTCACCGCGCTGCAGATGGACATCAAGATCAAGGGCATCACCGAAGAAATCATGGAGATCGCTCTGGGCCAAGCCTTGGAAGCGCGCCTGAACATCCTCGGTCAGATGAACCAGATCATTGGTCAGTCCCGTAGCGAACTGTCGGAAAACGCTCCGACCATGATCGCGATGAAGATCGACACCGACAAGATCCGTGACGTCATCGGTAAAGGCGGCGCCACCATCCGCGCCATCTGCGAAGAAACCAAGGCTTCGATCGATATCGAAGACGACGGCTCGATCAAGATCTTCGGTGAAACCAAGGAAGCTGCAGAAGCTGCTCGTCAGCGCGTGCTGGGTATCACTGCAGAGGCTGAAATCGGCAAGATCTATGTCGGTAAGGTCGAGCGCATCGTGGACTTCGGTGCTTTCGTCAACATCCTGCCGGGCAAGGACGGTCTGGTTCACATCTCGATGCTGAGCGATCAGCGCGTAGAGAAAGTGACCGACATCCTGAAAGAAGGCCAGGAAGTGGAAGTGCTGGTACTGGACGTGGACAACCGCGGCCGTATCAAGCTGTCCATCAAGGATGTGGCTGCAGCCAAGGCTTCGGGTGTTTGATCACTGAAGCTTGCTGAAAAAGAGGACTCTTCGGAGTCCTTTTTTTGTGTGCGCCCAGCATGGGCGCAATCTTGTGGGTGAAAGTCCCGCCGTGAGCTGACCACAGCGAACGAAGTGAAGCGCAACTGCATGAGGGTGACCGAGTGTGGGGAGGAAGCGTGAATCGAAGCCATGAGCCGATGTACAAGAACCGGATAAAAGGCGAAGCCGATCAGGGTGAGCGGGCACAAAACCGCGAAGCTCTTGTGGTCAAAGATCAGGCAGCGTAAATCCGGCGGTTGTGTGGTGAAGGATTGCGTTCTTACCTGGGGAGATCTCGCCTCATGCCTGAAAGGGCGACGGCGCGAGCCGGAGCGAGAAGTCAGCAGAGGCCGTAGTAGTCTTTTTTTTGACGAAGGGCTGAACGAGAGAAAGCGTTATAGGTCATGTTGATGCGAAAGACCGGAAGTCAGATGCCTGCCAAACGCGGGGCGGATGGAGATAACGAGCGGTGAAGTCGTGAGAAGTCCCGTCAGCGACGAGGTCAATTGCCCGCAAGATGAATCCGACTACGCAGGGCAAGGGCTGCTGGAACGCGCCTTTGCGAGAGAAAACCTGAAACGGGCGTGGAAACGGGTCAAGGCCAATAAAGGTGCAGCAGGGGTCGACGGTCTGGATATAGATCAGACGGCCGAACATCTGCTGAGCCAATGGGTTGTGATTCGTGAACAGCTTGTGTCCGGTGTCTATCGGCCTAGTCCGGTACGACGTGTGGCCATCCCCAAGCCCGACGGCGGTCAGCGCGAGCTGGGTATTCCGACGGTCACCGACCGTCTGATCCAACAAGCGTTGCTGCAAATTTTGCAGCCGCTACTCGATCCCACTTTCAGTGAGCACAGCTACGGCTTCCGTCCGGGGCGTTGTGCACAGGGGGCCGTCTTGGCGGCTCAGTGCTACGTGTCCTCGGGTCGAAAAGTGGTGGTGGATGTGGATCTGGAGAAATTCTTCGACCGGGTCGATCACGACATTCTGATGGATCGTCTACGTAAACGGATTTCGGATCGGGCGGTTATCCGGCTGATTCGGGCGTATCTGGGTGCGGGAACGCTGATTAATGGCGTGCTCGAAAACAGTCTTTGCGGGGCGCCGCAAGGCGGCCCGCTGTCGCCGTTGCTGGCGAATGTGCTGCTGGATGAAGTGGATCGGGAGCTTGAACGCCGAGGTCATTGCTTCGTGCGCTATGCCGACGATGCGAATGTCTATGTTCGCAGTCAGAAGGCGGGGCACCGGGTAATGGCTTTGCTGAGGCGTCTGTATGAAAAGCTGCACTTGAGTGTCAACGAGAGCAAAAGTGCAGTGACGAGTGCGTTTGGTCGCAAGTTTCTAGGCTATGAGTTGTGGATAGCCCGAGGCGAAGTCAAACGTGCTTCATCCTACAAAGCGCAGAAGCAGTTCAAGCAGCGGATACGCTGGTACACCCGGCGCTCATGCGGTCGTAGCCTGCAACAGATCGTCGATGATCTGCGACCTTACATTCTGGGGTGGAAAACTTACTTCGGCTTGTCGCAAACCCCAGCCGTCTGGCGTGAGCTGGACGAATGGATACGACACCGGCTGCGAGCGATCCAGCTCAAGCAGTGGAAGCGGGGAACGACGACCTATCGGGAGCTGCGAGCGCTTGGCGCGACCCGGCAAGTGGCGCAAAAAGTGGCTGGAAACACCTGTCGCTGGTGGCGTAACAGTCGTTTGGAGCTGAATCGCGTGCTTAATATTGCGTGGTTCGACAGGCTGGGATTAGTGCGCCTCTCATAACCTCAATCTCTCGAACCGCCCGGTGCGGACCCGCATGCCGGGTGGTGTGGCAGGGGAGCGGCCTGTGAAGGCCGTCCCCTATGCCGATCTGGCACAAAGGCCGCGCGAATTGGTTTGCGGACATGCAACTTGCACGCGCAATTAAGAATATCAAAGGGGTCAAAGCCGTATCGGCTGATGGCCTGAAAGCAGACTAACCCCCTTTTTTCGAAACCCGCTGGCAACGATCGTCGCCAGGCCGAGGTTCATGCGAAGGCCATAAGGACTTGGTACTCAAAGCCCCGGCACTTGGTGCCGGGGCTTCTCTTGATGTGGGAGCCGGAACTCACTCGGCATCCAGATGCAGCGGCGTCACCACGCGCCCATCGCTTTGGGCCTCACCCAGCGCCGCATCGATGAAGTACACCCGGTCGTCAGCCAGCTGGCCCTTGTCCACCAGGTAATCCTTGATGCTGCTGGCCCGCGCCTGGCCCAACTGGCGCAGGAGCAGGGCGCTTTCGGCCCAGGACTTGAGCACCCCTTCGCGCAACTTCGCGGTCCGTTCGGTGCGGTCCAGCTGCTCCCATTCGCCCGGTGGCTGCTGTTTCAGGCGGGCCCGGTAGATGCCTTCCAGCATGGGGTTTTTCTCGTCTTCGGGCACCTGAAGCTGGGTGGCCTGGGCCGGAACCTTTTCGCCGCGCCGCTGCAGGATCTTGTAGTAAGTGCTCTGGTATTCACGTTCAAGCCGCTGCTCGGCAATCAACGGGCCGTCGCTGCTCTGGGCGCTGGTGCCTTCGATTTCCAGGCGCAGGGCAGGGCGTTCCTTGAGTGCGGCGGCCAGCTTGTTCAGGGCACCCTGGGCGTCGCCACTCAGCTCGCTTGAGCCAGCGGCGAAAGACACCGTGCTCAAGTCTTCGGCGCCGCCCCCGCTGACCAGCCCGCCAATGAACTTGAAGGGCGCCTGGGCGGCTCGCAGCACCAGGTTGCGCAGGGTTTGCCAGACGATCGGCATGACACTGAACTGTGGGTCGTTGAGGTCGCCCGAGACGGGCAATTCAATGGATATCCTGCCTTGAGTGTCCTTGAGCAGGGCCACGGCCAGTCGAATCGGCAAGTCCACGGCGTCCGGGCTGTCGACTTTTTCACCCAGTTGCAGCTGTTCTACCACGACTTTGTTTTCAGCTTGCAAACGGCCCTTGGTAATCACGTAGTGCAGGTCGAGATTGAGCCTGCCCTTGCGGATGCGAAAGCCGGCGAACTTGCCCGAGTAAGGGGTAAGGTTGGTCAGCTCGACGCGTTTGAAACTGGTGGCGATATCCAGGCTGGCCAGCGGGTCGAAGGGGTTGAGGCTGCCTTTGATGGTCACCGGCGCATAGCGGTCGACCTTGCCCTTGATATCGATCCTGGCCGGCTTCTGCTGGCGACTGTCGATCGTGCCGATCTGCCCGTTGAGCTGCTGAATGGCGGTGGCGAAATCGGGAGTCAGGCTGAAGTCGGCGAAGTTGGCCGAGCCATCATTGATGACGATCCCGCCGATATGAATGCCCAACGGCTTGTCGTTGCGCGAGGCAGGCTTGGCCGGCCCCTTGGCGGCGGTGTCGGCGGGCTGCGGGATCAGCAGGTCGTCGATATTGGTGGTGCGGTCTTCGTTGATCATGAAGCGCGCATAGGGTTGCTTGAGGTTCACTTTGGCAATCGACAGCGCATCGCCATGGCGATACTCGAGACCCTCCAGATCCAGCTGCTCCCACTTGACGAAGTCACGGCTCTTGAGCGTATCGAGGGTATGCAACTGATTGACCCGGGCCTTGCCGGCAACACTGAAGGCCAGGGGATCAGTGCTCTTGAGATCGACCGCTAGCTCACTGCCGAGCATGCCGCTGCGCAGCTCTAGGCGAATGAAGGGGCTGATGTACGCCTGCGCCACCCGCAGGTCGATATCCTGCGTGGTGACGTTCAGCCTGGCACTGACGGGCGCCAGGTTCAGCTCGCCGTTTGCTGTGAGCTTGCCCTGTTTGCCCAGGCCGGTATCGACCTTGAGCGTGAAGGGGGACTGGTTGAGGCTGTCGAAATTCTGCAGGTCGACATTCAACGGGCCGAGCTCGAGGGCAACCGGTTCTTTCGGTACCCGATCGGCCAGGTGAACCTGATAGTTGCGCAGTTGTACGTCGCGCAGCAGCACTTGCCAGGGTTTGTTCGGTGCGCTCGGCACCGGTTTCTCCGGGGCCTTGGGGTCAGCCGTGGCGGGTGCGGTTTTCTCTTCGGGCTCGGGTTTTTTGGCCGGCTGGCTGGCGAACAGCTTTTGCCAGTCGAGTTGGCCATCGGCCTCGCGGGCAGCCCAGGTCTCGAGTTTCTGGCTGCGGATCTTGCCCACGGTGACCAGCTGCTTGGCGAGGTCTACCGAGGTTTCGCTGATATCCAGCCGTTCCATGCGCACCAATGGGCGCCCATCCGGGGTCTTGATTGCGAAAGGGGCGACATTTACCGAGGTATTTTCCAGCAGCAGCTGGGTTTCCTTGGCCAAGTTAAGCTTGTAGTCGGTGCTCAGGCTGACTACACCGTCTTCCAGAACCAGCGGCACTGCATCGCGCACATAGGGCCAGAACGATTTCATCTTGCCGTCGGTGATCTTCAGCGTGCCCTCTGCGACGATCGGCACCAGGCTGACGCGACCGGTCCAGTCGATCCGGCCTCCGGCAGGGCCGATCGCGACCAGGGTCATCTCGGCATTATCGTCGGGCAGCGTGCTGAGATTGTTCAGTTCCAGATTCATCGAGTCGTAGAGAAACTCGATCGGCTCGCTGGGGCGCATATCCTTGAAGTGCAGGTAACCATCGGTGAGCTTGATGCTGTCGATACGCAGCGGGAACGGGTCGCTGGCGGGTTCGTCCGGTTTCGGTTCGCTGGGCGGCAGTTTGAACAGCTGCGCAAGATTGAGGCTGCCATCCTTGCTGAACAGCAATTCGGTACGTGGTTTGTCCAGCGCCAACCCGGCCATATGCAGGGCGCCGGTCCACAGGCTGTCGATTTGCAGGTCGGTGTAAAGGCGCTCGAAGCCGACCTGCTCCTGGCCAGGCTCGCCGATATGCAAACCCCACAGGGTGAGCTCGAGGCTGAAGGGGTTGAGCTCCAGGCGGTCCAGCTGTGCAGGAACAGTGGAGTAATTCGCCAATTGCTGATTGGCGATGCGCAAGGCAACGCCAGGCAGTATCAGAAAGCCGAGCAGGCTATAAAGGGCGAGGACGGTCAACAAGGCGCCAATGGCGCGTTTCAATCCTTTGGGCATGTGAGGCGTCATCTGTCTCGATCGGAGGTGGTTGGAGTATGGCACGCGAAACCAGTTCCGAAGAAAACACCTCTTTACTCGAAATAAAACGCCGATCTGTCTGTAGGATTTATAGCTGCAAGATGAGCGTCTTCAGAGGTGGCTGCTGATCGCGGGAGGGAAAGTCGCTTGCCGGGGGCATGACTTGCCACTCGCGAACCGGGCGGCCGGCCTTTTCCGCACAGCGCAGTACCTGCTCACGCCAATCGTCCAGGCTGACCTTTGCCAGGTTGTTGCAGCAGATCAGCACGCCGTCGTCTGCGGTACTGAGCAGGGCCGGCTTGAGCAGGCTCTGGTAGTCGCGCAACAGGTCGACCGTGCCGAATGCGCTTTTGGCCCAGGCCGGTGGGTCTAGAAACACCAGGTCGTATTGGCGCTGCTGCAGGCGCGGGTAACTGGGCAGTTTCTGGCCGCGACGCTGGGTGATCGGCAGGCCCGCCAACTGCCGAATCGCCGGGAAATAGTCCGATTGCACGAACTGCATTTCGGGGAGGTGCGGGTTGAGGGCGCCGTTCTCGCGGCCAACGGCGAGGTTGCCTTCAGCAAAATCCAGATTGCAGACCTCTCTGGCGCCACCGGCTGCGGCACTCAGGCCAACCCCGCAGGTATAGGCGAAAAGGTTCAGGACCGTTTTGCCGGCGCTGTGCGCTTTCACCCAGCCGCGGGCATTGCGCAGGTCGAGAAACAGCAAGGGGTCCTGACCTGCGTGACGTGCGCGGACCCGATAGTTCAGGCCCCATTCCTGTGCGGTCAGGTCGGCCAGCGCAGCTTCGTTGGCGCGGTATACGGGGTCCTGGCGATCGATGCGTGAATTGCCCTGCGAGCGGTCGTTGTAGACCAGCAGCGTTTCCAAGCCCAGCTCACGGTTGACGGTTTCGTGCACGGCGAGCAGGGCATCAAGCTCCAGCGTCTGGTGAAAACTCTGGACCAGTAGTTGCGGGCCATAGCGGTCCACGGTCAGGCCGCCAGCGCCTTCCTGGCTGCCATGGAACAGGCGGTAACAGTTGGTGCCCTGCTGGTGCAGTTCGGCGAGGAGGTCTTTGCGGGCATCGAGGGCGGCGCGCAGCGCCTGATTCAAGAGGGACATGCACGTGGCCTTGGCTAGGGACGTGCAGTTTAACAGCCACGAAGGGGCTCCGTGGAGCCCCGACTTTTTACGCAGACTAGCGCTCGATCGCCAGTGCCACGCCTTGGCCGCCACCGATGCAAAGGGTCGCAAGGCCCTTCTTGGCGTCACGCTTGATCATCTCGTGCAGCAGGGTCACCAGCACGCGGCAGCCCGATGCGCCGATCGGATGGCCGATGGCGATGGCGCCACCGTTGACGTTGACCTTGCTGGCATCCCAGCCCAGCTCCTTGCCGACCGAGAGCGCCTGTGCGGCGAACGCTTCGTTGGCCTCGATCAGGTCCAGTTGGTCCAGGGTCCAGCCGGCTTTCTCCAGGCAGCGGCGGGTGGCGCTGACCGGGCCGATGCCCATGATGGCCGGATCGACCCCGGCATTGGCGTAGGCTTTGATGCGTGCGAGTACCGGCAGGCCGAGCTGATCGGCCTTGGCGGCGCTCATCAGCAGCACGGCAGCTGCGCCGTCGTTGAGGGACGAAGCGTTGCCAGCGGTCACGCTACCGTCTCTCTTGAAGGCAGGCTTGAGCTTGCCCAGCGATTCGGCGGTGGTGCCGGCGCGGGGGTGTTCGTCGTTGACGAATGCCACAGGATCGCCTTTGCGCTGCGGAATCAGGATCGGGGTGATTTCATCGGCGAATCGCCCGGACTCGATGGCGGCGACGGCCTTTTGTTGGGAGGCGGCGGCAAATGCGTCCTGGTCTTCGCGGCTGATGCCGTATTTTTCTACCAGGTTTTCGGCAGTGATGCCCATGTGGTAGTCGTTGAAGGCATCCCACAGGCCGTCACTGATCATGGTGTCGATGATCGTGCTGTGGCCCATGCGCAGACCGGTACGGGCCCCCGGCATGACGTAGTTGGCCAGGCTCATGTTTTCCTGGCCGCCGGCGATGATCACATCGGCATCGCCACAACGAATGGCCTGGGTACCCAGGTGCAAGGCCTTCAGGCCCGAGCCGCAAACCTTGTTCAGGGTCAGCGCGGGGACGGCGTGAGGCAGGCCGGCCTTGATCGCCGCCTGACGGGCAGGGTTTTGCCCGGCGCCGGCGGTCAGGACCTGGCCGAGGATGACTTCATCGACCTGCGCGCCATCCAGGCCGGTCTGGACCAGGAGTTGGCGAATCACCGCCGCACCCAGGTCGACCGCGGGAACGGTCGCCAGCGATCCCTGGAAACTGCCGACAGCGGTACGGGTGGCGGCAACGATTACGACATCTTGCATGGCGCGGGTCCTCACTCTTACTGGATATTGCCCCGGCAACGGCAGGCGCTCCCGAATGGCTGATAGAAACGCATGTTGGCATAGAGCGGGGGCCGGATCCATTACGGACCGATCAGTCACGGTTTATTGCCGATGTATCAGGTTATACCCATGCGTCGACGTGCCCGATGTACCGAGCCGTCACGCACCGCCCAACGCAGGATGGGCGCGGTGTTGGCAACGCCCAGGCGGATCAGGCCGCGCCGTAGCGGGCTTTGCGACAGCTCTAGCTGGCCGCTGGCCCAGGTGGGCAACAGATCGATACCGGCTTGCAGCATCAAGGCGCCAAACGGCTTGGTCAGCCGGCTGGGTGCCGGTGCGGCGAGCAGTACCCGAACGACCTCACGGCTGCGGTGGTCACAGACCAGTTGCGGCCGCATGCGCTGCAAATAGTCGGCGATGGCCTGGCGCGAGCGAGGCACGTTGTGCGCGCCGAGGCGCTCGGCCACCAACGCGATCTCGGCGTAATAGGCATCCTGGTCGGCGAGTGACAACCGTGGGTTGCGGTAGCGCAGGTGCGCGGCAAGAAAGCTGCTGACCTCGGCCACATGCACCCAGGTCAGCAGGTCTGGATCGCTGGCGGCATAGGGGCGACCGTCTTCGGCGTTGCCCACTACCTGCAGGTGGATGCTGCGGACCTTGTCGATCAGCCAGTTGGCGTCCTGGGTCGAGCCAAAGGTGGTGCCGGAGATGAACTGCCCGGTTCTGCGCAAGCGACCGAGCATGTCCTGGCGAAAGTTCGAATGATCCCAGACCCCGGCCAGCGCCAGTGGGTGCATGACCTGCAGCAGCAATGCGCTGATGCCGCCAATGAGCATGCTGGTAAAGTCGCTGTGCACCCGCCAGCAGACGGAGTCAGGCCCGAACAGGCCGGGATCGCCCTTGGGGTTTTCCAGATCCAGCTGGCCCAGTGACAGGCCGGTCAGGCTCAAAACCTGTTTTTCAATACGCCGACGAATGAGTTCCATGATTGCTTGAGCAGGTGCCTGGCGCTGTGCAGCGGCGCCAGGCGGGTCAATGGTTCAGGCGCTTGTCGATCAGGCCCTGGACCACGCTCGGGTCGGCCAGGGTCGAAGTATCACCCAGGCTGTCCAGTTCGTTGCAGGCAATCTTGCGCAGAATACGGCGCATGATTTTCCCTGAGCGGGTCTTGGGCAAGGCAGGCGCCCACTGTATGAGTTCCGGTTTGGCAAAACTGCCGATTTCCTTGCTGACCAGCGTCAGCAGTTCCTTGTGCAGCGTTTCGTCCGGGGTCACGCCGTTCATGGGCGTAACGAAGGCATAGATGCCCTGGCCCTTGAGGTCGTGAGGGTAACCGACCACGGCGGCTTCGGCGATGCTGTCGTGCAGGACCAGCGCGCTTTCCACTTCGGCGGTGCCGATTCGGTGGCCGGAAACATTGATCACATCGTCGATACGGCCGGTGATCCAGATATCGCCGTCTTCGTCGCGGCGGGCGCCGTCGCCGGTGAAGTAATAGCCGGGAAAGGGTTTGAAGTAGGTGTCGATCATCCGTTGATGGTCGCCATAGACGCTGCGGATCTGCCCTGGCCAGCTGGCCTTGATCGCGAGGATGCCGCTGCCGACCCCTTCGATCGGCTTGCCTTGTTCATCGAGCAGCACCGGTTGTACACCGAACAGTGGCTGGGTCGCGCAGCCGGGCTTGATCCGGCGGGTTCCCACCAGCGGGCTGAGCATGATGCCGCCGGTTTCGGTCTGCCACCAGGTATCGACAATCGGGCAGCGTTGTTTGCCGACCTCGTTGAAATACCATTCCCAGGCTTCCGGGTTGATGGGCTCGCCGACACTGCCGAGCAGGCGCAGGCTGTCGCGAGAGGTCTTTTCCAGTGGCCCCGGGCCTTCTCGCATCAGCGCGCGCAAGGCGGTGGGCGCGGTGTAGAAAATATTGACCTGGTGTTTATCGACGACCTGCCAGAAACGCGAAGTGTCGGGGTAGCTCGGCACGCCTTCGAAGATCAGGCTGGTAGCGCCATTGGCCAGCGGCCCATAAACGATGTAGCTGTGGCCGGTGACCCAGCCGACGTCGGCGGTGCACCAGAAGACTTCGCCATCACGGTAGTCGAAGACATGTTTGAAGGTCAGCGCGGCCTGCAACAGATAGCCGCCGGTAGTGTGCAGCACGCCCTTGGGTTTGCCGGTGCTGCCTGAGGTGTAGAGGATGAACAGCGGGTCTTCGGCGTCCATCGGCTCTGGCGGGCAATCGCTGCTGGCCCGTTCCACTGCCTGGTGATACCAGAGATCACGCCCCTCGACCCATTGGACAGCGTTTTGGGTTCGTTCGACCACCACGACCGTGCTGACGTCGGGGCAACTGAGCAAGGCTTTGTCGACGTTGTTCTTGAGAGGTACATATTTACCGCCGCGCACGCCCTCGTCTGCGGTAATGACCGTGCGGCAATCGGCGTCGAGAATGCGATCGCGCAGCGCGTCCGGGGAGAAGCCACCGAACACCACCGAATGAATCGCGCCGATACGGGTGCAGGCCAGCATCGCGTAGGCCGCTTCCGGCACCATTGGCATGTAGATACAGACCCGGTCGCCTTTCTTGACCCCGCGACTTTTCAGCACGTTGGCCAGGCGGCAAACGTTGCGATGCAGGGTTTTGTAGTTGATTGCGCCAGTGTCGGCGGGATTGTCGCCTTCCCACAGCAGGGCGATCTGATCACCGCGCTTTTCCAGGTGGCGGTCGATGCAGTTGTAACTGACGTTGAGCTTGCCGCCCTTGAACCAGGTGGCCTGGCCAGTCGTCATGTCCCACTGCTGGACGCTGTCCCAGGGCTTGCTCCAGTCGAGCAGGGCATTGGCCTGTTCAGCCCAGAACTGATCGGGTTGTTCTATTGATTGCCGGTAAAGCCGTTGATAGTCGTCCTGGCTCAGTTGCGCCGCTTTACTGACGGCATCGGCTTGTGGATAAGCGCTGATATCGAACATGGCGGGTCCTTATTCTTGTTGTGCAACAAGCCTAAGGGTGCGCTTTGAACTCGCACGGTTCAAGAGGGGGAACGCGACCCCGGAACGTCCCCTCGAGGAGAGGGGACATATGAGGTGATCAACCGCGATGACGGCCGCGGAAGTAATTGATCAGGCCCTGGGTCGAAGCGTCCTCTGCAGGCTCTTCGATGCTGCCTGTCAGGCGCTGGTAGACACCCTTGCCCAACTCCTTGCCCAGCTCCACGCCCCACTGGTCGAAGGCGTTGATGCCCCAGACGACGCTTTGCACGAAGACCTTGTGCTCGTACATCGCAACCAACGCACCAAGACGTCGTGGGCTGATACGCTCGACCACCAGGGTATTGCTCGGACGGTTGCCCGGAATCACCTTGTGCGGCGCCAGCTTCTGGATATCGGCGGCGGCCATGCCCTTGTCGCGCAGTTCGGCCTCGGCTTCTTCGCGTGTCTTGCCGAGCATCAGCGCCTGGCTCTGGGACAGGCAGTTGGCGTACAGCCATTGATGATGGTCGGCAACCGGGTTGAAACTCACGACCGGGACGATGAAGTCCGCCGGGATCAGTTGTGTGCCCTGGTGCAGCAACTGGTGATAAGCGTGCTGGCCGTTGCAACCGACGCCACCCCAAATGACCGGACCGGTGTCATGGTTTACCGGCGTTCCGTCCTGGCGCACGCTCTTGCCATTGGACTCCATGTCCAGTTGCTGCAGGTGCTTGGTGATGTTGCGCAGGTAGTGGTCGTACGGCAGGATCGCGTGGCTTTGCGCGCCCCAGAAGTTGCCGTACCAGACGCCCAGCAGGGCCAGCAGCACCGGCATGTTCTGTTCGAAAGGCGCATTCTGGAAATGCTGGTCCATGGTGTAGGCACCGGACAGCAGTTCCTTGAAGTTGGCCATGCCAATGGCCAGGGCGATTGGCAGACCGATGGCCGACCACAACGAGTAGCGACCGCCGACCCAGTCCCACATCGGGAAGATGTTCTCTTCGCGGATGCCGAACGCCACGGCGGCTGCGTTGTTGCTCGAAACGGCGATGAAGTGGCGATACAGCTCGGCTTCCGAGCCACCCTGTGCCAGGTACCAGGCGCGGGCAGCCTGGGCGTTTTTCAGGGTTTCGAGGGTGCTGAAGGATTTGGACGAAACAATGAACAGGGTCGTCTCGGCGCGCAGCTTGGCCGACAGCTCATGGAACTCGCTGCCATCGATATTGGCCAGGTAATGGCAACGCACGCCTTTCTGGGCATAGGGCAGCAATGCTTCGGAGACCAGTTCCGGGCCCAGGAACGACCCACCGATACCGATGTTGACCACGTCGGTGATGGGCTTTTCGGTGTAACCGCGCCACAGACCATCATGGATGCGCCCAACCAGCTCGGTGATCTGGTTCAGCACCTTGTGCACTTCAGGCATCACATTGACGCCATTGACGTTCAACTTGTCGCCGACGGGTCGGCGCAGGGCAGTGTGCAGCGCCGGGCGACCTTCGGAGCTGTTGAGAAGCTCGCCGGCGAACAACGACTTGATGGCATCCTGCAAGCCGACCTCACCTGCCAGCTTGACCAACAGGTCACGGGTCTGATGGGAGATCAGGTTTTTCGAGTAGTCGAGAAACAGCCCGCAACTACTCAGGGAGAACTGGGTGAAGCGCTGCGGGTCGGCATTGAATGCATTGCGCATGCTGAAGCCTTGCATGCTTTCGCGGTGTTGCTTCAGCGCCTGCCAGGCGGGCAGAGCGGTAACGTCGTGAGGAGTGCGGTAATACGCCATCGCTGCAGGTTTCCTTATTCCATGAACTGCCTTTGGACACTAAAAAGCCCGGCCAGGTTGCGTAAAAGCGACGAGATGGAGTCAAGCGGCACAGCCGACGCAAAATCCAGGCAGGGTCTACCTACAGTAAACGTCCTTGGCTTGCGTGTCTGTGCCTGTTTTTAACATTACTCGATGCTTGTTCGCACGCCATGGACGGGCTTGTCCGTCAATCAGGCGACCTGGACGGGAATCGCGTTGCTGGTGTGGCTCAACTCATTGCCAGGCGCCATGTACAGCATGCTCGGCTTGAAGTTGAGCAGCTCCGCTTCGCTGAAATGAGCATAGGCACAAATGATGACCCTATCACCGACCTTGGCCTTGTGGGCCGCCGCGCCATTGACGGAAATCATGCGCGAGCCTTCTTCACCGCGAATCGCATACGTGGTGAAGCGTTCGCCGTTGTCGACGTTGTAGATCTGGATCTGTTCGTACTCATGAATGCCTGCCAGGTCCAGCCACGTCCCATCGATGGCGCAAGAGCCTTCGTAGTCGAGTACGGCGTGGGTGACTTCTGCGCGGTGCAACTTGGCCTTGAGCATGATGGCGTGCATGGGGTGCTTCCTCTGACAGGTCTTCACTCAGGGGCTCGGAACGTTCCTGAACCCCGCGGGCGACGGCAGTGTGCCCGAAGCTAAAAGCCCGGGCAACAAGGGCTTCAAGCGTTTTTGTCGAGATTCAGGTGCAGGTTGTCGATCAACCGGGTGGCACCCAGATAGGCCGCCACCAGAATCACCAGATCGCGGTCCTCGGCGGTTGCCGGACGCAAGTTGAGAGCGTTACGGATTTCCAGGTAGTCGGGGCGAAACCCGGCGGCGCTGATCTGCTCAAGGCCGGTCTGCACCACTTGGGCGTAGTCGCGGCCACCATTGCGAATCGTCTTGGCCATCTCGCTCAGGGTGCGGTACAGCGCCGGTGCAATGGCGCGTTGTTCTTCAGTGAGATAGCCATTGCGCGAAGACAGTGCCAGGCCATCGTCGGCGCGCACGGTCGGCTCGCCGATGATTTGAATGGGCATGTTCAGGTCGCGCACCAGCGAGCGGATCACTGCCAGTTGCTGGAAATCTTTCTGGCCGAAGACCGCCAGGTCCGGCTGGACCATGTTGAACAGTTTGCTGACCACGGTCGCGACGCCTTCGAAGTGCCCGGGGCGACTCGCTCCGCAGAGGCCTTCGGACAGCTGGGGAACGCTGACACGGGTCTGTATGGCCATGCCGTCGGGGTACATTTCCTCGACCGAGGGGGCGAACAGCAGATGGCAGCCGGCCACCAGGAGTTTTTCCTGGTCGGCGGCGAGGGTGCGCGGGTATTTGTCGAGGTCTTCGGACGGGCCGAATTGCAGCGGATTGACGAAAATGCTCGCCACAACGAAGTCGACCCGTTGGGCTGCCTTGGCGACCAGCGCCGCATGGCCGCTGTGCAGGTTGCCCATGGTCGGAACGAAACCGATGCGCTTGCCTTCGCTGCGGGCGCGGGCGACCGCGGCGCGCAGTTCACGGACGGTTTTGACAGTGTTCATGCGCTGAATCCATGTTCGATGCCGGGGAAGGTTACTGCCTTGACTTCATTCACATAGGCGCTCAATGCGCCCTGGATATCGGCCTGACCGGCCATGAAGTTCTTCACGAACTTCGGTACTCGCCCGCTCAGCGACAGCCCGAGCATGTCGTGCAATACCAGGACCTGACCGTCCGCGGCACTGCCGGCGCCGATGCCGATGACTGGAATTTTCACGGCCTGGGTGATCTCGGCCGCCAGCTCGCTCGGTACGCACTCGAGCAACAGCATCGCAGCCCCGGCCTGTTCCAGGGCGATGGCGTCGGCACGCATCTGCCGGGCCTGGTTCTCCTGGCGGCCCTGGACCTTGTAGCCGCCGAGGATATTGACCGCTTGTGGAGTCAACCCCATGTGGGCGCAGACCGGGATACCGCGTTCGGCGAGCAGACGAACGGTCTCGGCCAGCCAGGCGGCACCTTCGAGCTTGACCATATGAGCGCCGGCCTGCATGAGCATGGCGCTGTTGGTGAACGCTTGTTCGGTGGTGGCATAGGCCATGAATGGCAGGTCGACCAGGATCAGCGCCCCCTGGTTGCCGCGCTTGACGCTGGCCACGTGGTAGGCCATCTCAGCGGTGGTAACCGGCAGCGTGCTGTCATGCCCCTGCAGGACCATGCCCAGGGAGTCGCCCACGAGCAGGACTTCAACACCGGCCTGGCTGGCAGCCTGCGCGAAGGTCGCGTCATAGCAGGTCAGCATGGTTATTTTCTCACCCTTGAGCTTGAGGCTCTGCAGGGTGGTCAGGGTAATGTCTGGCATGAAAAGGTGTCCTCAGTCTGGCGCTGTGAAAACTACTGCGGTCAACGTGCGTGATTCGATTGCCTGGAACAGGTCAGCATCTATCGTGCTGTTTTAAAAGCGACCTGTTCCAAAGGTGTTCGCGCCGTTTTGCGTCGGTTCAGAGCAACGGGACGCCTATAGTCGTGAGGAGGGGGCGTTAAGTCAATTACCCGTGTTACTGCAATGTTACTGATGCAGTGTTACGGGCGTTACCGAGGGGGCGTGAGAAGGGCTACAAGCGCTCCAGCCCTTCGAAGGGGCAATCGGCCAGCAAGGTGCTGAGTAGACGGCCATCGGCCAGTTGCAAGCCTGCCGGAACCAGTTCGGCCAGCGGGTAAAGCACGAAGGGGCGAGCCTGCATATGATAATGCGGGACTTTCAGGCGCGGTTCGTCGATCAGGCGCTCACCGAACAGCAGAATGTCCAAGTCCAGCGTGCGAGGCCCCCAGCGTTCCTTGCGCTCACGGCCCTGGCCGGTCTCGATCGCTTGCAGTGCATCGAGCAGGCTCAGCGGTGCAAGGCCGGTGTCCAGTGCCGCCACGGCGTTGGTGTAGCGTGGTTGGCCGGGCAGCAGAGAATCACTGGTGTAGAACGAAGAAACGCCGACCAGGGTCGTTCCGGGCAGTTGCTCAAGCGATTGCAAGGCGCTGCGCAGCTGTTCCTCTGGGGCAGCCAGGTTGCTGCCCAGCCCGATGTATACGCGCTCCATGTTTATTCGCCTGCTGCGCTCGAGGCGTCGCCGGCACCGCGCTTGCGCTTGGTAGCACTGCGACGGCGCTTGCGCGGTGCTGCACCGCTGTCGTCCTTGCCGCCCAGGTCGCGAATCATGTCGCGACGTTCGCTTTCATTGCTGTCCTGGTAATCGGTCCACCACTCACCCAGGCCATCGGTTTCCTCACCTGCGCTCTCGCGCAGCAGGAGGAAATCGTAACCGGCGCGAAAGCGTGGGTTGTCTAGCAACTGGTCGGCACGCTTGCCGCTGCGACGCGGCAGGCGTTCCTGCATGTCCCAGATCTCGCGGATGGGCATCGTGAAACGTTTGGGGATCGCGATCCGCTGGCATTGTTCGCTGATCAGTTCGTGCGCCGCTTCCTGCATGGCTGGAATGGGCGGCATGCCGCGGCTCTGCAGGCGCAGGACCCGGGCGGGCAGCGCAGGCCAGAGCAGGGCGGCAAACAGGAACGCCGGCGTCACCGGTTTGCCTTGCTTGATACGCAGGTCAGTGTTGATCAGTGCTTCACTGATCAAGGTATGGGTATAAGTCGGGTGCTCTTCCAGTGCTTCGGCGCTCGCCGGGAACAGCGGCTCGAACAGCTCCAGGTCGACCAGCATCTCGAAGGTATCGGCGGCGTAGCCCGACAGGAACAGCTTCAAGGTCTCTTCGAACAGCCGCGCCGATGGGATCTCGCGCAGCAGTTGTGCCATTGGCTTGATTGGCAGGGCCGAATGCTTTTCGATGCCGAAATCGAGTTTGGCCGCGAAGCGTACGGCGCGCAGCATCCGCACGGGGTCTTCCTGGTAGCGCTGCTGTGGGTCGCCGATCAGGCGGATCAGGCGGTTGCGAATGTCGTGCACGCCATTGGCGTAATCGAGAATGCGCTCGCTGACCGGGTCGTAGTACAGCGCGTTGATCGTGAAGTCGCGCCGTTGGGCGTCTTCTTCCAGGGTGCCATACACGTTGTCGCGCAGGATCCGTCCGCTTTCGTTGCGGGAGGACTTGTTGCTGTTTTCCTCTTCGTCGATCGGGTGGTTGGCGCGAAACGTGGCGACTTCGATGATTTCACGGCCGAAATGTACGTGAACGAGCTTGAAGCGTCGGCCAATGACCCGGGCGTTGCGAAATTCTGCGCGCACTTGTTCAGGGGTGGCGCTGGTGGCGACGTCGAAGTCCTTGGGCGTGATGCCCAGCAACATGTCGCGTACGCAACCGCCTACCAGATAGGCTTGATAGCCGGCATTTTGCAGGCGTTCGACGATGCCCACCGCATGGCGACTGAATTGGCCACGTTGCAGCGAGTGTTGACCGCTATTGAGCACTTCTGGCGTGGTGCGCAGGTGTTGCACACGACGCACGGGAGGACGTAAAGACTGGAACAGCTTCTTCAGCATGGGATGCACTGTTTGAAGGAATGTTCGGCCAAATCGAAGAATGACCGCATGATGGGCGGGGATTCTAGCATTTAGTAGGGGAATGGTGTAGGACGCAGCGGCGAAGGGCATTGCAGAGGGGGCCAGAGCTCTTTTTTGGAAACTACAAGGGGAGCCGAAGCTCCCCCAGAAGTAGTTGCGTGCTCTATTTTTATTTTTCGTGGGCTTTTTGTTTTTGTTGAATGCCCTGCCACAAAGCTTTTCGCTTGTGACGACCTCCCAGTCGGGAGCCAAGAGCAAACGGATTGCTTTGATCGCTGACGTTGCGATGATCTTTCGATCCAACCAGTTCAGGCCCTGCTTGAGTGCAGTTTTTTGTTGTTCTCTGCCTGGTCGTGGGGCAAGCCCCAAGTACAACTCGTCGCCAAAAGAATCAGTTAGCTGCGCCTCCGCCGTGTTGTTTTTATTGTGCGTGAGTCGATTCGTCTTATTTTTATTGTCTTAGCATTGCTTGTTATTGTTCTTGTACCAAACATATAGCAGGACCTGTGCCAACTTTTCTCGACCCTTTGAAAACAAGGGGTTGCGAGGAATCGACAGAAAATTCAGGCCAAAAAAAACCGGGGCTTCGTTACCGTAAGCCCCGGGTTTTGTTACGTGATTTGGACTGGGTAACAGTTTGTGGCCATCAGAGCGCGTTACCCACACGCCCCAGTGTAACGGTTGCCCCTACAACGGCTCAGCCTTCGCTGGTGGCTCCGGTCTTTCGGCGCGGGATTCCCAGGCGTTGACGTCGCTCCCACAGGCATTTTCGGCTCACGCCGAGTTTGCGCGCGAGCTCGGTTTCGGTCATGTGGTCCTGATGCTCGAGGACAAAGTGCTGGAAGTAGTCTTCCAGTGACAGGTCTTCGGTCGGCTCATGGCTGGTGTTGCTGGTGCCGCTCTGCTGCGAAGGCAGGCCAGCAAAAGCATCATCGTCGTCTTCCAGATCACCCAGCTCGATGTCGATGCCCAGCAGTTCCGCGGAAATTTCCGGGCTTTCGCACAAAATGACCGCGCGCTCGACGGCGTTTTCCAGTTCGCGCACGTTGCCCGGCCAGGAATAATGACGAATGGCCTGTTCGGCATCGCTGGCGAACCTCAGGTCGTTCCTGCCGATTCGAGCACTTTGCCTGGCGAGGAAGGCATTGGCGATTTCGTTGACATCGGTGCCACGCTCGCGCAGGGCAGGCAATTTCAAGGCGATGACATGCAGGCGATAGTACAAGTCCTCACGGAACTGACCGATCTTGGCCAGGCTCTTGAGATCGCGGTGGGTGGCTGCAATCAGGCGGACATCGACCTTTTGCGACTGTACCGAGCCGACCCGGCGGATTTCACCTTCCTGCAGCACCCGCAGCAGGCGTGCCTGGGCCTCGAGCGGCAATTCACCGATCTCGTCAAGGAACAAGGTGCCGCCGTCCGCCGCTTCGACCAGGCCGGCACGACCGGCACTGGCACCGGTGAAGGCGCCTTTTTCGTGGCCGAACAGTTCGGATTCGATCAATGTTTCCGGAATGGCTGCGCAGTTCACCGAAATCATCGGTGCCTTGGCGCGCCTGGACAGGTTGTGCAGCGCACGCGCTACCAGCTCCTTGCCGGTGCCCGATTCGCCCTGGATCAACACATTGGAATCGGTGGGCGCGACCTTGCGAATCTTGCTGTAGAGGTCCTGCATGGGCGGGCAGGTGCCGATGATGCCGATTTCGCCATTGGCACTGTCGGCCCCGGCTTTTTCGCTGGCGCCATTGCCCTTGCCGTTACCACGCTCGGCAGCGGGCGCCGGAGCGGACTGGCGGTCGCGCAGGATCCGGGCCACGGCCTGGAGCATTTCGTCGTGATCGAAAGGCTTGGCGATGTAGTCCACCGCGCCCATTTTCATCGAGTCGACTGCCGAACGCAGACTGGCGTAGCTGGTCATGATCAGCACGGGTGTGCCCTGGCCCAGTTTGATCAGTTCGGTACCCGGGGCGCCGGGCAGGCGCAGGTCGCTTACGATCAGGTCGAACGTCGGGATGGTGAAGCGTTCCTGGGCTTCCTGTACCGAGCCCGCTTCGCTGACCTGGTACTGATTGCGTTCGAGCAAGCGACGCAGGGCTGAGCGAATAATGGTTTCGTCTTCGACGATCAGAATATGCGGCATTGATTCAATTCTCTCGACGGTCTCAGTTCACAGCGGACGTCGCTACGACATGGCGAGGTAAGGTGACCCTTATCCGGGTGCCGCGCTGGCTTTCGATATCGGCCGGGCTGTCGATGGTGATTTGTCCATAATGCTCTTCAACGATGGAATAGACCAGAGCGAGCCCCAGTCCAGTCCCTTCGCCCGGATCCTTGGTCGTGAAGAATGGCTCGAATAGCCTGTCCATGATGTTCTTGGGAATCCCGCTGCCTTCGTCTTCGACGATCAGGTCGACGGTGTGCTCGCTCGCTTCGCTCTTGACCCGAACCGCGCTTCCGGCCGGTGATGCATCGCGGGCGTTGGACAGCAGGTTGATCAGCACTTGGGCCAGGCGTTGCGGGTCGCCCTCGACCCAGTGGGCCGGATCGCACAGATTGTAAAACTGTACTTCGAAATTGCGCCGATTAAGCGCCAGCAGGCCAATGGCATCCTGCGCCACTTCCGCCAGGCAGACCGGTTCGTCGGTCTGCTGGTGGCTGCCGGCATGGGCAAAGCTCATCAGCGACTGGACGATACGCGAGACGCGCTTGGTCTGTTCGAGTATCTGACTGCTGAGCTCGGTGATTTCGCTGTCTTCTTCGCGTTCCTCGCGCAGGTTCTGCGCCAGGCAGGCGATCCCGGTGATCGGGTTGCCGATCTCATGGGCGACCCCGGCAGCCAGGCGCCCGATACTGGCCAGTCGTTCAGAGTGAACCAGCTTGTCTTCCAGTGCCTGGGTTTCGGTCAGGTCTTCCACCAGCACCACCAGGCCACTGTTACCCGGTGCCAATGGCTCATCGATGGCAGCCTTGTGCAGGTTCAGCCAGCGGTTTTGCCCGTCCAGGCCCAGGCGCTGCTTGTGCAAATGCTCGTCCGGCACATTGATGAAACCCAGCAACAGGCCGCGCCATGGTTCGCCGATGGACATCAGGCGTGAACCTACGACGCGCTGCGCGGCTATTCCGGTCAACTCTTCCATGGCCTTGTTCCACATCAGGATCTCCTGATCCTTGGCCAGGGAGCAGACGCCCATCGGCAGTTCCTGCAGGGTCTGGCGGTGGTAGCGACGCAAGGCGTCGAGCTCGGCGGCAAGGCCGGTCAGGCGCGAATGGTAATCTTCAAGGCGACTTTCAATGAAATGGATGTCTTCGGTGACATAGTTGTCGCTGCCGGATTTGTACGGCAAAAAGGTTTCGACCATGTCCTGGGCAACGCTGGGGCCCATCAGACCGGACAGGTTCGCCTCGATGCGATCGCGCAGGCGGCGCAAGGCATAGGGGCGGCGCTCATCGAAGGGCAGGTAGAGGTCGCGCAACGCTTGCTCGACTTCTTTCTGCGCAGCCTTGGCGCCCAGCGGCTTGGCCAGCTGCGTCGCGAATTCCTGGGGCGAGGCGGCATGCAGTTCGCGCCGTTGCGGCCGGCGTACGTTGTCGACGGCGCAGGCTTCGGCGGCGCTCACTTCTTCGGCGCTGGCATTGCTGAACAAGGAGATCAGAGTGAACATCAGTACGTTGACGGCCAGCGAAGCGATGGCCGCCATGTGCCAGCTGGTGTCGTCGAGCACGTAGATCATGTTCAGCAGCGGAATGTAGAAACCCTGCAGGTTGCCCACCAGGGGCAACAGCATGGTCACCATCCAGACGATGATCCCGGCCAGCAAGCCTGCGATGAAGCCGCGGCGGTTAGCAGTCGGCCAATACAGTACCGAGAGCACCCCGGGCAGAAACTGCAGGGTTGCGACGAAGGCGACAATGCCCAGGTTGGCCAGGTCCTGTTCGGCACCGAGCAGCAGGTAGAACCCATAGCCGGCCATGATGATGGCGACGATCAGGGCGCGACGGGTCCACTTCAGCCAACGGTAGATGTTGCCTTCGGCCGGAGGCTGGTAAAGGGGCAGTACCAGGTGGTTGAGCGCCATGCCGGACAGCGCCAGGGTCGTCACGATGATCAGCCCGCTGGAAGCGGACAGCCCGCCGATATAGGCCAGCAATGCCAGTGATTTGCTGTTGGCGGCGATGCCGATACCGAGGGTGAAGTATTCGGGGCTGGTGGTGGCGCCCAGCTTCAGGCCCGCCCAGAGAATCAGCGGCACCGCCAGGCTCATCAGCAGCAGGAACAGCGGCAGGCCCCAGCTGGCGCTGACCAGCGAGCGTGGGTTGAGGTTCTCGGTGAAAGCCATGTGATACATATGCGGCATCACGATCGCCGAGGCGAAAAACACCAGCAGCAGGGTCCGCCAAGGGCCTTCCTGCAGTGGCGTGTGCAGGGCTGCCAGTGCGGTCTGGTTCTGCAGAAGCCAGAGCTCCAGCTGGTGTGGGCCGTCGAAGACACCGTAGAGCGCATACAGGCCGATCCCGCCCAAGGCCAACAGCTTGATCACCGACTCGAAGGCGATGGCGAAAACCAGCCCCTCGTGTTTTTCACGGGTGGCGATATGGCGCGAACCGAAGAAAATGGTGAACAGGGTGATCAGCGCGCAGAAGCTCAGGGCCACGCGGTGCTGTACCGGTTCGCGCGTGAGGATGCTGATGGAGTCGGCCACCGCCTGGATCTGCAGGGCCAGCAGCGGCAGTACGCCGATCAGCATGAAGACCGTGGTCAGCGCGCCGGCCCAGGTACTGCGAAAGCGAAAGGCGAACAGGTCTGCCAGTGACGACAGCTGATAGGTCCGGGTGATTTTCAGGATCGGATAGAGCAGCACCGGCGCCAGCAGGAACGCGCCGGAAACCCCCAGGTAGCAGGCGAGGAAGCCGTAGCCGTACTGATAGGCCAGGCCTACCGTGCCATAAAAGGCCCACGCGCTGGCATAGACACCGAGCGACAAGGTGTAGGTCAGCGGATGGCGGATGATCGCTCGGGGGATCATGCCTCGTTCGCTGACCCAGGCCACGCCGAACAGCACCAACAGGTAGGCGGCGCTGATCAGGATCATCTGGGTCAGGCTAAAGCTCATCGGCATCACGTTGGCTCTGCAGGATAAAGGTCACGACGATCAGAATCAGCCAGAGCAGGTAAGGGCGATACCAGGCGCCTGTAGGCTCGATCCACCAGTCCATGATGGCGGGTGAGAACAGGTATATCCCCACTACCAGGAGCAGGACCAATCGATAGATATACATGCTGGCCTCGTTGGTTAAACCGCTTTGTGCTTGAGCTTATTATTGTTGAACGCGCAAGAATGGAGCGGCGATGGTAACGGATGGGGGGCGGGCTGCAAACGGGCATCGCTCGTTTGTCTCAAAGATTTGAATTCATTGGGTTTTCGCTCGCGGCCTTGTTCAGTGCAGGTCGGCTTCGGCCAGGGTCAGCGTTCGCGGGATCGCCCCGGCATTCCAATGGCCGGTTGCCCAGGCCAGGACCTCCCGGGGGTGGGAGCCGGCAAGCGCCTGCTCGGGCTTTTGCCCGAGGGCACGCAGGGCGCGCAATAAAAGCGGTGTGGCTGCATCGCCTTGCAGAGGTGCAGAGCGGTAGGACTTGCCGAGTTTATGCCCATCGGGCTGGATAATCAGCGGTACATGCAGGTAACGCGGCTGCCGCAGGCCGAGCAGTTCCTGCAGATAGAGCTGGCGTGGCGTGGAGTCGAGCAGGTCGGCACCGCGTACGATATCGGTTACCCCCTGCCAGGCATCGTCGAGCACCACGGCCAGTTGGTAGGCATAGAGCCCGTCGCGGCGGCGAATGACGAAGTCACCGACTTTGCGTCCCAGGTGCTGTTCGAAAAGCCCCTGGACCCGGTCAATGAAATGATAGCTGAGTTCGGGTACACGCAAACGGATTGCCGCATCCTGCCGGGCATGACCGGCATTGCGGCACAGTCCCGGATAAATCCCGTGGTGGCGCTCCAGTTGCTTGCGCGAGCAGGTGCAGGCATAGGCCAGGCCGTGGCTGAACAGGCGATCGATGACCTCGTCATAGGCCGCGTGGCGCTGGCTTTGATAAACGACCTCGCCATCCCATTCGAAACCGTAGTTTTCCAGGGTGTGCAGGATGGCGGCCTGGGCGCCTGGGGCTTCGCGAGGTGGGTCGAGGTCTTCCATGCGCAACAACCACTGACCGCCTGCCGAGCGAGCGTCGAGATATGAGGCAAGGGCCGCAACCAGCGAGCCGAAATGCAGGAAACCACTGGGGGTGGGCGCGAAGCGACCGATATAGGCGGGGGATTTCATCAACGCGAGGCTACAGCAAAAATGCGGAGGGGGCACAAGCGCAAAGGGGCGTCATGAACGCCCCATTGGCGACAAGTCATTTACCGACTTGTTTTTCTTTGATTTCTGCCAGGTTCTTGCAGTCAACGCACATGTCGGCGGTTGGGCGGGCTTCGAGGCGACGAATACCAATCTCCACGCCACAGGCATCGCACCAACCGTATTCTTCGTCTTCGATCAACTGCAGCGTCTTGTCGATCTTCTTGATCAACTTGCGCTCACGGTCACGGGCGCGCAGTTCGAGGCTGAACTCCTCTTCCTGGCTGGCACGGTCTGCCGGATCGGGGAAGTTGGCCGCCTCGTCCTTCATGTGGTCCACAGTCTTGTCGACGCCTTCCATCAACTCCTGCTTCCATTGCTGCAGGATATTGGTGAAGTGTTTGCGCATGGGGGTGCCCATGTACTCCTCACCCTTGGTTTCGACGTAAGGTTCGAAAGGTTTGAGACTGCTCTTGGTTGCTGCTTTGGTGGACATGAATTGACCGCCTCTCACTCAACTAATCCATTGCGCAGGATGCTCCATCTCCGACACCCGTCGGCCCTGCGACTGCGAGCCGCCGAACTTACCAGATCGAATCGGACCGCGCCACTCCCGGTTGTATAGCCTGTCGCAGACAGGATAGTGGTAAACCTTGAAGTATGTAGAGCAATCGTTTAGCGACACGTTCGCGGCAACTGTTCGGTAGAATGATTATTTTACACCCTATTGAGAGAAGGCTAATGGCTCAGCCCTACAGTGCGCGCAGTCGCGCCATCGAACCCTTTCATGTCATGGCCTTGCTGGCGCGCGCCAATGAGCTGCAGGCGGCCGGGCATGATGTGATTCACCTGGAGATTGGCGAGCCGGACTTCACCACTGCGCCACCGATCATTGCAGCCGGCCAGGCAGCCCTGGCATCCGGTCAGACCCGCTACACCGCCGCACGCGGGATCCCGGCGCTGCGCCAGGCCATCTCTGGCTTCTACGCCCAGCGCTATGGGGTGGATATTGACCCAGAGCGCATCCTGATCACCCCGGGCGGTTCAGGCGCCTTGCTGCTTGCCAGCAGTCTGCTGGTCGATCCGGGCAAGCACTGGTTGCTGGCCGATCCGGGTTATCCATGCAACCGTCATTTTTTGCGCCTGGTCGAAGGGGCGGCGCAGCTGGTGCCGGTCGGGCCGGAAGTGCGCTATCAGCTGACAGAGGATCTGGTCCAGCGTTACTGGGACCAGGACACGGTCGGCGCGTTGGTGGCCTCGCCGGCCAACCCGACCGGTACGCTTCTCAGCCGCGAGGAGCTGGCTGGCTTGTCGAAAGCGACCCGGGCGCACAATGGGCACCTGGTGGTCGATGAAATCTATCACGGCCTGACCTACGGCCAGGATGCGGCCAGTGTGCTGGAAGTCGATGACCAGGCATTTGTCCTCAACAGTTTCTCCAAATACTTCGGCATGACCGGCTGGCGCCTGGGTTGGCTGGTGGCCCCGCCGGCAGCGGTACCGGAGCTGGAGAAGCTTGCGCAAAACCTCTACATCAGCGCACCGAGCATGGCCCAGCACGCCGCCCTGGCCTGTTTCGAGCCCGAGACTCTGGCGATTCTGGAAGAGCGTCGCGCTGAATTCGGGCGTCGCCGCGACTTCCTGTTACCGGCCTTGCGCGAGTTGGGCTTCGGCATTGCGGTCGAGCCAGAAGGGGCGTTCTATCTCTATGCCGATATCAGCGCTTTCGGCGGCGATGCCTTTGCTTTCTGCCGACACTTCCTTGAAACCGAGCACATCGCTTTTACTCCGGGACTGGATTTCGGTCGGCATCAGGCCGGGCATCATGTGCGTTTCGCCTACACCCAAAGCCTGCCGCGCCTGGAGGAAGCCGTGGAGCGGATTGCGCGCGGGTTGCGGAGCTGGCAAGGCTGATGCGGTTTCCAGTTCTCGAAGAAGGGCGGCTGCTGCGCCGCTACAAGCGCTTCCTGGCCGATATAGAGCTTGCCACTGGTGAGCAGATGACCATTCACTGCCCCAACACCGGCTCGATGCACAACTGCATGCAGGAGGGCGGTAAAGTCTGGTTCAGCCGCTCCAACGACCCCAAGCGCAAGCTGCCCGGCACCTGGGAAATAAGTGAAACCCCGCAGGGGCGTCTGGCGTGCGTGAACACCGGTCGCGCCAATACGCTGGTTGAAGAAGCCCTGCGTGCCGGGCTGATAACGGAGCTCGCCGGGTTTACCGGGCTCAAGCGTGAAGTGGCATACGGCGATGAAGGCAGTCGCGTGGACTTTCGCCTGGACTATCCCGATGGTCCGGCGTTCGTCGAGGTCAAGAGCGTGACGCTGGGGTTCGACGGAACAGCCGTGGCCGCGTTTCCCGATGCGGTCACCCAGCGCGGCGCCAGGCACCTGCGTGAGCTGGGAAGTCTGGCGCGCAAGGGCGTTCGCGCGGTGCAACTGTATTGTGTGAACCTGAGCGGTATCGACGCGGTGCGGCCGGCCGCCGAAATCGACGATGCCTATGCCTGGGCGTTGCAGGCGGCGGTGGCCGATGGGGTGCAGGTTTTGGCCTATGGTGTGCAGCTTGATTGCGAGCAGATTCGTATCGATCGTCCGCTGCAGGTGTTACTCAACGGCTGACGCGCTCAGCCAGATACCCTGGCTGTCTTCATGACAGTCAAGCGCAGTGAGTGCATCGCCGGCGCAGGGGCCGGCAATGCACTCGCCGGTCTCGATCAGAAACAGCGCGCCATGAGTGGCGCACTGGATGAGGCTGGCGCTGGCATCGAGAAATTGGTTGGGCTGCCATTCCAGGGCAACACCGCGGTGCGGGCAGCGGTTGCGGTAGACGAACACCTGCCCGTCACGGCGGACCGCCAGGATACTCAGGCCTTGAACGTCGAACCCGCGGCTTTGCGCTTCGCCCAGGTCGGCGGAGTGACAGAGGAAATGCATTTTCTATTACCGGAAGAAACGAACGACAAGCTTGACCCACCCGCAGTGTCGGGTCTAGCCCCTTGGGCGCAGGGCTTTGCTGCAGGCAAAAAAAGACCCGGCAAAGTGCCGGGTCAATAACCGTGATTAGCCTGATGAGGAGATAATCTGAATGTCCGACCTAAGGTCATTCAAAGTATCGAACCAGTCTCGCGACCAGTTGTGATAATCATAACAATTCTCATTTGCTTGTCAACGCTTGCTCCATTCTTTTTTTCATTCCTGATTCGCAGTGCACGCCAGTCAGATTTTCTGGCGGGTCGAGATTGCCTCCAATTGCCTGTTCAAGTCTTCCTTGCGTTCAGCGGGAATGTCGTTCCAGTGCATGTCGAGCAAGGCGCCCTCTATCGCATAAAGCAGCACTTTCGAAGCCCGAAAACCCCGGGTCCTCACCGCACGGTAGGCGTCCACCGCACCCAGGCGCCGCAAGTCCGAGGCGCTGTGGATGCCGACCGCATGTAGCCATTGCGCCGAGGTCTTGCCGAGATTTCTCAGGTGCTGAAGTTCATCGTTCATCAAGCCTCCTTGCGACGGCTGAACGTGTCATGGGTCTCGTTGCGGGCGATTCTCAGAAGGAGTGTAGCGGGAGTTGGAAAATGCGCGGCATTTTGCCATCTGGTAGCACGATGGCTTGATGGGCTGGGGATTGGCAATCGAGCAGAGTCCGCTTCCAGGGTTGGCGCGGACTCTTTGAAGAAGCAGGCTCAGCGGGTGCGGTAGCGCAGGCGGGTGCCGAAATTCACCGACATCAGGATTTCGTCGGCGCTCAGTTCGACCGGGAAGTAGGTGCCGGATATTTGAGCGCGGGAGAGGCTGGCGCCCTCCAGGCTGGACTGGCGCAGGTCCAGGCCGCGCAGGTCGGCAGCACGGAAATAGGCGTCGGTGAAGTCGATGCCTTCGGCGTCGAGCTCGCGCAGGTCCAGCCCCCTGAAGTCGCCCCCTCTGAAATCAATGCCGGCATGCTTGGGCTTTTCCAGATTGAATCCGGTGACGTTTTCATTGCGCACGAGAGCATATAGCGCAGAGTCGAGTTGCTTGGGCTGGCACATGGGGCGTCTCCTGTTGGAATTATGACGCCACTATAATGCCACTACTGATGGTCATGCTAATCCGAAAGGCGTGAAGTGTCGACTGCTTCACGCCTCCGGTGCGCGGTTACAGCCCTGGCAGGCGCTGGCGAATCTGCTCGACCAGTTTGTCGAGGCTGTCGCTCTGGTTGGTTTCCACGCGTTTGCTTTGTAGCAGCTCGTCTGCGGTCAGTGCTTCACGACCGGCCTGCTGTGCCTCGATCACTTCCAGCGTTGCATCGGAAGGGTCGACGCTGTCGGCCTGGCGTTGTTGCAGCCAGCTGGCGATGACCGCTTGAGGCGCGTTGCAGTCGAGAATCAGGAAAGGCACGCCGGTAGTTTCGGCAATACCGGCAGCGGCCTTGCGCTGATCGAGTTTCAGGTAGGTGGCATCGATCACCACCGGCAAGCCGGCGCGCAGGATCAGGTCGGCCAGTTCATGCAGGCGAGCGTAGGTAGCAGCGCTGGCGTCGGCGGTGTAGATGCCAACATTGAGGCTGTTTTCAGTCTCGGCTTGTTGTTCGCCGAGCAGGCGCTTGCGCTCCACATCCGAGCGCAGGCGCACGGCACCCAGCGCCTCGACCATGCGCATGGCGACATGGCTTTTGCCGACGGCAGAGACGCCGTGGGTGATGGCCAGGAAGCGCGAAGGGATAGCGCTGTAGCTTTCTGCGAGGTTGGCATAGTTGCGGTATTGGCGCAGGGAAGTCGCGCGCTGTACGCCGTCGGCATTGGCCGGCATGCTGAACAACGCCACTTTGGCCCGGACCAGTGCGCGGTAAGCCTTGTAGAAATTGAGCAGTTCCAGGCCCTGGTAGTCGCCCGTCAGTTCCAGGTATTGGCTGATGAAGCGCCGTGCCAGGCATTTGAGCCCGCGGTCTTCCAGGTCCATGGCCAGGAAGGCGGCATCGGCATAGACGTCGGTGAAGCGGAACGGCTCATTGAACTCGATGCAGTCGAAGATCACTACGTGACCGTCGATGATCGTCGCGTTACCCAGGTGGATATCGCCGTGGCATTCACGGATGAAGCCCTTGGCCTTGCGTTCGTGCAGCAGCGGCTTGAGGCGCTCGAAGCTGGCCTGGGCCCAGGCTTGCAGTGCGTCGAGCTGGGTGAGGTCGGCCTTGTCGCTGAGGAACGGGCGAATCTGTTCGAAATTCTGTTCGACCGGCGCCATCACGCTTTGCGGCGTGCCTTGGGCATGGTCCTGTGGTACCTGTGGTGCGCTCAGGTGGAACCGGGCAATTTGCCGGGCCATTTCATCGATATGGTTGCTGTTGAGCTCACCATTGGCTTGCAGGGTGCTGAGCAGTTGGCTCTGCGGGAACTGACGCATTTGCAGGACATACTCGATGGCTTCGCCATCGCCGCCCAGTTGTGGCGCCTCGGCACTGCCGGTGATGGGCAGCACTTGCAGGTACAGGTCGGCAGTCAGGCGCTGGTTGAGGCGCAGTTCTTCGCCGCAGAAATGCTTGCGCGCAGACAACTCGCTGAAGTCCAGGAAACCGAAGTTGACCGGCTTTTTGATCTTGTACGCATAGGGGCCAGTGAGCAGCACCCAGGAGATATGCGTCTCAATGACCTGGAATCCGTCTACGGGATGCGGGTAGAGGGCCGGGTTTTGCAGGGCGGCAATCAGGGTTTGGCTCACGGGTGATCCTTCAGGGGGCAAGTGATACGAGGGCGCCATTATGGCTGCTTGACTCGTTGATGCAAACCGCCGGAGGGCGCCTGCCGCGCAGCAATAATATGCGTATAATCCGCCGCCATGACTCGTACTCAATCCCCCCGTTCCCGTTCCAAACGCCCGACTGGCGGTCCGCGCACTTGGTTAGGCTGGGCTTTGAAGCTCAGTCTGGTCGGGCTTGTCGTGCTGGCCGGCTTTGCGGTTTATCTCGATGCCGTGGTCCAGGAGAAGTTTTCCGGCAAGCGCTGGACGATCCCGGCCAAGGTCTATGCACGACCACTTGAGCTGTTCGTCGGGCAAAAACTGAGCAAGGCAGACTTTCTCATTGAGCTCGATGCCCTTGGCTATCGTCGCGAGAGCGTTGCCAACGGCCCGGGCGCGGCATCGGTCAACGGCAATACCGTCGATTTGAACACCCGAGGCTTCCAGTTCTATGAAGGCATGGAGCCGGCACAACCGGTGCGCGTACGTTTTTCCGGCGACTACGTGGCCGGATTGAGTGCGACCAACGGTTCGAAGCTGGCAGTGGTACGTCTTGAGCCGTTGCTGATCGGCGGCCTGTATCCGAAAAACCTGGAAGACCGGATCCTGATCAAGATCGATCAGGTGCCGCCGCATCTGCTCGAAACCCTGGTCGCCGTGGAAGACCGGGACTTCTACCGTCACCTGGGCGTGTCGCCCAAGTCGATTGCCCGGGCATTCTGGGTCAACGCATCGGCGGGCAGCATGCGCCAGGGTGGCAGTACCCTGACGCAGCAGTTGGTCAAGAACTTCTACCTGACCAGCGAACGCAGCCTGAGCCGCAAGCTCACCGAAGCCATGATGGCCGTGTTGCTTGAGCTGCATTACGACAAGAGCGAGATCCTTGAGGCCTACCTCAATGAAGTCTTCGTCGGTCAGGATGGCCAGCGCGCGGTGCACGGGTTTGGACTGGCGAGCCAGTTCTTCTTCAGCCAGCCATTGTCCGAGCTGAAACTGCATCAGATCGCGTTGCTGGTCGGCATGGTCAAGGGGCCGTCCTACTACAATCCGCGGCGCTACCCTGAGCGGGCATTGGAACGGCGCAACCTGGTGCTCGACCTGCTGGCCGAGCAAGGCGTCGCGACGCCGGAAGAAGTGGCTGCGGCAAAACAGAAGCCACTGGGCGTGACCAAGCGCGGCAGTCTGGCCGACACTTCGTACCCGGGCTTTCTGGACCTGGTCAAGCGTCAGCTGCGCCAGGACTACCGCGATGAAGACTTGACCGAAGAGGGCCTGCGGATCTTCACCAGTTTCGACCCGATCCTGCAGATGAAGTCCGAGGCGGCGGTCAATGAGACCTTCAAGCGTCTGTCCGGGCGCAAGGGGGCGGACGAGGTCGAAGCGGCCATGGTCGTGACCAATCCGGAAACCGGCGAAGTACAGGCGCTTATCGGTAGCCGACAGGCGGGCTTTGCCGGCTTCAACCGGGCAATCGATGCAGTGCGGCCGATCGGCTCGCTGATCAAGCCGGCGGTCTACCTCACCGCGCTGGAAAAACCGAGCCGGTACACACTGACCAGTTGGTTGCAGGACGAGCCGTTCTCGGTCAAGGGGGCCGATGGTCAGGTCTGGAAGCCACAGAATTATGATCGCCGCTCTCACGGCACCGTTTTTCTTTATCAGGGGCTGGCCAATTCCTACAACCTTTCGACGGCCAAGCTCGGTCTGGAGCTGGGTGTGCCAAATGTCCTCAAGACCCTCGGCCGGCTGGGCGTGGAGCGCGAGTGGCCAGCATTCCCTTCAATGCTGCTGGGTGCGGGAGGCTTGTCGCCGATGGAAGTCGCGACCATGTACCAGACCCTGGCCAACGGTGGCTTCAATACCCCCATGCGCGGTATCCGCAGTGTATTGACCGCCGAGGGGGAGCCGCTCAAGCGTTATCCGTTCCAGATCCAGCAACGTTTTGATCCGGGCTCGATCTACCTGGTGCAGAACGCGATGCAGCGGGTCATGCGCGAAGGTACCGGACGTTCGGTCTACAGCGTGCTGCCGAGCTCGCTGAACCTGGCGGGCAAGACCGGTACCAGTAACGATTCGCGCGACAGTTGGTTCGCCGGTTTCAGCCAGGACCTGCTGGCAGTGGTCTGGCTCGGCCGCGACGATAACGGCAAGACCCCGTTCACCGGTGCGACCGGTGCATTGCAGGTGTGGACAAGCTTCATGCGCAAGGCCGACCCCCTGCCGCTGGATATGCCGATGCCCGATAATGTGGTTCAGGCCTGGATCGATCCCCACTCGGGGCAGGGCTCGGATTCGAGCTGCCCGGGTGCCGTCCAGATGCCGTATATTCGTGGTAGTGAACCAGCGCCCGGACCTGCCTGTGGTGGTGGGGGCGAGGACCCTGCCGAGGCCGTGATGGACTGGGTCAGGGGCTGGATGAATTAAGCAAAGAGGTGTGATGTGAACAAGTGGTTGTTTCCTGCTTTGACTGCGCTGGCTTTGCTCAATGGTTGTGCCAGCGTGCAGCGTGGTTCTATTCCTGTCGTGGACTCTGGATCCGCGGTGTCCAATAGCGAGCGCATTTCTGCCAATCGCAACGCGGCTAACCGGCCGAACACCAGGGCACCGCAACCGCAAGCCGTGCCGCAGGATTCCGGTGTCGTGGTCATGGTGCCCGGTGGCGCCGGTTCTTCGCCAATCCAGAGCTACCCGGCACCGACTGGCCCGGCTCCGATCAGCACCGCACCGTACGGTACGGCCCCGATCGATACTGCGCCCATCAATACGGCGCCAATCAACACCGCGCCGACCACCCCCGGCGGCTACTCGGTACCTGCGCCAACGCCATCTGCGCCGAGCGGCATCCCGCGCAGCAGTGGTGGCCTGTCTGCCGACGAACAATTGGATGGGCCGGTGCTGGCGCTGTTGACCACAGCCCAAAAGCAACAAGCCGGTGGCGATCTGAACGGTGCTTCGTCAAGCCTGGAGCGCGCCCAACGGATCGCTCCGCGCGAGCCACAAGTGCTTTATCGCCTGGCGCTGGTGCGCCTGGCCCAGGGCGATGCAGCCCAGGCCGAGCAGTTTGCGCGGCGGGCGCTGGGTTACGCCAACGGGCGGCCGGATCTGCAAGCGAGCCTGTGGAATACCATCGCTCAGGCGCGTGAGAAACAGGGTGATCCGGCCGGTGCGGCACTGGCCCGGCAAAAAGCCAAGGTCAGCCTGTGATGGACGCGCGGTTTCCCAAGCTGGCCGACCATCTGTTGCTGATCGAGCGCGAATTGCGCGAGCAGGGCTGGTGGAGCAAAGAGGCGCCCAGCGCTGAAGCGCTGGCCAGTGTCGAGCCGTTCTGTGTCGATACACTGGATTTTGACCAGTGGCTGCAATGGGTCTTCCTGCCACGCATGAAGCTCATCATCGAGCAGGACCAACCGCTGCCCAATGCCTCCGGCATCCTGGCCATGGCCGAGATGGTCTACGTTGACCGTCCAGCGCAGAGCAAGAACCTCAAGACGCTGCTGGCGGAATTCGACGAGCTGATCTCCCAAAGTCGCTGATCGACAGCCCGACCCTCGTTCCTATGCTCCGCGTGGGAACGAGGGGGGCGGCTACACAGAATGTAGTTATCCTGATCGGCAAACGTTTTCTTTACGCTCGCAACGCTCTGGATGTGAAGAAAGCGCGAAGATGACTTGACTTGCGCAGGCCTAATCAGAACAATCCGAAGTCCGCTGTAGAGGGACTGCCAGAAGCAGACCCGCTCAGCAGATCATGAGGTGCACACCCGCGCCGACTTGTTACACCCGCAACGCGTTACCTCGCGCTGGGTGGGAAATCCCCGCAACACTTTGGGGCACTCCCAATACTTGCTCAGTCAGTGCTGACGTAGTCGGCGATCACCGTCGCTCATGCTCTGCTAAGCAGTAAACCTATTAAGACCCGACCCCTTTTCAGTGGTCGGTATTCTGGCGTTTTAGAGGTGAACAACGTGGAGCTTTTATCTGGCGGTGAGATGCTCGTCCGCTTTTTGCGTGACGAAGGCGTCAAATATATCTACGGGTACCCTGGTGGTGCTCTCCTGCATGTTTACGACGCACTGTTCAAAGAACCGGAAGTGACCCACATCCTGGTTCGTCACGAACAGGCGGCGACCCATATGGCTGACGGCTACGCCCGTGCCACCGGTAAAGCCGGCGTGGTACTGGTGACCTCTGGCCCAGGCGCTACCAACGCTATCACCGGTATTGCCACTGCCTATATGGACTCCATCCCGATGGTCATCATTTCCGGTCAGGTGCCCAGCACCATGGTCGGTACCGATGCCTTCCAGGAAACCGACATGATCGGTATTTCCCGGCCGATCGTTAAGCACAGCTTCATGATCAAGCACGCCTCGGAAATCCCGGAGGTCATGAAGAAAGCGTTCTACCTGGCGCAGTCCGGCCGTCCTGGTCCGGTCGTGGTCGACATCCCCAAGGATATGACCAACCCGGCCGAGAAGTTCGAATACGTCTACCCGAAAAAGGTCAAGCTGCGCTCCTACAGCCCGGCTGTTCGTGGCCACTCGGGGCAAATTCGCAAGGCAGCAGAAATGCTCCTGGCGGCCAAGCGTCCCATCGTTTACTCCGGTGGTGGCGTCATCCTCGGCGGCGGTTCGCAAGCGCTGACCGAAGTCGCGCAGATGCTCAACCTGCCGGTCACCAATACCCTGATGGGCCTGGGTGGCTATCCGGGTACGGATCGCCAGTTCCTCGGCATGCTGGGCATGCACGGTAGCTACACCGCTAACCTTGCGATGCACCATGCCGACGTGATCTTCGCTGTCGGCGCTCGTTTCGACGACCGCGTGATCAACGGTGCGCCCAAGTTCTGCCCGAATGCCAAGATCATTCACATCGACATCGATCCGGCCTCGATCTCCAAGACCATAAAGGCCGACGTGCCTATCGTCGGCCCGGTCGAGAGCGTCCTGACCGAAATGGTCGCGACCCTCAAGGAAATCGGCGAGAAGCCAGAGCAGGCGGCACTGGACGCCTGGTGGAAACAGATCGATGAATGGCGCGGCGATCGCGGCATGTTCCCGTACGATAAGGGGGACGGCAGCGTCATCAAGCCTCAGACGGTCATCGAAACCTTGTGCGAAGTTACCAACGGCGATGCCTTTGTTACCTCGGACGTAGGTCAGCACCAGATGTTCGCGGCGCAGTACTACCGCTTCAACAAGCCCAACCGCTGGATCAACTCCGGCGGTCTGGGCACCATGGGCTTCGGTTTCCCGGCGGCCATGGGCGTGAAGCTGAACTTCCCGGATCAGGATGTCGCTTGCGTCACTGGCGAGGGCAGCATCCAGATGAACATCCAGGAACTGTCGACGTGCCTGCAATACGATTTGCCGGTCAAGATCGTCAACCTGAACAATGGCGTGCTGGGTATGGTGCGTCAATGGCAGGACATGAGCTACAACAGCCGTCACTCGCACTCTTACATGGAGTCGCTGCCTGACTTCGTCAAGCTGGCTGAGGCCTATGGTCATGTGGGTATCCGCATCACCAGCCTGAAGGATTTGAAGCCCAAGCTGGAAGAGGCTTTCGCCATGAAGGATCGCCTGGTGTTCATCGATATCCAGGTCGACAATAGCGAGCACGTCTATCCGATGCAGATCAAAGACGGCTCCATGCGCGATATGTGGCTGAGCAAGACGGAGCGTACCTAATCATGCGGCACATTATTTCCCTGCTGTTGGAAAACGAACCGGGTGCCTTGTCCCGCGTGGTCGGGCTGTTCTCGCAGCGTAACTACAACATCGAAAGCCTGACCGTGGCACCTACCGAAGACCCGACCCTGTCGCGTCTGACGCTGACCACCGTAGGGCACGATGAGGTGATCGAGCAGATCACCAAGAACTTGAACAAACTGGTCGAAGTGGTCAAGTTGGTCGACCTTTCGGAAAGCGCGCACATCGAACGTGAATTGATGCTGGTCAAGGTCAAGGCTACGGGTGCACAACGTGCCGAGATCAAGCGCACCACCGATATCTATCGTGGGCAGATTGTGGATGTCAGCAGTAGCGTATATACCGTTCAGCTGACCGGTACGAGCGACAAGCTGGACAGCTTCATTCAGTCCATCGGCACCGCGGCCATCCTGGAAACCGTCCGCAGTGGCGTCACCGGCATTGCCCGTGGCGACAAAGTGCTGAGCATCTAACACAAAAATTAGCGAATGGCCTGACGGCCAAGATAACAGGGGTATTTTTCATGAAAGTTTATTACGACAAAGACTGCGACCTTTCGATCATCCAGGGCAAGAAAGTTGCCATCATCGGTTACGGCTCCCAGGGCCACGCTCAAGCGTGCAACCTGAAAGACTCCGGTGTGGATGTCACTGTCGGTCTGCGTAAAGGTTCGGCTACCGTTGCCAAGGCTGAAGCTCACGGTCTGAAAGTCGCTGACGTGGCGACTGCTGTTGCCGCGGCCGACCTGGTCATGATCCTGACCCCGGACGAGTTCCAGTCCCAGCTGTACAAGAACGAAGTCGAGCCGAACATCAAGAAGGGCGCAACCCTGGCGTTCTCCCACGGCTTCGCGATCCACTACAACCAGGTCGTTCCGCGTGCTGACCTCGACGTGATCATGATCGCGCCGAAGGCTCCAGGCCACACCGTGCGTTCCGAGTTCGTCAAGGGCGGCGGTATCCCTGACCTGATCGCTATCTACCAGGACGCTTCGGGCAACGCCAAGAACGTCGCCCTGTCTTACGCTTCGGGCGTGGGCGGCGGCCGTACCGGCATCATCGAAACCACCTTCAAGGACGAAACCGAAACCGACCTGTTCGGTGAGCAGGCTGTTCTGTGCGGCGGCACTGTCGAGCTGGTCAAAGCCGGTTTCGAAACCCTGGTTGAAGCTGGCTACGCTCCAGAAATGGCCTACTTCGAATGCCTGCACGAACTGAAGCTGATCGTTGACCTCATGTACGAAGGCGGTATCGCCAACATGAACTATTCGATCTCCAACAACGCCGAATACGGCGAGTACGTGACCGGCCCGGAAGTCATCAACGCCGAATCCCGCCAGGCCATGCGCAACGCTCTGAAGCGCATCCAGGATGGTGAATACGCGAAGATGTTCATCACCGAAGGTGCTACCGGCTACCCATCGATGACTGCCAAGCGTCGCAACAACGCCGCCCACGGCATCGAAGTCATCGGCGAGCAACTGCGCTCGATGATGCCTTGGATCGCAGCGAACAAAATCGTCGACAAGACCAAGAACTGATCTAGCTTTGTACTTATGAAAAACGCGGCCTCGGCCGCGTTTTTTATTGGAGCGGATCATGCGAGCTCTGTAGCCGCTGCCGAAGGCTGCGCTCGCCTGCAACGCAGGCGCATGGCGGTGAATAGCAAGGAGCCCCTTCGGGCCTCAGCGCAGCCTGGCGGCAGCGGCTACAGGGTTTTTTCGTTAAGGTGGTCAGGTTCTGGTATAAAGCTTTCAGCGTCTGGCTTCGAACCCTCGTCGCAGACACCTGTCAAAACTTTCCACACCGTTGCAAGGTAATGTCCATGAGCGAACGTCCCGAAGAGCCGAACAAGGCCTCTGACGCCGAAAGCCTGCTGCCGATCGATGAGCATGTCGAAGAAGGACATGACGCCGAAGGGCGCAAGGTGCGGCACCGCGGCATCTATCTTCTGCCCAATCTGTTCACTACCGCGAACCTGTTTGCCGGGTTCTACTCGATCATCAACTCGATCAGCGCCCAGAGCGCCTTGAGTGCCGGTGATCCGCGCGAGGCGAGCAAGTATTTCGCCTTCGCTGCCATCGCTATCTTCGTGGCAATGGTGCTCGACAGCCTCGATGGCCGCGTGGCACGCATGACCAACACCCAAAGCGCATTCGGTGCCGAGTACGACTCGCTGTCGGACATGGTCGCCTTCGGCGTCGCGCCGGCGTTGCTGGCCTTCGGTTGGGCGTTGGGTGACATGGGCAAGGTCGGCTGGATGGTCGCCTTCATCTATGTGGCGGGTGCTGCGTTGCGTCTGGCGCGTTTCAATACTCAGGTCGGTACGGCCGACAAGCGCTACTTCATCGGTCTGGCCAGTCCGGCCGCGGCGGGTGTCGTTGCGGGTACGGTCTGGGCATTCAGCGACTATGGCATCCAGGGCTCGAAGATGTCCTTCCTGGTGGCCCTGCTGGTCGCGGCGGCCGGCATGCTGATGGTCAGCAATATCAAGTACAACAGCTTCAAGGAACTGGACCTCAAGGGGCGCGTGCCTTTCGTGGCCATCCTGGCGGTAGTGCTGGTATTCGCGGTGGTCTTCAGCGATCCGCCACGCATCCTGTTGCTGATTTTCCTGGCGTATGCGGCGTCCGGCCCGGTGCAGTACCTGCTGCGCCTGCGTCGTCACAAAAAAGCAGAATGATGTAATTTCTGCAGGACTCCGTAGTCTATTGGTGCATCAGCTCGCCAATACTACGGAGTCATCATGCTTATCCGGCTGCCCAAAGCCTCTGTCTGTAAAGAGTCGGAAGTCACTCCCGAAGCACTCTACCTCTCGCGCCGCACCCTGCTCGGCGCGTCCATGGCGGCATTGGCTGTCGGCGGCCTGCCACGTTGGGCAAGCGCTGCCGAGGCATCCCGCTACGCCGATGTCGAGCCGAGCGCCGCACCTTCCTGGCTAGGCGAGAAACTAAAGACCACACAGTGGCAAGCGGTCACGGCGAAAGGGGAGGCCATCACGCCGTTCAAGGATGCTACGCACTACAACAACTTCTACGAGTTCGGTGCCGACAAGGGCGACCCGGCGCAGAATGCCGGAGCCCTGAAAACCGAGCCCTGGACCGTGGTTGTCGATGGCGAGGTGGGCAAGCCCGGCCGGTATGCGCTGGAAGACTTCATGAAGCCCTATCAGTTGGAGGAGCGCATCTATCGGCTGCGATGCGTCGAAGCCTGGTCGATGGTCATCCCGTGGATAGGCTTTCCGCTCTCGGCGTTGCTGAAACAGGTGGAGCCAACATCAAAGGCCAAGTACATTCGTTTTGAAACCCTGCACGATCCCGAGAGCATGCCGGGGCAGCGTTCGGGTTTTGCGCTGATCGACTGGCCTTATATAGAAGGGTTGCGCCTGGATGAGGCAATGCACCCATTGGCGATTCTCGCGGTAGGCATGTATGGCCGCGAACTACCCAACCAGAACGGCGCGCCCTTGCGGTTGGTAGTGCCGTGGAAGTACGGCTTCAAGAGTATAAAATCGATCGTGCGTATCAGCCTGGTCGCGGAGCAGCCCGAGACCACCTGGCAAAGCATTGCGCCGGACGAGTATGGTTTCTATGCCAACGTCAATCCGACGGTCGATCATCCGCGCTGGACTCAGGCGCGTGAGCGGCGTTTGCCCAGTGGGTTGTTCAGCCCCAATGTGCGTGACACGCAAATGTTCAACGGTTATGCAGACGAGGTCGCCTCCCTGTATGCCGGGCTCGACCTACGGAAGAACTACTGATGCGTTACCCATTCTGGCGTATAGGTGTATTTCTCACAGCCTCCATTTGGCCGCTGCTCTGGCTCTACCAGGCCTGGATCTTTGCCCTGGGGCCGGATCCGGGAAAAATTCTGGTGGATCGGTTAGGTTTGGGTACGCTGACCCTGCTGTTGATTACGTTGAGCATGACACCCTTGCAGAGGCTCACCGGTTGGGCGGGGTGGATTGCTGTTCGGCGGCAATTGGGGCTGTGGTGCTTTGCTTATGTCGTTCTACATATGAGTGCCTATGCCATCTTCATTCTGGGGTTGGACTGGGGGCAGTTGGGTGTAGAGCTGCGAAAGCGTCCCTATATCATTGTCGGGAGCCTGGCTTTCCTGTGTCTGTTGGCATTGGCGGTTACTTCCAATCGCTACAGTCAGCGCCGCTTGGGGGTGCGCTGGAAGAAGCTGCACCGGCTGGTTTACCTGGTGGTCGGTCTGGGCTTATTGCACTTTCTATGGGTAGTGCGCGCAGACA